>JBBDIO010000001.1:0-9397 GCA_040880365.1 Litorilinea sp.
ACCATCGGTCTGATTAGCTGGATCATCGGCGGCATTGTGGCCCTGCCCGCCAGCCAGATCATCACCAATGTGGTGGGGGTGGCCCTGCTCCAGGCGACACCCTCCTACATTTTCTCCACCGGCGGCGCGCTCATGTGGCTGGTAGTGGTCATCGCGCTGGCGTTGCTGGCCTCCTATCTGCCCGCGCGTCAAGCATCCAGACTCACTGTTCGGGAAGTGTTAAGCTATGAATGACGAATATGAATGAGGAAGACGTGACCGTAACCGATAACTCTGCCACAAACGCGGAAGCTACCGGCGCGAAAACAACAGATGGCGCAGCGGAAGCAGTCGCGCCGCACGCCAACGGCATGAAAAATGGCGTCAAGAGCGGCGTGCAGACCGATATCTCGGCGCATCTGGCGCGCCCCGCGTCCGAACGGCCCTTGATTCTGCTCCAGGATGTGGTCAAAGCTTATGATACGCCTGCGGGCGATTTTCTGGCCCTGCGTGGCATCAATCTCGCCATCGACCGCGGTGAATTTGTGGCGGTGGTGGGCAAATCGGGGAGCGGCAAATCCACGCTGATCAACATGCTCACGGGCATTGACCGCCCGACCCGCGGCGAGATTTTTATTGGGGATACTGCCATCCACAAGCTGGAAGAAGGCCCTATGGCAGAATGGCGCGGGCGCACCATCGGCATCATTTTTCAGTTTTTCCAACTGCTGCCCATGCTGACCTGCATCGAAAATGTCATGTTGCCTATGGATTTCTGCAACATCCACAAATCCAGCGAACGCGAAGCCAAGGCGCTGGATCTGCTCGATCAGGTGGAAATGGCGGACCATGCTTATAAGCTGCCCAACGCGATTTCGGGTGGACAGCAACAGCGCGTGGCTATCGCGCGCGCCATGGCAAATGATCCGCCGCTGATTGTGGCCGATGAACCCACCGGCAACCTGGATACTAACACCGCATCTTCGGTCTTTCGCCTGTTCGAGCGCATGGTCGATCAGGGCAAGACTATTCTCATGGTCACCCATGATGACGAACTGGCGCATCGGGTCCACTATCAGATCACGCTGGTAGATGGCGAAATCGTCGAGCAACATGGGGTCGATCCCTAGCGGTCATCCCCGTCGCCGCCAATCTTGCCCCGTTCCAGCCGCGAGAACAGCTTGTCGATATTCGACGCGGCCACCTCTTCCAGCGTGAGGTCCAGTTCGGTACAAATCTGGGTGAAGTACCAGAGAATATCGCCCAGCTCTTTTTTCAGATCTTCCCGATCCTGGGCGCTGATCACACCTTGCTTATCGCGAAAGATCTTCTTGATTTTTCCGGCCAGTTCGCCGGTCTCATTCGTCAACCCCAGTGTGGGATAGACAATGGGGTGATTCATGGGAATTTCGTTCCAGGTTTTGCGCGACTCGCGCTGATAGGCGGCAAAAGTGGCAAAATCGGGCGTATCACTCATGGTTGGGCCTTTCCAGGCGTGCGGTTTGAGCTATGTGCACCAGGTGCCGACGCATCTGGTACAGGTCGCGCGCCATATAGTTGTTTGAGTTGGCATCAATTGGTTAGCGTCAATCATAACGCTAGTCCGGGGTATTATCTGCGGGTTTATCTGTGGGTGGGCCTGAAGTCGCGGGGCGTTGAAAAAGACGAAAAAATTGATTGCGGGGCAACGGTGCGTGCTGGGCGACCGCCAGATTTTCGTCCACATGGTCGGTGCGCCCCATGCCTACCAGCGCCGTGGTCACACCGGGCGTGCTGCGGCTGAATTGAATGGCGGCCTGGGCGCGCGATTCCCATTCGCCCAGCGCGCGGCCAAACTGGGCCGGCAGACGATCCAGCACACGCCCCTGGGCCAGTGTGGTCGAGGTCACCGCGGTCAGCCCCAGTTGCATGGCCGCCGCCAACACGGGACCAAATTGCGGCGTCGCATCCTCTATAGTCGCATCGCCGCGGGATTTTGACGGCACAGGTTTTTGCGGCAGGGGTTGGTTATGCGCGCTGAAGGCCGTGCGTGTCAGGATGTTATAGGGAAATTGCACAAAGCGAAAGCGATGTTTTTCGCCGCCCACTTCGCGGGCAATCTGTTCCAGCAAGGTGAGCGGCAGATAGATGCGATCCTGACGATCCGCGTGCAGGCCATCCCAGGTGGCGACCCCATAGAGTCGAATCCGCCCCGCGGCGGCCTCGGTTTCCAACTGTTCAAAGGCGCGGCGCAACCGCTGCTTAAATTCGTGGGGGCCAATCTGCTGTAACTGGGTTTCGGGGTTGTGGAGATAGTAAACGTCGATAGTCTCGACACCCAGATTGGTCAGACTGCGCGTAATCTGATCGTGGAGAAACGCGGGCGCCATACAGTGGCTGTCGCCCACAATTTCCTCAGGCAAAGCCAAACCCGCCTCTACCACATGCGCCGCACTCTGGGCCACACGCTGGGCTGTGTCTTCCGCCTCGTCAGCCGACGCACTTTCGCTAGCAGCACGATCATCAATCAGGTCGAAGTTCATATCAAACGTGGCCGCGGCCAGTCTGCCGGATTGCTCACCGGATTGCGCATCAGTTTGCTCCCCTGTGCCCGGGTCGGTCGCCAGATAGCCGCCTTTGCTACAGAGCAGAACCTCGTCGCGCTGCACGGTCCCCGCGGCGATGGCCGCGGCCAACCCGCGCCCGACCTCCTGTTCCGAAAGCCCGCCTCGATAGTTGATAGCGGTATCCAGCACATTGCAGCCCAACGCCAGTGCATGCGCCACAGCCGCGTGATAACCCTGGGCATCGCCCAGTGAATCGCTCGTGGCATCTGCCATTCCGACCAGATGGGGCGTGGGTTGCAGGTAACTGCCCAAACCGATGCTGCTCAACCACAGGCCATACCGTTGGCGAAAATGGTCGGCGGGCAAGTGCGCAAAACGCGCTTGATAGCGCGTGGTCCCCGCGACGGTCGCATAGGGCGCGATAGGGGGCGAGACAGGAGGCGAGGTGTAGGACGACATCAGGTTCCCGAAATGACTGGCGGTTCGGGCGCGAGGCCCATTTCCTGGAGCAAGCCACAGAGCGCAAAATTCGCGGTCAGGGCGATGAGCGCGGGGGCCAGCAGCACCAGCGGCAGCGTGAGCAAGACGCTGAGCACCAGCAAAAGCAGTTGAAAGAGCAACATGAGAAAAGTATAGACGGGATATTTCAACGCCAGAATGGCAGCATTGCGAAAAATCAGCTTGAAATCCGGCTCGTCTTGCTGCCAGAACAGGGGAAACAGATACTGACCGACCATCACAGCCACGACAAACAGCCAGAGGAAGAAAATTCCGAGTATGCGCACCCAGCTTTCCAGATTGATATAGAAATAGCTGTTGAACGCGATGGCAACGGGAATGCCCAGCGCCAGAATAAACAAAAGCCAGGTGCGCCCAATTTGGAATTTTGCGCCTTCCCAAAAGAAGGAACTATCCACCCGCTTGTAGTTGGCGATGCGGTTGGTCACACGGAACAGGCCCGCGGTTGCCGGCGCCGCGGTCACCACCAACACCGTGCCAATCCACCACAACACGCTCATATAGATGCAGATAAACAGCTCTTCGTAGGCGGCTTTGAAAACGCGCCCCATCACAACAAATGCCTTCATGTTCGATTCTCACTCCAGAGTTGGGGTCACGCAGCGTTAGACATCATTTAGTGCAGGCACAATCAGCGTTCTATACACTTGCCAATCACCAATCAATCACCAAACGCCGGCCCGTTCCTGTTGCATGAGCAGGTCTGGGCATGGTGCTTTCGGCATTGGGCAGGGCGTTTGTTATACTGTAAATGTTCAATGTTTATCATCGAACCAATTACCGACGCGATTATCACTGATTTTCTGTTGAATTTTTCCGAATTTTTAGACTGGACTTTTACCATGACCACCGGACCCGAAAAAATTTTGGCCGAAAAAATCCTGGTAGGCGTTGCCTGGCCTTATGCTAACGGCGAGAAACACATTGGTCAAATTGCCGGGGCCTATCTGCCGCCCGATATCTTTGCCCGCTACCAGCGCATGATCGGCAACGATGTGTTGATGGTCAGCGGATCCGATGTGCATGGCACGCCGGTGACGCTGAAGGCCGATGCCGAGGGCACGACGCCCGCCGCCGTTGCCGATAAATATCACGAAATGTTCATCAATGGCTGTCTGGCAATGGGCCTCACCTTTGATCTCTATAGCCATACCGACACCCAGAATCACTGGGATGTGACCCATCGCATGTTTACCCAGCATTTGGAGACGGGCTACATCTATACGGATACCCAGAAGCAGCTCTTTGATCCCCAGGCCAATCGCTTTCTGGCCGACCGCTATGTAGAGGGCGATTGCCCCTTTTGCGGCTATGCCCATGCGCGCGGCGATCAATGCGACAACTGTGGACGGCTCTATGATGCCCTGGACCTGAAAAACCCCCGCTCCAAAATTTCGGGCAATACCGATCTGGAAGTGCGCGACACCGAACATTTCTTTCTGGATATGGCAAAGATGCTGGATCCGCTGACAGACTGGATTGAGCACGGCAAAGCCCACTGGCGACCCAATGTGCTCAACTTTACCAAAGGCCAGTTGGACTTGCGCGAGCTGCGTGGGCGGCCCATCACCCGCGATATCGACTGGGGCATCACCATCCCCGTCGCAGGCTATCCCACCAAGCGCATCTACGTCTGGTACGATGCCGTCATCGGCTATTGGAGCGCGGCAATCGAATGGGCCGCGCTCAACGGCGCGCCCGAAGCGTGGCGCGAGTGGTGGGATTCGGGCGTTAACCCCAATGCGCGCATCTACAACTTCATCGGCAAAGACAATATCCCGTTCCACACCATCATTTGGCCGGGTATGTTGATGGGCTACAACGCGGGGCCGGATACGGCAACTGCGCTCCTGAATCTACCCTACGACGTGCCCGCCAACGAGTATCTGAACCTGGGCGGCGAACAGTTCAGCACCAGCCGCGGCCGGGTGATTGGGTTCAACAGTGTGCTGGAAGAATTCCAGGCCGATGCCTGGCGCTATGTGCTCACCGCCATCGCGCCCGAAACGTCGGATGTAGAATTCACCTGGCAAGACTTCATGGACCGCATTAACAATGAACTGGTAGCCAACTGGGGCAATCTGGTCAACCGCATGTTGGGCTTCGCCTATCGCCGCTACGAAGGGCGCATCCCCCAGCCGGGGGAACTGGACGATCAGGATCGGGCGTTGTTAGATGAAATTCGGGGCGGGTTCGAAAGCGTGGGCGCGCTCTATGGCGCGGTCAAGCTCAAGAACGCCCTTTTCGAGGTGCGCCGTCTGGCCCAAAGGGTCAATCAATATCTCAACGACACCGCGCCGTGGCAGACCATCAAAACGGATCCCGACCGCGCGGCGACCAGTGTCTATGTCGCGCTCCAGGCCATCGACTGGCTCAAGCTCATGTGGGGGCCGATTCTGCCCCATGCGTCGGAAACAATCCATCAGTTGCTCGGCTACGACCAACCGCTCTTTGGCCGCCAGTATACGGAACGGGTGGAAGATGCCCGCGGCAGCCATCTGGTATTGCGCTATGACCACAGCGCCGCGACCGGGGTCTGGGCCGCCACATCCTTGCCTGCCGGGCAAACACTGCGCGAGCCGGCGGCGCTCTTTGTGAAGCTGGACGATGCCGCTATGCAAGAGAAGCTGGCGGCGGTCTACTAGGGGCACGGCCGCCATATAGCTCCCATCTTCAGCCACCTGATCTTGGGTATCCGGTCAATGCTGCCGGGAATCAGCAGCAGCCAATCTATTTTGCAGCACACGAATATGCAGCACGCGAAAGTGGAATGAAATGGGAGCAGGAGAAAAAATCAGCTTGTTTCCCAGCCACCTGGATGCGATTCCGCCTGCAGGCGTGCCCCAGGCAACCTATGCTCCCGATCTTTCTCCCGGCGCCACAACGAACCCGGCGTTTGCCGCGGCGCTGCCTGCGGTGGCGCGGCTGGGCGCGTTCGACCAACTCTATATCAAACGTCCGCGTCGCGGGCTGGCCCTGGTCATCATCGCCTATCTCATCATCGGCGTGCGCTTTGCCTACTTCACCCCCGACTGGCAAGCGCCCGACGAACCCGCGCACTACAATTATATAACCCATATTGCCGCGACCGGACGTTTGCCGGTGTTGGCAAGTGGCGACTATAACCAGGAATATCTCAGCCTGCTGGTTGATACCCAATTCACACACAAACTTTCCATCGCGCCCTTGCGCTATGAAAACTACCAGCCGCCCCTCTATTACCTGCTGGCGACGCCTGTTTTCTGGGCGACAGGCGGCAATCTGCTGGCGTTGCGGCTTTTCGGCGTGGCGATTGGCCTGTTCTCCATTGTGCTGCTCTATCTCTGTCTGGAATTGGCTTTCCCCGGCAAAACGCTCATACCGCTGGGCGCAGCGGCGTTTGCCGCGTTGCTGCCCATGCACGTAGCCATGCTGGCCTCGGTCAACAACGACGGACTGGCGGGGATGCTCTTGCTGGGCGCGCTGCTAGTATTGCTCCACTGGCTGCGCGATCAGTTCTATCGAACCGATAGTGGCGCGTCCGCAGACGATCATCTGGCGGACGCGCCCCAGCCCAGCCCACTACCAGCCTATACGCCAACCCCAGGTGCGCGCGCCTGGTATCGCCGTCGCCCCCTGCTGTTGCTCCTGGGCATCCTGCTCGGCCTGGGTATGATTACCAAGATCTATGCCTATGTGGTCCTGCCGATTGCCTGGCTCGCCGTATTCGCCACGCTCTGGATCGAACCGCGGGTGGGAATCCACGCCGCGCGCACACAACGTCTACAAGAGACCCTGCGCGCCGCCGACTGGCGCAATGCCATGCCCGCATTGCGCACCACGTTGTGGATAATCGTGCCGGCGCTGATCATTGCGCTACCCATGTGGGCACGCAACATCTACCTCTACGGCGGCTGGGATTTTCTGGGCCTGACCTGGCATGATGCGGTGGTGGTGGGCCAACTGCGTACCCAGGATTTTATCGAAACCTTTGGCTGGGTAGAATACAGCGAACGCGCCTATAGCTTCACCTTCAAGAGCTTTTGGGGAGTTTTTGGGTGGATGGGCGTCTTCATGGACGAGCGCATTTATACGGCGCTCCTCATTTTCAGCGGCGCCATCTTTATGGGCATCCTGTGGGCAACGGTGCGCTTTATATCGGGTGGCTCCGATACGGATATGGACTTTTTCCAGCTTTCGGTTTTGTGTCTGCTGGGGCTAATCCTGGTGGCGGTTTCCCTCAGCTATCTCTGGTACAATCTCAAATTTGTCCAACATCAGGGACGCTATTTTCTGTGGGGCCTGCTTCCCATCAGTGTGATTGTCGCCCTGGGCTGGCGAGAAGTGTTACAACCGCTGCAAGGTTTGATCACCGGCATGTTGGCGGCTGTATTGGCAGGCGCGATGCTGGGCACAGGCTATATGACCGGCGGGCCGGACAAATGGACAGTGCTCTCGATTGGCATCCTGTCGCTGGCGCTCTTGATTCAGCCCTTGTTGCTCATGAACTCCCTGCGCTATACACCTGGCTGGCTGCCCACGGGCCTTGCCACACTGCTGCAACGCCCTGCGGTAGTTTGGCTCTTTCAGTGGCTGCGGCGCCTGGTCTGGGCCTTGCCGTTTTTTCTGCTCTTCTTGCTCGATCTTCTGATTCCGAGTATCTTTATTGTCCCACAGTTAACACCGTAGAGGCTGATATTTTTTCGGGCAACCGTCTCGAATATTACAAGTTCACTGCACGGAGATTCTGAATGCAATCATCCTATCCATCGCCAGCCATGCCCTCCACACGTCCGGGTTCCCGACGTTTTCAATCGCGCGGGCCGCAGAGTCGAATCCGCCGCGGGCCGGGCGATTTCGCCGCAATCTTCATGGCGAGCCTGTTGCTTGCGCTGGTTGGGCTGGGGCTGTGGTGGCAAGTGTGGCACACGAACCGCATCTATATGGGCGTGAGCGTGGGCGGCGTGCCCGTGGGTGCCATTACCCGCGCCGCCGCGCTATCGCGGCTGGAAGAGGCGTATGTGCGCCATCCCCTGCCCCCCATCAGCATCCAGCATGGCGAACAACAATGGCCGATTACCGCCGACCACGTGCGCGGTCGCGTCGATTTGCTGGCCGCGGTCAATCAAGCCTATCTGGTGGGGCGGCAGGGCGATTGGTCCCAACGCTTTGGGAACCAGTTCGATGCCGTGTTGGGCGGCATCAACATCACGCCCAGCTATGACGTGGATGCCAGTCAACTGCGCCGGGTGGTCAATCAGCTTGCCGCCCAGGTGCGCAGCGCACCCCGCGCCGAAGTCCGGGTGGGCGATACGGTTATACCCGCGCAACCGGGACTGGATGTCGATGTGGAAACCACGGTCCAGTCACTTTTGAGCCAATTGGAAAACCGCGCCAGCGGGGTCGCGATCATCACGCCCTTGCAAGTGCTTGAGATTGCGCCCCAGACCGCGACGGCAGGTGCGGCTAATACCGAAACTACCACAGACGCAGTGGCAGATAATGGCACCTCCCGCGCGCCAGTGCGCGGGTCGCTGCTGTTGCGCGATGCTGCCTATGGGCTGGAATTCGCGCTCGACCCGGCAGCCATCCACGGGCTGCTGCTCTCCGACAATCCGGTCACGCTGGATATTCCCGCAACGCGCGAACTGTTGATTCAATGGTCACAGCAGATCAATATCTCGCCCCGCGATGCGCGCCTGCGTTTTGACCAAGCCACCAACTCGCCGGTGATCCTGCAAACCAGCCGACCAGGGCGGCAACTGGATGTGGATGCCACGCTCAGCGCAATCCAGGTTGCCCTGACTACGGGCAGCGATTCTGCCCCCCTGGCAATTCGCAGCGTGCCCCCGGCAGTCGATAGCAATCGCATTGCCGAAATGGGCATCCGCGAGCTAGTGGGCAGCGGCTCATCCTATTTCGCAGGCAGCAGCGCCGCGCGCGTGCGCAATATCGAAATTTCCGCCGAAAAGTTCGATGGCGTCGTCATTCCGCCCGGTGGCATTTTCAGCTTCAACCACTTTGTAGAAGATGTCTCCGCAGCCAACGGGTTTGAAGATTCGCTCATCATCTGGGGCGACCGTACCGCGGTGGGGATTGGCGGCGGCATTTGTCAGGTGAGCACTACCATCTTCCGCGCCGCCTATTTCACCGGGATGCCCATTGTCGAACGCTATAACCACGGCTATATTGTGGATTGGTATGGCGAACCGGGCCTGGATGCAACCATCTACACGCCGACGGTAGATTTCCGATTCCGCAATGATACCGTTGCCTATCTGCTCATCGAGCCGGTGGTAGACACCGTCAACGGGGTGATGACCTTCAATCTCTATGGCACCAAACCCGACCGCACCGTGACTGTGAGCGACGCC
>JBBDIO010000002.1:0-9385 GCA_040880365.1 Litorilinea sp.
ATCGAGGTTAGATAGCAATGGTAAACCCAACCGATCCGCCGGCACAGACTGAGACGAACCCTGAACCGGCGACCCACGCGCCGGCGCGCCGGGCTACAAATGGCGCAGGCGGGGAGCCTGGGCACGCGCCGCAGGATTGGCGCGGCTCTGGTCCGGGCAATCCTGCGCCAGACACCGCGGAGCCTGGTATATTGGCGCAGCCGGTGGCGCGCAATGCACACCTGGGGGCAGAGGCGTGGGCGTGGATTGTGCTGCTGGTGGGGACCGTCGTCGCGCGCTTTGTGAACCTGGGTGCACGCGCGATGAGCCATGATGAGAGTCTGCACGCGCTCTACTCCTATTATCTCTATAACAATGGCAACTATAGCCACGACCCGATGATGCATGGTCCGTTCCTCTTTCATACCAATGCGCTCATGTACTTTTTGTTTGGGCACAACGATACAACGGCGCGTCTGGTGCCCGCGCTGATTGGGGTGGGCGTGGTCGCGCTGGCGTTTAGCCTGCGCCGCTATATTGGGCGAGCGGGCGCATTGGCGGCCGGCCTCATGTTGTCGATCAGCCCCAGTATGCTTTTTCACAGCCGTTATATCCGCAACGACATTTTTATTGCCCTCTTCACCCTGCTTTGGATCTATGGCGCGTTTCGCTACATGGATGCCCGCGGTATGCAGCGTGGCAAATGGTTGTGGGTGATGGTGATGGGCATGGCATGGGGCTTTATCGCCAAAGAAAATCACTTCATGCACGGTGCGCTGCTGGGCGTCTTCTTTGTGGGCCTGGCGCTGTGGCAGGTGATTGGACAGCGGACGGTGGCGGCGTTAGGCCCGCTGATCGTGGGGATTGGGATTGCCTATCCGGTGCATGTTGCGGATCAGGATCTGCTGGCGGCGGGGATTGTGGCCGTGGGCGTGCTGGCTTCGGCGTTTATCGTGTTGCGCAGTTTTGGCAAAGACGGATGGGAACAGCTGCGCCGGAGCGATGCGGCGGACCTGGCCGTGATCATGCTGACGATGATTATGCCCTTTACCGCGCCTTTTTTGCACGAGGTTCTGGGCTGGGACCCATTGGCGGCGGAGTCAACGGTAGATATTCTGCGGTCGGCGGCCCTGATCGGTGTCGTCACGGCGGTTGGTACGGGAATGGCCTATTTCTGGTTTGGGATGCGCAAAGTGCGCGAGAGCCTGACGGGGGCGCCGCTGGTAGGATTTGCGGAGTGGGGGCGTCTGATGGGCGGCTTCTGGATTATACAGATCCTTTTCTTTACAACTTTTTTGACCAACACGCGGGATGGTTTAGCCAGCGGCATTGTGGGCAGTCTGGGCTATTGGCTTTCGCAGCAAGAGGTCGCGCGCGGGGGCCAGCCGTGGTATTACTACACTATGCAAAGCCTGCTCTATGAATCCCTGCCGCTGATCCTTTCGCTGGCGGGCGGGATTGCCCTGGTGATCCTGTTTGTGAAGTCCCTACGTGGAACCGCACGCAATCTTGGGCGGAATCCAACGCAGGGTGGGCGGCAGGTTGACAGTCCGCGCGGGGCAGCTACGGTCGAGAGTGGTGGCTGGGATCCGGTGCGGCGCGTGGATCTCCCGACAGAGTTGCAGGCCGCGGCCGCCGATCCCGGTGTGGGGGAGTTCCTGCGGACGCATCGCGTCTATTTTGTTGCACTCTGCGCGTGGTGGGTGGTGGGTAGCTGGCTGGCGTATACCATCGCGGGTGAAAAGATGCCCTGGTTGCTGGTGCATATTGCTACCCCCATGTGTATCTTTGGGGGCTGGTGGCTGGGTCGGTTGATCACAGGAATTGACTGGTCTCGCGTGCGGGAGGCGGGCGGGCTGTGGATCGTTGGTGCGGTGCCGGTGGTGCTGCTATTGCTGGCTGCACTGGCGCGGGCCTGGCCCGAACCGGGGCGCACCGTCGATGCGCTGGCGACCACCATGCGCGCCGTGGTCGCAGTGGTCGTGCTGTTGGGGGTGCTGTGGGCCGTCTGGCGCGCGCGCCGGGGCAGTGGGTTGCAGACCACAGTGCGCCTCCTGGCAATCGGCGGGGTTACTGTGCTCCTGGCGTTTACGGTGCGCTTCACCTATATGCTCAACTATATCAATTTCGACTACGCCACCGAGTATCTGGTCTATGCCCACGGCACGCCGGATATTAAACGCGCGCTGAACGAAATCGACCTGATTAGCGCGCGCACGGTGGGTGAACGCAATGTGGTTGTGGCCTACGATGACAACAGCGCGTGGCCTCTGAGCTGGTATATGCGGCTCTACCCCAACAGTCGGTTTTACGGCGCGAATCCATCGAGCGAAGCGATGCAGGCGCCGGTGATCATTGTTGGGCCCAATAACTATGAAAAAGTCCATCCCTATGTTTCGCGCGACTATGTAAAGCGCACCTATCGTCTGGTCTGGTGGCCCGATCAAGGGTATTTCAATCTGACCCCGCAACGCTTTTGGGCTACGCTGACCGATGGTTCCAAAATGCGCAACCTGTTTAATATTTTTCTCTACCGGCGGCATGGGGTCGATGGCGATCCCAACCGCTTGCGCAGCCTGACCGAGTGGCCCAATCGCCATGAATTCGAGTTGCACATTCGGCGCGATATTGCCGCGCAGATCTGGGACCTGGACTTATTGCCGGGGGTGACGCTGGAAGATCCGCTGGAAGACACCGTGCGGGCGAATGATGTGACGCTGGATGCGACGCAGGTATACGATGCCGTCTACGATGGGGCGGCTCTGGTCCAGCCGCGCAGTGTGGCCGTTGGCCCCGCGGGCGAGCGCGTGATTGCCGACACGGGGAATCATCGGATTGTGGTGCTGGATGCCGCCGGGGAATTGATTCGCACGATTGGCAGCCATTGCGCGCTATCCGAAGGTGCGGCCAGTGGCTGTAGCACGGATTTTGGACCTACATTGGGCGATGGGCAGTTTTTTGAGCCGTGGGGCGTCGCGGTGGATGCCGACGGCAATATCTTTGTGGCCGATACGTGGAATGGGCGGATTCAGGTCTTCGACGCCCAGGGGCAATTTGTGCGCAAGTGGGGCTACTTTGCCAGCGCGGGCGCAGAACTGGCCGATACGCTGGCGCTCTTTGGCCCGCGCGGGGTCGCCATCGATCCCCAGGGCAATGTGCTGGTGGCAGATACGGGGAACAAGCGCATTGTTCAATATCAACCGACAGGCGAATTTGTGAATCAGATTGGCGGCGGCGGTGTGGTTGCCGGTCGCTTTGAAGAGCCAACCGATCTGGAGATTGATTTGCAGACGGGCTTTGTCTTTGTGGCGGATTCGTGGAACCGGCGCGTGCAGGTACTTAGCGCCGACCTGGAGCCGTTGGCAGACTGGCCTGTGCCCGGCTGGGACAGTCGCCAGATCTATCACAAGCCCTATATTACGCGGGCCGGCAATGGCGACATCTATGTGACCGATCCGGCCCTGTTCCGCGTGGTAGTGATGTCGCCGGTGGGTGAGATCAAAGCCAGCTTTGGTCGCTACGGCACCGAAGCCAATCAATTTGGACTGCCCACGGGGATCGCCTATGATCCTGTCTCGAATATGATTCTGATTTCGGATGCAGACAATAACCGCGTGGTTGCCTATCCTGCGCTGCCCTAGGCCGGGCCGGATACCAGCGTTTTGATGCGAGGGGATTGAGGCAAGGAGCTTGTGGAGTCGCCCCCAGAGATGAAAACCGGCCTCTCGCGCGGCGACGACGCGTGGACACGGCGCGTGCTGCGCGGGGCGCGTGCGCGGCTCGCACACGGCAATGTGTGGCTGGCCCTGGGCGCGGTGGGGATTGCAGTTGCTGCCCAATGGCAATTGACTGCGGGGGCAATCGCTGGGGCTGCGATCCTGTATATTGTCGCCGGACTCGTGTACGCAGCATCGGGCGCACTCACCCAACCGCTTGCCGGAGCGTGCGCTGTGCCTCGGTCTCCGGCTGAGTTTGCGCCGAGTCCTGCGCCGACCCCTGGACTGCGGCGCATTTGGTTTCTGACACCCGATCAACTCTATCTGATAGTTTTGGCGCTAGCGCTGGGCATGGCCGCCCACAGCTGGCGTTTATTTGATTTTTACACGGGGAGCCATGCCGCGTGGCGTTGGTACGGTTGGGCGGTGCTGCTCTTGTTTCTGGCCGCGGCAGTCGAGTCGGCGGTTGGCAGTTTCGGCTATCTGCGCGGCACGCGTTCTGGATTCAGCCGCGCGGGGTGGGGGCAGGGCGCAATCTTCGTGCTCTTGTTGGGTCTGGCCGCGGGGCTGCGGATTTTCCAGCTGGATACGCTCCCATTCGGCACCTGGTATGATGAAGCGGCCAACGGTCTGGAAGCGTTGCGGGTCGTAAACGAACCGGACTTCCGGCCCGTCTACAATGCGGGTGTGAATGCCAGCGGGCACTATTTGTTCCTCATTGTGCGCTTTTTCGACTATTTCGGGGTAGAAACGCACTCGATTCGGCTAATCAGCGCGCTGATGGGTGTGGGGTTGGTGGGCGCGGCCTTTTGGCTGGGCAAAACGCTCCTGGGGCTTCCGGGGGGCATCCTGTTTGCACTCTTATTGGCGGTGGCGCGCTGGTCTATCAACTTTAGCCGCGTGGGCATGTACAACATCAGTACACCGTTGCTGGCCGTGCTGGCTTTGTTGTTTTTGCTGTGGGGGCTGCGGCGCGGGCGCCTGCGCGACTATGGGCTGGCCGGGTTGGCGGCGGGCTTTGGACTCACATTTTATTCGGCGTATTACCTCTTTCTGCCTGTATTGGGACTGGTGGCAGGCGCGGGTTTGATCCGGCAACGCGCGGCCTGGCGTAGTGTGGCGCTGGGCATCGGTGTGATGGCGTTGGCCGGGGCGGTGGTCTTCGCGCCAACCGCAAAATTTGCCCTGGAACGCTCGGAGACCTATTTGGGGCGCGTGCAGACGACGTCGCTCTGGGCGCGGACTGCGCCCGACGCCCGTATGGCGGCTTTGGCCCAAAATGCGGCGAAGCATCTGCGCATGTTCCATGTGCAGGGCGATCCCAACGGTCGCCACAATCTGCCGGGGCGTCCTATGCTGGATCCGATTGCGGGGGCGTTGATGCTGCTGGGGCTTGTCATGTGCCTGGCGCGCCCCCGGCGGCTCTATGCCTGGCTTTTGCCCGTGTGGTTGGGCACGGCGCTGTTGGGTGGAATACTGTCCCTGGACTTTGAATCGCCCCAGTCGCTGCGCTCGATTGGGGCGCTGCCGCCTGCCTATCTGCTGGCAACCCTGCCGCTGACGGCCATACTCCAGCTGGCGCGCCGCCATGCGAGTGGTACAGAGTCGGGTGGCTGGTCAACGGGTCGGCTGCCGCGGGTGGTTGCGGGGCTGGGCGTAGCGACACTGGTGATTGGGGTCGCCTGGATCGACATTCGCACCTATTTCGTGGTGCAGGCGCGTGATTTTTCGGCGTGGAATGCGTTTTCGACGCCAGAGACGCTGGCCGCGCAGATGCTGGCATCCACACCCGGCATCGCCGAGGGGATCGTGCACCCCTATATCATCTCGCTCTATGACGGGCACCCGACGCTGCGCTTTTTGGCGGGGACTGACCAGCCTTACACACGGCTGGAAACCACCGATACACTGCCGCTGGCCGTGCCGCCCGACCGCGACATTCTGTTGATTGTCGACGCGGATCGGCGCTATTTTTTTGAAGAAGCCCAGGCGCTCTATCCCAATGCAGAGTTTCGTGCCCAGCAGCCACCCTTTGGCGGGCCGACTGTGCTGTATAGTGCGCACATCTCCGTAGCCGATCAAGCCGCGATTCAGGGGGCGCGGGCCACCTATTATGCGGGTGCGACGTGGGATGCCGTCACCAAAACTGAGGCTGACGCGCCAATTGGTGCCGGAGACACTCATATGGGACTAAGTCGTTTGGGGGTGGCGGGAATGTTGGATCCGCCTGCTGTGTTTCGCAATCCGCTTGCCCCTGCGGGCGGGCAGTTTTGGGTAGAGTGGGAGACGACGCTGTTGGCGACGAGCTACGGCGCACATGCGTTTCATGTGCGCGGACCCGGGCGCGTTGAGCTGTATATCGGTGATGAGCTGGCGGCCTATCACAACCCGGACAGCCAGGAAACGGAAGCAGGCGCAAATCCACAGCGGGCTATCGTACTTGCCCAGGGTGCGCATCGGCTGCGGATTCGCGCCGAATCCGGGGCGTGGCAAGCGGGGGATGTCACTGCTGCACATGCGATTCAACTGGCGTGGCGACCGCCGGATCGAGACTGGGAAACCCTTCCCGCGTGGCTCACCTATCACACCCCTCTCCAGCCCCAGGGACTTTTGGGGCGCTATTATGCCAACGGCGAGTGGGCCGGTCTGGAAGCGTTTAGTCGCATCGACGGGCGCTGGGATATGTATTTTCATGTGTTGCCATTGCCCCGTCCCTTTACAGTGGAATGGACGGGTATGCTGCACATTCCCGAAACGGGCGAGTATGGGCTGGGTGTGCACGCGACCGATGCGGCTACGCTCTGGCTCGATGGTGCAGCGATTGCCCAGCATTCGGGCGGCGGCACGTCGAGCAGTGGTCGCCGCCTGCTGCAACGCGGGGCGTATCCGATTCGGATTCGCTACGCAGATCGCACACACCATACCAGTTTTCGGCTATTGTGGGAGCCGCCCGGCAGTGGCGGACTGCGCACAATTCCCAATGGCTTTCTCTCGCCCCCGGATTCGGGATATGAGATGGTGGCGGCAGAGTTCTTTGCAGGGCTGCCACCTGCGGATGGTGAACCGGGGCCGGGTGCGACGGCGATGTCGCAAATCGTCCCGCAAAGCGCGGTGGAGCATGCCCAGGTTGAAGTCGTCGTTGACGGTCTGGCACAGCCGACGGGTGTGGCGTTGACTCCGGGCATGGTTTGGGTCGCGGAGCCGGACGCCGCGCGCGTGCAGGGGTTTACGCGTGGGGGAGAGGCGCAGGTATCATTGCAGAGGGGCTTGACGGGAGCAATGGAAGACCCGACTGCCCTCGCCGTTGTGGATCCCCACACGTCCTATGCGCGGTTGCTGGTGCTGGATGCGGCTACCGGGGTCATTCACCGTTTTGGTTTGGATGGAACGCCTTTCGCGCCGTGGCCGGTTGCGCCGGACCTGGCGCAGCGCAGTCGCGGGCTTTATGTGGATGACGCCGGCGCACTCTGGCTGGTGGCGACCGCGCGCGGCGAACTGGCGCGCGTGGACCCGGCGGGAAATGTTTTGCAAATTGTGCCCTTGCGCACGGGGGGCGAGCTTTGGCAGGGGGTGCAGCCTGTAAGTATGCTGCGGTGGGCCGATGGCACGCTTTTTGTAGCGGATGCCGGGCTGAACAAGCTGATTGCCTTTGATAACGCAGGCCGCCGCCGATTTGCGTGGGATATTCCGCGCGCAAATACGATTGCCGGCCCGCATTTGGCTGCGGGCGCAGGCGAGGTGTTCTATCGCAGCGTGCCGGAAGAAGGACAAATCATCGTCCATGCGCCGGGGGACGCAGATGCTGGGGTGCAGGTCTGGAATCTGCGGGGCGCGACACTGCCCGCAGTGCGGCCGGTGGGGCTGGCAGTCGATGAATCGGGTATACTGTGGATCACCGATACACACGGAGGGCAGCTTTTGAAGACTGTGCTTGCCTCCACTCTATCTGCTACGAGCGGCGACCCCAGCGCACCTGATGATCCTGGCGACGCCGCGCAACAGATACTATCGGATTAGGCGCGGTTGTGGATTGTACTGGGCTGCCATGCCGTTTTATGTTGTGAAGCCTGCATCTGTGGCCTCTGCATCTGTGAGTTCCAAATACGTCAAGCGAAACAGTGAGCGTTGAGACCTGTCGCGAATGAAGCTGCGCCCGACTATGAAAATCCAGTCGTTTCCCCGCATTGCCCAACGTGTGCGTGTGCATACGCGTCGCGCCCAGATATTGGCGCAGCGGATCGCGGCTTGCCTGGGAGTTCTGCTGTGGCTACTGTGCAGTGGGCAGCCTGCGGCTGGGCAAGTCTCCACGCCCACACCGACCCCTGTGCCGGTTCTTGTGCCAACCCTCGCGCCGACAGCGACACGTGCGGTGTTTGTCATTTGGCCTACGCCCACGCCGACCCCTTCCTCAAAACCTGCAACCGATAGCCGCACACCCGTGCGCATACATAGCATCCGCCCGGTGACGCCGACCGCAGCCATCACATTCACACCAATTTCACTGCCGTCCGCAACATCCACATCGACGAACATGCCCACGATCATGCCCACAAGCACGGCTCTCTCGCCGATACCGGGGGGGACTCCGTCGCCCGACACAAGTGGTCCGAATCCGTTGATTTCTACCCCCGCACCGACGGCGGAAACGTCGGTTTTGCAGACTGCCGACGGTCAATTGATCACTGCGCCGGGCGCTGGAGTTAACCAGGTGGGTGAGTTGCCTTCCTTTGCGCCGCCACCGGTTAGCCTGGATGGCGAGTATACGGTACAGGATGGCGATACGCTGTGGCGCGTTTCTATTGAGATGGGGCTGGATCTGGACGCGACAATCTGCGCGGTCGCGCCGGACTTTTCGTTAGATCAGCCACTGGTGATTGGCGCCATATTGGTTGCGCCGCCGCTCGGCACATATTGTCATCCGGTCCAGCCGGGAGAAACGCCTTTGTCAATCGCCACGGCGTATGATATCCCTGTGGCAACGCTGGTAGCAGAGGGGTGGAACCGCATTGCGCCGGATGCGCTGGAAATCCCGTTACCCCCCCAGACCTATGTGCGGGTGCCGCTGGGCAATGATGTGCAAAATGTCGCAGAGTCCGACAGCTTTCTGGCGTTTATGCTGGAACAGCCGGTCACGCTTTCGCCCTACGTGGTCCACGCCACGGGCGGGACGCGCACACAACGTCCGCAGGAGCCGGTTCCGGCAAACTGGCCCTATGGCAGTGGGCATTTTGAATGGCCTGTATACGGTTGGCTGAGCAATGGCTATCGCCAGGATCATCGGGCGATTGACATCGCGGCCCAGCCGGGAACGTTTGTGACGGCTGCCGACCGCGGCGTGGTGATTCGCGCCGGTTGGAACAGCCAGGGTTATGGGCGCTTTGTAGTAATCGACCACAACATCGACTACATCACGCTCTATGCGCATCTGGATCAGGTATTGGTGGCCGAGGGCGACGTCGTGGGGCAAGGGCAGATTCTGGGGACTGTCGGCTCTACAGGCAATAGCACAGGCCCCCATCTGCACTTTGAGATTCGCGATTTTGGCCGCCGCGCGAACCCTGTCGAGTATCTGATGCGGTGATCATTGTCGTGACACTGCGGTAATGGCTGGGGTGGCTGGGCGGGTGTAAGGGGGCAGCTATTCTGGGACACCGATCACAGACAGTGTGCGTCGTGGCTGCTAAGTTGAG
>JBBDIO010000003.1:0-9283 GCA_040880365.1 Litorilinea sp.
CGCACACACGAACCGCGCCGCATTGCCCAGCGCCGCTACGGTGACGCGCACCGTGCTGGACAATGGTCTGATCATATTGGTGCGCGAAAATTTCAGCGCGCCCGTAGTGGCAATCGAAGGTTGTATCCCGTGCGGGTCGCTCCACGAAGCGTATGTGACAGCACACGCTTCGGATTCTGCGGCACATCTGCGCGGGTTGGCGAGTTTCACGGCCAGTATGCTGACCCGAGGCAGCCGCAACTATACCCAGGATGCGTTCGACGCTGCGATTGAGGATGTGGGCGCGAGTCTGGGCGCGGGCGCAGATGCGCATCTGACCAATTTTGGCGCAACCAGCCTCGCCGAAGATTTTTCGACGATGGTGGATGTGCTGGCGGATATTCTGCGCTATCCCACGTTCCCTGCCGAACAAGTCGCGCGGATGCGCAAGCGGCGGCTGGTCTTTTTGCAAGAGCGCGACCACGATTCGGCGCATTGGGCGGCCATGCGTTTTTCCGAAGCCATCTATGGCAAGACGCATCCCTATGGCTATCCCGTGAGCGGCAGTGTGGAGACAGTCGGGCGCATGGAACAGGCCGATCTGGCTGCGTTTCATGAACAGTTTTATACGCCCCACGGTGCAATTGTGGTGGTGGCGGGTGCGATCCGCGCCGACGAAGCAGTGGATCGTCTGGCGGCTGCATTTGGGGGCTGGCAGGGCCGAGTGAATGACCACACAGTCCCGTCGCCAGATTTCGCGGGGCCGGGGCACAGTGTGCGCGCGTTTGCCCAGGGCAAGGTGCAGAACGACTTGCTTCTCGGCGCGCCGGCTCCGGGGCGCGGCCACGCCGACCATTATGCCGTGCGTGTGGCGAATACCATCCTGGGCCAATTTGGTCTGATGGGGCGGCTGGGCGAAATGCTGCGCGAGGAGATGGGCATAGCCTATTATGTTTCCAGCCAATATGAGGCGACACGCGGCCTGGGCACGTGGTCAGCATCGGTGGGGACGAACCCCGAACATGTGCCCGCGGCGGCGGCGGCGATTGTGGCAGAGTTTCACCGGCTGGGGCACGAAGTGGTAGATGACGCCGAGCTGGAGGATGCCCAGGCCTATATGACCGGCGTGTTGCCTCTGGCGCTGGAGACCAATGCGGGCGTGGCATCTACGCTGCTCACCATGGAATGGCAACAGTTGGGGATGGATTATCTGTTGCACTATCCGGATTTGATTAACCAGGTGACGGCCGCCGATGTGCAGCGGGTCGCTCAAACCTATCTGTGTGATGCACCCTTGTGGCTGGCCGTGGCGGGTCCGGCAATCCCCGGCGCGTTGCCGCTGGATTTGCTGGCAGGCGGCCAGACTGTAGGCAGGGAAACTGTGGGCGACCAGACTGTGGGCGAGCAAACGGTCGCAGCGCAGGCCGGGCAGGAGTAGGCCGCGATGCTACGCACGGGTGTGGACATGATTGAGATCTGTCGTCTGCAAGAGGCGGTGGATCGCCACGGCGCGCGCTTTTTGGAACGCGTCTACACGCCGGGGGAACTGGGCGCGTGTCGCGGGCGGCTGGAATCTTTGGCCGCGCGCTTTGCTGCCAAAGAAGCCGCGGCCAAAGCGCTGGGCACGGGCATCGGGCGGACGGGCATCCGCTGGACGGATATTGAAGTCTGCACCGATGCCGCCAGCGGTGCGCCTGAACTGCTGTTGCATGGCCCCGCCGCCCAGCAAGCCGCGGCTCTGGGCATGGCCGAGTGGTCCGTCAGTCTGAGCCACGACCGCGAACGGGCAATTGCCTTCGTCGTCATGCTGGGCACGCATTCTCCCTAGAAACGGTTTCTCCCTATTCCTGCTTTTGCGGTACAATCCGCACCTATGACCGAGCCAATGACCGAAGCGAGCCGAGTGATTCCACCTGCTGAATTTGCACCCTTAAATGCTGGAGAAACGATTGCCGATCACGCGCGCGCCATCGTCGAAACCGGAATGCGCATCGATTCGATCCAGATTCCTCGCGACACCCGCCGCCAGGGCGTGGTGATTTTGCGCGGCCTGTTAGAACAACCCAGCCACGAGCTTTTTCCCACCTGGCGGGCACGCTTTCGCGAGTTGGGCCATACACCCATGCTGCGCCATGCCCCCGAAGCGGGCGAAGGCGCGGTGGCGGTGCATGTGATGCCAGGCGTGCCCGCCGAGGCGCGGCCACGCGCCTGGATCAATCTGGTGCTCTTTCTGCTCACCTTGGTGAGCACGCTCTTTGTGGGTTCGCTCTATGCCGAATCCAATGCCGAGATCGAGTCGCTCGCGGATTTGTTGTTGCCTCAGAATCTGATTCTTGGCTGGCCTTTTGCGCTGACTCTGTTGGGGATTCTGGGGGCGCATGAATTTGGGCATTACTTTGCCGCCCGTTTTCACAAAGTGGCGGTCACGTTGCCCTATTTCATCCCCATGCCGCTGGGTTTTGGCACGCTGGGCGCGTTTATCCAGCTAAAGGAGCCGGTACCCGACCGGCGACGTCTGTTTGATATCGGGATTGCCGGCCCACTTGCGGGGCTGATTCTGGCGGTGCCTCTGCTGTTTGTGGGGCTGGCGACCAGTCCGGTTATTCAGATTCCGCCGGGCATGGGCGGTATGCTGGAAGGCAACAGTCTCCTCTACTATTTTGCCAAAATCTTCGTCCACGGGCGCGCCTTGCCCGATGCGTTGACCGGTGAGGATATCCTCATGAATCAGGTCACGTTTGCGGCGTGGATTGGCTTGCTGGTGACGGCGCTGAATCTGCTGCCGGTGGGGCAACTGGACGGTGGACACACGGTCTATGCCCTCTTTGGGCGACAGTCGCGATTTGTGAACATGGCCGCGCTGGGGGGCATGACCTTGTTGGCGATTGCCGGACTGGAACCCGTGCAGGCGTGGCTGCCTGCGCTGCGTTCGGTGGGCTACAATGGTTGGTTTGTCTGGCTGGGGCTGATTGTCTTTGTGCTGGGGCCGTTTCATCCACCGGCCCTGGACGATGTAACCGAGCTGGACACGCGCCGCCGCTGGATTGGCTATGTGATGATCCTGATTTTTATTCTGACGTTTGTGCCCTCGCCGTTCCAGTTTCTGGAATAGCTGCCGGTTGTCTGCCGTCACACTACAATCGCTACCATATCACCAGCGCACTACAGACTCGAACTTACAAAATTGAACTCACGAAGTCACTGATTTGCGAGATATCGAATGACCCAAACACCCACCATGCAAGATGTTATCCGGCGGCTCAACGATTATTGGGCGGCACAGGGTTGTCTGCTATGGCACCCCTATAGCGAAAAAGTCGGCGCAGGCACCATGAACCCCGCGACTGTGTTGCGCGTGCTGGGGCCTGAACCGTGGAACGTGGCCTATGTAGAGCCTTCGTTCCGCGCCGATGATGGACGCTATGCAGAAAACCCCAACCGTATGCAGATGCACCACCAGTATCAGGTGATTCTCAAGCCCGATCCGGGCAATCCCCAGGAGCTGTATCTGGGCAGCCTGGAGGCAATCGGCCTGGATCGCACGCGCCACGATATTCGTTTTGTAGAAGACAACTGGGAATCGCCTGCGCTGGGCGCATGGGGGCTGGGCTGGGAAGTCTGGCTGGATGGACAGGAAATTACCCAGTACACCTATTTTCAGCAGTCGGGCGGCTTTGCGCTGGACCCGGTGAGTGTCGAGATCACCTATGGTCTGGATCGCATTGTCATGTATCTGCAAAATAAATCGGAAGTCTGGTCGATTGATGTGGACGACGACCACAGCTTTGGCGATCTCTATCGCCCCGCAGAAATTGAACATTGTGTCTACAATTTCGAACTGGCGGATGTGACGCGTCTGAAGCAGATGTTCGACATCTATCAGGCCGAAGCCACAGCCTGTATCGAACGGGGACTGGTGGCACCTGCGCATGATTTTGTGCTGCGCCAGAGCCATACATTTAACCTGTTGGATGCGCGCGGGGCTATCGGTGTGACCGAGCGCGCCAAGTTCTTTGCTACCATGCGCAATCAGGCGCGCAAGGTATCGGAGCTGTATCTGAAACAGCGCGAAGCCGAGGAATATCCCTGGCTGGCGAACGGTCCAGCCGCAGCGGCCAACGGCGCAGACGCCGCACAGACCCAAAGTGCAGACGCCATGCGCGCGGTGGATATGCCCCAGGATTTTGTGCTGGAATTGGGTTCCGAAGAACTGCCGCCCCACGATGTGGTGGAGGGCTGCCGACAGGTGGCAGAAAAGCTGGGCGCGCTGTTGGCCGAACAGCGTCTGACCTATGCCGAACTGGCGGTCACCGGCACCACGCGTCGGCTGGCGGCAACTGTGCGCGGGCTGGTTCCCCGCCAGAGCGACGAGACTGTGGAAAAACGCGGCCCTGCGCTGGATCGGGCCTTTGATGATGCGGGACGCCCCACGCGTGCCGCGGAAGGCTTTGCCCGCGGGCAGGGCGTTGAGGTCACCGAGCTGGAGCAGCGTGACGGCTATGTATATGCGGTGCAGAAGCTGGTGGGCAAGCCTGCCGCCGAGGTGCTGCCCGATTTGTGTGTGAATCTGCTCGATAGCCTGCGTTGGGCCAAAGCCATGCGCTGGAATGCCAGCGGCGTGACCTATCCGCGACCGTTGCGGTGGATTGTGGCGCTCTATGGCGATCAGGTGGTGCCCTTTGGCTGGGGTGGTGTGTCTAGCGGTAATCAGAGCCGGGGGCCGCGCTTTGCCGACGCTGCGGCCAAACTGGCGGCGGGTGAATTCACGACCTTCACGGTGCAGCAGGCCGCCGATTACGCCGACGCAGTCGCCGCCCAGGGTGTGATTCTGGATCGGGAAACGCGGCGCGCCACCATCGCCCAAATGGTGGCCGACGCGGCCGCAGAAGTCGGCGCAGAAGTGCAGGGCGCGACGCCGCCGGATGATGATTTGCTCGACGAAGTGACCGACCTGGTCGAAGCGCCGCAGGCTTTGCTGGGTAGCTTCGACGCCGCCTATCTCACCTTGCCACGGGCGGTGCTCATCGGCGTCATGAAAAAGCATCAGCGCTATTTTCCCGTCTTCCGCGACGGTGAATTGTTGCCCCATTTCATCACGGTCGCCAACAGCCGCGAATTGGCCCATCCCGATGTGGTGGTGGCCGGCAACGCCGGTGTGATTCGCGCGCGCTATGCCGATGCCGCGTTCTTCTATCGCCAGGATACGGCGCGCACGCTGGAGAGCTTTACGCCCCGGCTGGCGACGCTGACTTTCCACCAAAAGCTGGGTTCTATGCTGGATAAGGCCCAGCGGCTGGAAAAGCTGGCGCCGGTGTTGGGGGGCATGGTGGATGCCGACGCGGCGACGATAGCAACTGTGACGCGCGCGGCGGCGCTTTCCAAATCGGATCTGGTGACTTCGATGGTGGTGGAGATGACCAGCCTGCAAGGCTTGATGGGCGAGATTTATGCCACCCAGAGCGGTGAAGATGCGCCCGTGGCCCAGGCTATCCGCGAACACTATCTGCCCCGCGCCGCGGGCGATGCTGCGCCTGCCAGCACTACGGGTCTGATTCTGAGTCTGGCCGATAAGCTGGACAGCATCATGGGTCTGTTTGCCGTGGGTGCAATCCCCACGGGCAGCGCCGATCCCTTTGGTTTGCGGCGCGCGGCGTTGGGCATTGTCCACAATTTGCTGGCGGCGGGGCAGGAATTCAGCATTCGCGCCGGGCTGGCGGCGGCGGCAGAGTTGCAGCCGGTTCCGGTGGCTGTGACCGCGGTGGAAGAGGCCGAAACGTTCATTGTGCGGCGTCTGCAAGGCGTTTTGCTGGATGCGGGCTTCGCGCACGATGTGGTCGAGGCGGTGTTGGCGGCGCGGGGCGACAACCCGCCCGCAGCCGAACGCGCGGCCCAGGCCCTGAGTGCCGCCACACAGCTGGCGGGGTGGGAGGCTGCGTTCACCGCCTATGCGCGCAGCGCGCGCATCACGCGCGCGCTGGAAGACAAGCTAGCGCTCAATCCTGCTGCCTATGCCGAGCCGGTGGAACATGCTCTGCACGATGCCTATGTGGCTGCCCAGGCCCGGCTGGATGCCGCGCCCGAACCCGCCGCGGAATGGGCCGCGGTCATGCTGGAACTGGCCTCGTCCATCACTGCCTATTTTGATAGCGTGCTGGTGAATGCCGAAGATGAAGCATTGCGTCAGGCCCGTCTGGCGTTGGTGCAGCACATTGCCGACCTGCCCGCGCCGATTGCCGATTTGAGCAAGCTACAGGGTTTTTAGAGGGGCAAAGTAAAAGGTAAAGTAAAACGGGGGTACGGCAGTTCGCATCTGCTGTACCCCCGTTTTTGATCCGCTTTTTGTGGCCTATTCCTTGGGGATTTCGATCACGCCCTGGGCGAGGAGTTCGTCAATTTCGACGGGGCTATAGCCCAGCTCGGCGGCGACGGCGGTTGAGTGTTCGCCCAGGCGGGGCGGGGCAATGCGCACAGTGGGCGGTGTGCCGTGGAGGCGCGCGGGCGTGCCCAACACGCGCAGTGCACCGGCCTGGGGATGGTCCATTTCCACAATCATGTTGTTGGCGGCGATTTGCGGGTCTTCGGCGGCCTGGGCAAAGCTCTGAATTTTGCCACACAGGACTCCCTTTGGCTCCAGTTCGGCAATCCATTCGTCGGTGGTCTTTTGGGCAAAGCGTTGCGCCAGCAATTCGTTCATGGGACCGCGGTTTGCCAGACGCGCCGCAGGTTCCCGAAACCGTTCATCCTGGGCGAGATCACCCAACCCCAGCGCCACGGAAATATCGCGCAGTGCATCGTCTGAAAAGACGGGCGAGACCTCGATCCAGCCATCCTGGGTGCGGAAAGACTTTTCGATGGCGTCTTCGGTCGCGCCCACACCCTGCCCCCGCGTCAGGCGTGTGTGGTTCAATTCGGCCGCGCCAATCCAGCTGTGGGCGTGAAAAGCCACACTCAGCAGATCGGTGGTGACGTATTGGCCCTGGCCGGTTTGGGCGCGGGCCAGCAGCGCCATGAGAATCGCCTGGCCCAGCATCAGCCCGGCAGGGTAGTCGATGGAGATGCCCGCGGGGGTGGGGGGTGTATGGGAGTCGGCCTGATAGAACCAGCCGCCCTCGGCCCGCGCCATGAGATCGTGTCCTCCACGCCCGCGCTCAGCATAGGGGCCGTGGTCGCCCCAACCGCTGGACGCGGCATAGATCAGGCGCGGGTTCACGGGCTGGAGGTCGGCATAGCCCAGCCCCAGTTTTTCCATGACCCCACTACGGAAATTGTGAACCAGTACGTCGGCCTGGGCTACCAGTTTGAGGGCAAGGGCCTTGCCTGTGGGGTGTTTGGTATTGAGCGCGAGACTGCGCTTGTTGCGATTGAGATTGGCAAAGGGCATACTCACGCCATCCACAAAAGGCCCCCAACTGCGACTCCAGTCGCCCGCGCCGGGTCGTTCAATCTTGATCACATCCGCGCCATAGTCCGCCAGCAATTGGGTGGCGAGGGGACCTTGAAAGACGTGGCTGAAATCCAGGATGCGAATGCCTTGCAGCGCGCCGGGTGGGTTGGTCATGGGGTTGCTCCGAGTTGGGTAGGGGACGCGTGTCCGAGTCCTGTCAGGTGCCCGTCCACACCGGTTTGCGTTTTTCGGCAAAGGCGCGGGGGCCTTCGGTATAGTCGGCAGAATCGCGCAGGCGGCGCACCGCGGTCAGGCTTTCCAGTGTGTGCATGGCCTGTTCCAGGGGCATATCCTGGGTCTTGACAATAGCCTGTTTGGCGGCCTGGAGTGCAAGCGGCGCACATTCCAAAACGGCATCGGCCCACGCCTGCGCGGTGGCGGCCAGTTCGTTCAGGGGCACAACCTGATTGACCAGGCCAAACTGGTGGGCTTCCTGGGCCGAAATAAATTTGCCGGTGAGAATCATGCTCATGGCAAGGTGATAGGGAATGCGGCGGGGCAGATTGAGGACACCGCCGCCATCGGCCAGCAATCCCCGGCGCGCCTCGGGCAGTCCCAACTGTGCATGATCCGCAGCCAGAATGATATCACCGCACAGGGCCAGTTCCAGCCCGCCGCCCACGGCAAAGCCGTTCACCGCCACAATGATGGGCTTCCAGCATTGGTCCAGCACATGGCTTTCTACCCGCGTGGGGCGGCGCAGCGTTTCTTCATCGGCCTGGGTGGCGCGATATTTGAGATCTGTGCCCGCACAGAAAGCGCGTTCGCCCGCGCCGCTGAGGATGGCAACCCAGAGGGCATCATCGGCCATAAAATCCAGCCAGATTGCGTCCAGCTCGGCGACCAGCGGCGGGTGCAGTGCGTTGAGCACCGCAGGACGATTCAGCGTGATGTGGGCGACGCGTTCGCGCTTTTCATAGTGTACAAATTCATAGTTCATGAGGCTTTGCGCTCTGTGAAAATGATGTCTGAAAAAACGTACCTGCGAAAATTGTGCGTGTAGAACCTGTGCTACTTGCCGCGCGGTGACTACTGCGCAGTTGCCGCGTCTGTTGCACCCTCAATGATTTCGGGTTGCAGGCGCAGCAACCCGTTGCGCACGGTCATGTCAAAGGTAGCTGTGTGGCTACCGCGATTTTCGACGATGACAGTGTAGGGCGCGTGGCCGACTGCATCAAAGGAGGCCTGGAGTACGCTCTGGTCGCGGCCCAGGCGCAGGGCCGTGAAGCCGGTGACCGCGGCCTGGGCCGGGGCCATACCCGCTTCGATGCGGCGCAGACCTTCTGGCGAAACGACCCAAATGCGCAGATCTGCCAGGGTTTCGGCGTTGATGCTCTCGCCTGCGGGCGTTGCCCCTTCCAGCGTCACCACGACCCGCGAAAATGCGCTGTCGGGCGCGACCGTCCACTGGTCAGCCTGCCCGGTCTCCATTGTGATCGCCGCCAGGCTGGGCGTGGTGAGCGTGCGCAGCGGCGCGACCATGTCTTCAAAATATTGGACGTGAAAAAGGGGTAGGCGATAGCTTCCGGGAGGGGAGGGCGTTGTCTCATCCGGTGTCGAGTCTGGCGTCACTTCGGATGTATCGTCTGTGCTATCTTCCGGCGTGCTATCTTGCTGGGTGTTATCTTCGGTTTCGGCTGGCCTATTTGCGTTTTCGGCATCTGCTGTAGGCGCATCGGACTGATCCATTTGGCCCTGGCTATCCGCATTGGCATCGGGAGCAGGCACAGGTTCCAGTTGCTTGGCGATGGCAGGGGGCAAGATATCCAGCGCATTGGGCGCGTTTTGGGATTCGGGGGCAACCATTGCCAGCGGTGAACCGTCGCCGGCTAAGTGAGTGGGCAGGCTGTGGGCCTCGCT
>JBBDIO010000004.1:0-2641 GCA_040880365.1 Litorilinea sp.
CTGCGAAAGCAGCGCAGGGCCGGTTGCCGGCAACAGAAATAAACTTACGCTTGCAGGGTTTCGTCGAGACGTGCCTGGATTAGCTCCTGGGCACTCGCCAGCGCCTGATCCGGCGTGGTCTGCTTGAACAGCACTTCGCTTACCGCGGTTTCCAGCGTGTCGTTGGCAAAGTTTTCTACGGGCGAATTCCACATATCGACGGTATCGTTCAGATAGTCGGAGAAGAAGTTGTGGATTTCCGTCGCGCGTTCCAGGCCGACTTCTTCCACCAGTTTTTCGGTCAGCACACCATCGGGGAAATTGACCCAGGCGGGTGTATCCATGATGTAGCTGTACCAGGTTTCCCAACCCTTGGTGCAGAAGTATTCGCAGAAGAGGAAAGACTCCTGGATATCTGCGGCACCGGCAGGCACAATCCACCAGTTGGGCCAATAGCCGGTGACCGAGCGTTCGCCGCTGGGGCCAACCGGGAATTTGGCGATTTCCCAATTGAAGGGCATTTCGGCGTCGCTGGTGGCCCAGCTGCCCGATTGTACCATGGCGGCGAAGCCACTGTTGAACGCGCCGGGCGCGTAGGCGCCGTCATAGGGACCATAGAAGTTGAGCTGTTCGATATCGCCCTGGTATTGCTCATCCAGCCAGTTGAGCCAGTAGGTGAGCCATTCCACGTTCTCTTCGCTATCGAGCGTATATTGGAGACTTTCGGCGTTAAAAATCTGGCTGCCGTTGAGACCGCTCCATACCGGCTTGAGCCACGGCGTGGCCCACGGGACCAGGCCCACCTGGGAGGGTTCGCCGTCCCATTCGGTAAGCTGTGCCGAAAGATCGCGCAGACCTTCCCAGGTTGTGGGGAAGCTGGCGCGGTCGGAGGGAATCCCCGCGGCGTCGAGCATATCTACGTTGTAGACCACGCAACCGGCCCCGGCGGAGGCGGGCAAGCCGAAGACACCACCCTGCCAGCGGCAGGAATTCAGCGGGCCTTCATAGAAGGCATCCTGGGTGGCAAATTCGGCGTTTTCCATGAAGGCATCCAGCTGGGAAAGCGACCCGCGCGCCGCGAACTGGGCCGGCGGGTCCCAGGTGGTGGCGGCATTGGGCGGGTTGCCCGCGGCGATGCGCGCCAGCATGACTTCGGTATAGTCACCACCCCCAGGAGGCCCACCCGTGATCTCATAATCGACCTGGATGTTGGGGTACATCTCCTGGAAGCCTTCGATAATCTGGGGAATGGCGATCTGGGTGGTGGCGGTTTCATACTGGTTCCACCACGAAATGGTGGTCGTTTCGGCGGAAGGGGATGCAGTATCGCCCGAAGCGGATTCGCCCCCTTCGGCGGCAGGCGCAGAGGGTGCGGCCGCGGGCGCACAGGCCGCCAGGAAGGCCGCGCCGCTCGCCAGACCGGTCATCTGCAGGAAACGGCGGCGCGAAAGGTCGCGCTGTTGCATATCCTGTGTTGCTTGAGGCTTTTCGTTGTTGTTCATCTCGTTGCTCCTCCTTCGAAGCGTGTAAACTGCATTCTCTGCTGGTTGTACGCGTAGAAACTGGGTTTGAGATAGTGGTCGGCCAGATTACCGGGTCGTTTGATCCGGTTGGATTCGGCCTGGTTGATTTGCACTCTTGTGTGTCGCGGGGGCCGGGGCGAGCGATGGCTCTTTCCTGTAGATCTAACTATACACCGTGACAGGCGTTTTGTGCCTGATGCTTCTCGGCCAAATGCACACGCCTGTTTGCTCGGCTGTTTGCTTGACTGTTTGCCCGTATGTTGGCCGGGGTCACTCCACATAGGCATCCCCATAGTGGCCGGTATCGGCGCGGACCTGTGCGGGCGCCATAGCCGGGATGCGCGTGGGTGATATCGGTTGGGGGGGCGTGGGGTTCCAGTTGGGCGGGCGCACGATGCGCGCACAGATGAGCAATGGTTGGCCCGGGTCGCGGTGGTCCAACTCGGTGCGGGTGAACTCGCGGGCGGGCACGTTCATCAGAAACGCCATGCGGGTGAGCAGATTGCCATAGATGGTGGTGCTGTAATCATCGGCGTCTAATCCGATATCGTCCAGCAACTGGTCAACTTCTACCGGCGTGAACCAGTGATACATATAGAGCGGTTCCCCCGTGCCCATATCCAGGCCGCGATAGAGATAGTAGTCGAGGCACCAGAAATTGATCAGGAGTACGCCCCCCGGTTTCAGCAGGCGCACGGCATGGTAGAGCGCCGCCCGGATGTCATAGATGACGGCGGTGGTGAACTGATTGACAAAACAGTCATACTGTTCGCCGGGCACGTCTTCGGCGCGGCTCAGATCGGCTACGACCTTGACTTCGGGGCTGTGTGCTGCCAGGTCCAGCGCGTGAGCCTCGGTCACACGGTCGCCGCCAAAGTTGCGGATGGTGGTGGTTTCGCCAATCTCCAGTGCGCGGCCTTGAACATCGGCACGGTGCTGCATGAGAAAATCGGCCCAGTAGTAGCGGATGACCGAAAGACCTTCAGATTTGCCGCCGCCAAATGGTTGCAGACGGCGATAGCGCATGGCGCGCAGGTGGCGGATGCCAGGCCAGCTACGCCAGTTGCCGCCCCGTTGCACGGCCGCGTAGTCTTCGATTAGGGTTTGATTACCAGCCATTAGGTTTGTGCCATTCTTAC
>JBBDIO010000004.1:2741-9267 GCA_040880365.1 Litorilinea sp.
GCGTAGTCTTCGATTAGGGTTTGATTACCAGCCATTAGGTTTGTGCCATTCTTACCGTACAGTCATTTCTGCGCAGCCATTTCTGTGCAGTCATTTTTGTTTGTGGATTGCGGTTGCGCCTGCCGCACAGGCAGCAGCCTTGGCCGCGCCGATGATACCGGCGTCGCCGCCGAGATAGGCCGGGCGCAAAGGCAGTTCGCGTGAGTTATCGGCGTAGATGCCGCGCCGAGTTGCTGCCACCAGTGCATCCCAATAGAGTCCGCCCGCCACACCCAACCCGCCGCCGATGATCACGGCCTGGGGGTCGAGGATATTGACCAGAAAGGCGATGCTGTTGCCCAATGCGGCGCCTGCGCTGTTGAGAATGTGCCGCGCCTGTTCGTTGCCGGGTGCGCCAGCCTGGGCGGCGCGGGCAAAGAGTTCGCGCCCGTGGGCCAGTTGTTCGCCCGTCGCCCGCTCGAACCGCTGGAGCAGGGCCGACCCCGACGCATATTCTTCGAGCACGAACGTCTGGATAGTTTCGCGGCCATCCGCCGTGGTGACAGGAATCTCCAGGGGGGCACTGGCAAGCACGAGGGCATTGCCCTGCGCGCCGGCCAGCGGCGTCAGCGCCTGGACAAGGCAGGAACTGATCCCCGTGCCCACTGTGACGAATACAAAGAGATCGTATTCTGCGCCCGCGCCAAACCAGGCTTCAGCCACGGCGTGGGCGCGCACATCCGATTCGACAAGCACCGTCGCGTCTGCGGGTGCGACCTGGGCCAGCGCATCGCGCACGGGTAGCCCTTGCCACGCGACTGTGTGGGCGCTCTGGACGTCACCGGCGGGATCCACCAGCTCACAGACACCCACACCGATGGCCTCAATCGGGCCTTGGGCGGCATCCAGCAGCGCGCGGCAGAGGTCGGTCACCGTGTCGAGCACGGCTTGCCCGCCGCGCGCAGCCTGGGTGGGCACTTCGCGCCGAGACTGCATCTCTCCCGTGACAATATCTACCACGCCCGCGGCGATTTTGGTGCCGCCCACATCCACACCCAGGGCATAGCGCGGGGGCTGTGTCTGGGGGATGGCACTTCGCGGCATGTTGCCCAATTTAGGTCGTTTCCTTGTCGTGCGGCAGGTCGTCCGGCAGATAGCCTGGTGCCACACCAAAGATAAACTCGACCGGTGCGCCGGTCATGTTGTAATACTGATGCGGCGCGCCCTGGGGCAGATAAAAGCCATCGTCGGGGTATAGCTCGAACCACTTTTGGCCTTCGGCGTCGGGGGCGTGGAGATTCAGCCGCCCCTGGGTCACGCAGATCGATTCGTCGCCGGCGTGGCTCTGCAACTCGGTTTTCTGCCCCGGCTGAAGATAGACCTTGCCCACGGTCAGATGGTCGGTCGCGGCCATAAGCCCTACCAACACCGGGCGCAGATTGTGCGCCGGGTCGCCTTCCAGTCGCCAGACATAGTCGGCTTCGCGCACAACCTGGATGGTATTTGCCTGGCGAATTTCGGCATTCTGCATGGGAATTGTACCCAGCAATTCGTCGCGTGTATAGCGGCTTTTTTCCAGGTAGGGCTGCTTCTGGGCGTAGGCGCCGGATGTGCCGGTGGAAGGCGGCGGCGCAAAGTATTCCAGCACGCGCAACAGGTCCGGTCCGCCGTTATAGGCATGGTGCCAGGTGTTGCGGCGGAAGAAGGCGCTTTCGCCTTGTTGCACGCGATGGACTTCGCCGGTTTGGGGGTTGGCGATGAGCATGGTGCCTTCGAGCACGTAGAGCAATTCGTCGGCGCCAAAGATGGTGCGGAAGCTATCGGAGTGGCGAAAACTGCCACCGGGCGCCAGACCAAAGACCAATTGATGGATTTTATCGGTGGACGCGTAGATCCAGTCGGCGACTTCGCCTGCATCCGATTCGCCCCACAGATGGCGAGTTACCTGTGCATAGGGGATCTGCGCAGGGCCGTCGAAAGTGGGGCGAGGAGAAGGGGCATACGCCATACTAATGACTCCGATCGTGAATCAGGTGTTGGGCCTCGCCATCTTCGTCTTCAGAAGCAAAAGAAGGCGGGGTGAACGTGCTGTCGATGGTGCGCGCCTGCCCGTCGCGCCCGGCATCCTGGGCTTTGAGCATGACTTCGAGGACATGGTAGCCGTGTTCGGGCGTAATGATGGGCTTCGTGCCGGTCTGGATGGATTCCACCATGTGGCGCAGGCCGTCGGTCCAGGGCCAGTTGGGATCGCTTTCTTCGAAGAGCTGCCATGCGCCCACATCGTTTTGCCACAGCTCATAGCCTTCGGGGTCCCAGTCGTCGCCCAGCATCTGGATGGTGCCGGTGCTGCCATAGATTTCGATGGCCGGGGCGCGATATTTCTGGAGTGTGAAACCCGTGGTAACGACTGCGAATACGGATTCGCCAAAGTCCAGCAGAATGTGCGCGTTGTCGTCGGCCTGCACGTCTATCATTTCACCATCGACCACGCGTTGGGGAATGGCTGTGCCGACCAGGCCCGTGACGCGCTTGACGGGGCCGAGCAGGCCGGTGAGGCTGACCACGTTGTAGACGCCCAGATCGAACATGGAACCGCCGCCGGGCTGGTAGAACCACTGTCCCCAGTTGGGACCCGCCCAACCATAGAGCGCGCGCGCCAGATAGGGCTTGCCGATATCGCCCCGGTGGATGCGCTGCCACATGGTCTGATAGGTGGGGCTGAGGATGACATGCGGCGCGGGGATCAGATAGCCGGGGCTGGTTTTGGCTATCTCCACAATTTCGGCGGCCTCTTCCAGGCTCGTAGACATGGGCTTTTCGACCAGAACATGCTTGCCCGCCTGGAGCGCGGCCTTGGTGATAGTGCCGTGTTGTTGCATGGAAGTGAGGACCAGCACGAGGTCAATGTCATCGGCGCCCACCACTTCTTCAAAGTCGGTGGTGAAGCGTTGAAACTGATATTTGTCCTTGAGCGCGCGCCGTTCCTCTTTGACATCGCAGAGGGCAATTGCTTCGACTTTGCCTTCCTGGCGCAGGCGGTTGAAGATGGTGATGTAGGGACGTTGCATGACGCTGCCACAGCCGACAATGCCTACGCGTACGGGTTTTGACATGGAGTTCTCCTCATGGTGCACGGGTTGGTGCACGGGTTGATGCTCGGTTGAATATGTAAATTCTCAGGCTTTAGACAAAATTCATTGCGATGCAGTAGCGGGTGGGGCGATTTGTGTAGCAGAAGCGCAGTAGAATCGCCGGTCTTTGTGTGTGCTCAACTGATACGCACGCTCAACTGGGCTGCGGGCGTATCAATGGGGGCATCGGTGCGCCGACTTTCAAAGGCAAATGAACATCGGTCCCCCCGATAGACGGCTTTGAAATATTCCAGTGGCAAATCCGTGCCGGTGAATGTGACCCCCTCCAGCAACAACATGGGCACTTCGTGATCGAGGCCGAAAATCTGTTGCTCATAGTCGCTGGCGGTCGTCGCCTCGAAAGTTTGTTGGGCACGGGTAACGTTGAGTCCATATTGACTTTCGAACAGGGCGTAGAGCGATTGATCCGTTAGCTCGGCGGTATCCAGACCGGGACAGAGCCGGTGCGAAATGTAGCTGGTCTCCAGCAGCAACGGCACTTCCTCGACGCCAGGCAGACGCACCAGCGGCTCGGCGTGCCCATGGGGTGGCATATGCAGCGCATCGGCAACATTTGGCGGTGGCACGCCGACGGCCTGGACCAGTACCCGTGAAAATACGTCCTTTCCCGCCTGCGCCATCGATTCGGTGAAGCTGCGCAGATGGAGAATGGGATAGGCGACCTTGGGTTCGGCAATGAATGCGCCAATGCCGTGGCGCACATGTAACAGCCCGGCCCGCGCCAGATAGGCCAGCGCCTGGCGGGCTGTCATACGGCTGACGCCGGCCTGCTGCGAGAGATCGCGTTCCGAAGGCAGCCGGTCGCCGGGACGCAGTTTCCCGGATTGGATTTGAACGCGGATATGCTCGGCGAGTTGATAGTAGCGCGGTACAGGGCTGTTCTTGCTAATCATGGCAAAGTTTTCGGATTGCCCCGACAAGCGTACTACCTACAAGTGTAAAACTCGACAAGTACGTTCGGGGGCTGTGGGGCGTGCGTGTGAATGTTTGTTTATATTGTGAAGATGAGTATACGTCTAGAGGTCTATACCAGTCAAGTTTTGGTCGATGCCGTTCCGATGGCATGACTTTTGCGCGGTGGGGGCCGTTGCGCTGGATATGCTTTGAACCAGGGAAGGAGATTTGTTAATGAACTGTTGATGTTCTGTTAAAAAACGGCGCGACGTGTTAACCTTGGGGCTTGTGCCTGGGGCGGTTGTATACAAGCGGGGCGGGTGTTTGGCAAGTGAATTGCTCTGCCCCAGAACTCCACGCTGCCTGCCTGTGGCGAAATCACTACACCTGTACTTCACCTGGAATGGTTGTCGCATGACGCTGCCCGCGCTCCTCGTAATTATGTTCTCCACCACAATCCATGCCGGATGGAACCTGTTCGCCCACACGCGGCGCACGGATCAATCGCTGTTTTTGCGAACGACTGTGGTCACCGTGGTGGTGGGAATTGTGCCTGCGCTCGTGGCGGAGATGCTGCGCACACCCTTTCCGCCCGCCGTGTGGGGCTTGCTGCTGGCGGCAGGCATTTTTCAATCCATCTACTTTCTGGGGATCACGCTGGGCTATCGCATCGGCCATTTTACGGTAGTCTATCCGGTCGCGCGCGCCTTGCCGGTGCTCATGTTGACGCTCTTTGATGTGGCGCGCGGGCGTCCACCAGAGTTGTTGGGTTGGGTAGGCATTCTGCTGGTCACCACAGGCTGCGCGCTGGCCCCGCTGGAATCGCTGCGCCAAATCAATTGGGGACTTTATCTCAACCGGGCCGGGGCCTATATTTTGGTGATCGCGCTGGGCGGGGTGGGCTATTCGGTGGTGGATAAGCTAGCGCTGGAGATGTTGCCCCTGGGGCTGGAATCGGCCATTCGCTATGGTGTGTGGGAGGTGGCGTTCACGGTTCCGTTTTTGTTTGCGGGGCTGCGCCTGGTGGATGGACGCGTGGATCTGGCGCGCGATTTTGGCAGCTGGCGGCGCGCGGCCGTGGTCGCGTTGTCGATTGCGTCTGCCTATTGGCTGATTCTCTGGGCCTACCAGTTGATTCCCCAGGCCAGTTACGTGGTCGCCATGCGCCAGATGAGTATTGTATTGGGCGTGATTGGCGGGGCGCTGATTCTCAAAGAGCCGGCCGCGAGGATGCGCTTGGGGGCGGCCTTGCTGATTGTGGCGGGTGTGGCGTGCATTGCCTTTGCCTAGCCGCAGGTTGTTGTGATAGGGAGAGGGCGCACACTTCATCTGCGCCCTCTCCCTATCATCTGACAGCCGGCGTGTGTGCTAATGCGTCGCGACAATGCGCGATTGGAAGCGATCTTCGTCCCACTCTGCACCCCAACCGGGGCCATCGGGCGGCATGAGCGCGCCGTTTTCGACTACCGGCGCGTTGAGCATCCCCCACTGTTCGGCCTGGGTACGCATCCCATCGGCGTGGGGCGACATATATTCGTAGTAGTCGGTATTGTCGATGCAGCAGCCCAGATGCGCGTGGAGTAGTCCAAATAGCCCACCCTGGCCGTTGAGTTCGATATTGGCCCCGTGCAGTTCGGCCATGTGCGCCATTTTGAGCACTTGCGTCGTGCCGTGGCGCGCATTGGCGCGCAGGCGGTCGGTTGCGCCCTGCAGCAGCCACTGGGCCGAAAGTCCCATGTCGTGCATGAGCATTTCATTGCCCATCACCGGCATGGTGAGGGTGGCGCAGAGTTCCTGATATTGGTGCATCTTCTGTTCGTGGAAGGGTTCTTCGAGCCAAACAAAGTCGAGTTCTTCCATCACCTGCCCCACTTCGATGGCCTCGCGCAGGCTGTAGGAGCAAACGGGATCGTTGATGAGCGCATAGTCGGGGCCGACGGCATCGCGCACGGTTTCGAAGATGGGAATATCGGCCTTGCCGCCCTTATAGGTATGAAATTTATAGGCCTGGATGCCCATTGCTTTGGCGTGGTCGATGGCGTTCAGATAGTCCTGGGTCGAGCCGTCGCCGCCGGTCAGATAGGCCGGGATAGCAGGCCGCACGCGCCCAACGAGCGCGTGGATAGGCAGGCCCGCGACTTTGCCCAGAATATCCCACAGGCAGTTGTCGAAATCGCCATACCAGCCGGCGGGCTGATAGACCCAGCGCGTGCCTTTTTGTAAAAGTTGAAAGAGACGCTCGCGCTGAAACGGATCTTCGCCCAGCACGTTGGTGCGAATAATCTCGATTTGGTGGGGGAGCATGGCGGTGGTACAGCGTCCGGTGATGCCTTCGTCGGTCTGCACTTCGATGAAGTTCTGGCGCAAGGGCTGTCCGCTGCCCTGAGCCTGGTGCGTGTATTGAATGCGCAGCAGATTCGGCACCTGGACCAACTTGAGCCTGCGCCCGATTTGATCGGGATTTTCGAGCACGTAGAGTTTAACGTCGGTGATTTTCATGG
>JBBDIO010000005.1:0-9219 GCA_040880365.1 Litorilinea sp.
CTTAGCCCCGGCGCAGAAGTCGACAACGCCGTGCAGGCGGCGGCGCAGGCTTTTCCCGACTGGCGGCATACGCCGGTCACCGACCGCATTCAGCATCTGTTCAGCCTGAAGGTGTTGCTGGAAGATAATCTGGATGCACTGGCCCAGACCATCACCAATGAATGTGGCAAGACCTATGCCGAGGCCGCGGGCGAGATGCGCCGGGGCATTGAAAATGTGGAAGTGGCGTGCGGCACGCCGATCCTCATGCAGGGCTATAACAACGAGGACATTGCGCGGGGCATCGACGAGCACATGTTCCGCCAGCCGCTGGGCGTGGTGGCCGCGATTACGCCATTTAACTTTCCGGGTATGATTCCCCTGTGGTTTATGCCCTATGCGCTGGCGACGGGCAACTGTTTTATCCTGAAGCCCAGCGAAAAGGTATCCATGACCAGCCAGATGCTCTTTGAACTGCTGGAGCAGGCGGGCTTTCCGGCGGGCGTGGTGCAGCTGGTCAACGGCGGCAAGGAGACGGTAGATGCGCTGCTGGATCATCCTACCGTGAAGGCCATCAGCTTTGTCGGCTCCACGCCGGTGGCGCGCTATGTGTATAGCAAGGCCACGGCCAATGGCAAGCGCGCCCAGTGTCAGGGTGGCGCCAAAAACCCCGTGGTGGTGATGCCCGATGCCGATATGGAAACCACGGCGCGCATCATGGGCGATTCGGCATTTGGCTGTGCCGGGCAGCGCTGTCTGGCGGCGTCGGTCGCGATTACGGTAGGCGAGGCACGCAACCCCTTCACCGAGTATATGGCGGATGTGGCGAACACGCGCAAGGTTGGCTATGGGCTGGATGAGGGCACCGAAATGGGGCCGGTCATCACCCAGGATAGCCGCCAGCGCATTGTGGGTCTCATCGAGAAGGGCGCGCAGGAAGGCGCGAATGTGCTGGTGGATGGCCGGGGCAAGGGCGTGGATGGCTATGACGACGGCTTCTGGCTCTATCCCACAATTCTCGACAATGTGAACCCGGAAGGTGAGCTTGCCAAAACGGAAATTTTTGGTCCGGTGTTGAGCCTGATGCACGCCAGCACAGTGGACGAGGCTATCGCGTTGGTGAACGGGCAGGCCTACGGCAATATGGCGTGTATCTTCACCAGCAGCGGCGCCACTGCACGCCAGTTTCGCTATGCTGCCGATGCGGGGAATGTGGGCGTCAACATTGGGGTTGCCGCGCCGATGGCGTTCTTCCCCTTCAGCGGTTGGAATGCCAGTTTCTTTGGCGACCTGCACGCACAGTCGCGGCACGGGGTAGAGTTTTATACCCAGACCAAAGTTGTGGTGGAACGCTGGCCGCAAGAGTGGTCGCGCAAGTTCTAGGCAACTTTTGGCTTCGTGACCGTTTGGTTTCGTGACCGTGCTATCGCGCGTGACTGGATAATCGGAAACTATGCAACCATCGACAATTCATGTGGGGAATGCGCCGTGTTCGTGGGGCACGCTGGAGTTTGACGGCGACGCGCAGGCCGAACGCTTCACCTATACACAGATGCTGGATGAGCTGGTGGCGACGGGCTACACCGGCTCGGAACTGGGTGATTGGGGCTTTATGCCCACGGAGCCGGGAGAGCTGGCCCAGACATTCGCCCCGCGCGGGCTGACATTGACCGGCGCGTTCGTGGGGATCAACTTTGTGGATCCCGCGGCACATGCCCCCGGCGTGGAAACGGTGAGCCGCACGGCGACCCTGTTGCGCCAGACCGCCGACCGCTTGCAGCAGGCGCACGCGCCGTTCATTGTGTTGGCGGATGATAACTGTCGCAATGCCATTCGCACCCAGAATGCGGGGCGGATTACGCCAAGCATGGGGCTTTCCGATTCCCAGTGGCAGACGTATGCCGAGGGCGTGAACCATGTGGCGCGGGCGGCCTATGACGCGACGGGGTTGCGCTCTGTCTTCCATCACCATTGCGGTGGCTATGTGGAGACCGTGGGCGAGATCGAACGGCTTCTGGCCGAAACCGATCCTGAATATGTGGGGTTGGTCTTCGATACCGGGCACTTTGCCTATGGCGTGGGCGGCTGTGACCGTGTGTTGTGGGCGCTGGAGCGCTTTGCAACGCGCATCGGGTACATTCATTTCAAAGATTGCGATCCCCAGGTGTTGGAACAAGCTGCGCAGCAGGGCTGGGATTATTTTGAAGCGGTGCGCCATGCTGTCTTTTGCGAGCTGGGGCAGGGCTGTGTGGATTTTCCGGGTGTGCTGGCGTGGCTGGAAGCGCGCGGCTACGATGGGTATATTACCGTGGAGCAGGATGTGCTGCCGGGGATGGGGTCTCCGAAAGCCAGCGCCGCGCGCAACCGGGCCTATCTGGAGTCAATCGGCCTGCGCTGAGCGAGGCGGGCTGATCTGCCTCAAATATCCTCAAATATACTGCGCGATTCAGAGACCCGCCGCGGGGCAAAACCCTGTGGCGGGTCTCTGCGCGTCTGGGGCGCATACCCTGGGCGTTTGTCGCGGCAGAGGCCGGTCAATCAGGGTTTGGGAGCAACGGGGCGCGGTGGCGGAATCTCTTCGCGGGGGCGCATGAACCAGATCCAGAACAGAAACGTGCCAAAGAGGCTGAGCGCACCACCCAGCATGAAAAGCGTGTTGAAGCCCCGATTGGCAATGATGTAGCCCCCCACCAGTGCAATGCCGGCGAAGCTGAGGCCGCCTGCCATTTCGCCTGCGCCGCTGAGTGTGCCCCGCCAGCGCGCCGGCACTTTGCTCATGGAATAGCCCAGAAAGGCCGGATAGCGCATGGATGAGAACGCGATCATGCCCATATAGCCGACCCCAGCCATGCCCCAGCCCGTGGCAAGCACCAGCGGCACGATGCTAAGCGCACTGCCGATGCCGGCAAAGGCGACCGTGGAACGCGCTCCCCAGCGCATGACCAGCAACGGTGTGATCAACGCGGCGGGCACACCGATGAGGCGCGCGGTTGCGGTGACTGCGCCAATCGTCGCGGTGGGGATGCCCAACTCGGTATCCATATAGACATTGAAGAAAGTCGCCGTAGAGCCGACGCCCGCAACCTGGAAGAAACGTACCAGCGAGAGCAGGATGACCAATGTGACCGCGGAGGCTTGAATGCCGCGCCACCGGCGTTGCAGGGGCGCCGTCGCTTCCACGGGCAGAGGAACTTCTTGCGGCTCCAGCGGCGGCTCGGGTTGTTGGACAGCGCGCGTTTTCAGAATGGCGATCAGCGCGGGCGCCATGAGCAATGTGGCGACGATGTGGGTATAGCGATAGGCTTCGGGATGATCCAGCGATAAACCGAGCACATTGGCAAAGACGGTGGGCAAAAAGCCGCCAATCAGACTGCCGATGAAGGCCGAGAGCGCGAGCAGCGCGCTTTGCGCCGAAAACACGGGGCTACGCTCGTCTTCGCGCGTGACATCGAAAATGAAGGGCACGGCCGGCACGAAATAGAGGGCCATGCCCAGGTAGATGGCGATGAAGCCTGCAAAGAGCCACGGCGCAGGGTTGGCGGGGCCGAGACTTTCGGCAAGGGGCAGCATGGCACAGCCGGCAAGCATGAGGCCCAGACCGATAGCCATGAGTGTGCGCGCCGGGAAGCGTCCGGCAAGTGCGCCTGCGGGCAGGCTCGCCAGGGCAAATGTGGTTAGCCCGGCAGAGTTGATTTGCCCGATGAATTCGGGGCCAAAGCCCAGGCGCAGCAGGTAGAGGTTGAAGATGACCGAGTTGACGCCGCCGTCTACCGCGAATCCCAGAATTCCAGTGGCGACAAGATAGAGAATGATGTTGCGGTTGAAGGTGCGAATAATGCCAATGTAGTTGGTAAGCATGGGCAATTCTATTTAAGAGGGCGATTCCTGGAGGAGCGCCCGGCGCAGGTGATGGTTGTAGGGTGGGGCGTGGGCAGCAAAAACTGCCGCGCCGGAACGGTTGGGCAGGCTTTCAGTTCCCGCGCGCTAAACCAGCGCACGCGAATTCACAGGTTTATTTGTGCCGGGAAGGGAAGTGCGCTGCAATTATGTGTTGGTGTGTGTCGTGATTACGTGAGGTGGGGCAGAACCTCTTCGATAAAGAGCAGTGTGCCGTCGGTGCGGGGTGAATCGGCGAAGCTCACATTGATGCGGCGCGCGCCCTGTTCGACCGCGGCCAGCAGTTGCGCGGTGACCTGGTCGGGCGTGCCTGCGATGCCGTTGGCCGTGACCGGGCGCACGTCGGGGTCGTTTTGTAACTTCGCCAGCGCCGCTTCGGTGGGTGCGACGAGAATCTGCGACGCCATGACCTGCACGATTTCGTCGTAGTCGCGCCCGACTGTTTGACAGTGTTCCTGGAGGATGGCCTGTTTGTGGGCATAGGCGGCCGGAGTTTGATAGATGTAGTTCCACCAGTCGGCGTGTTCGGCGACGGCGCGCAACAGATATTTTTCGCCTGCGCCCCCAATCATGACGGGCGGTGCGGGGTCGGGCGCGGGTTCGCAATACGCGCCGGCAAGGGTGTAGTGTTTGCCCTGAAAATCGGTGGGGCCGCCCTGCCACATGGCGCGGCAGATCTGGATGGCTTCTACCATCTCTTCAATGCGTACACGCGGGCGGGGAAACGGCCAGCCATAGGCGTGATATTCCTCTTCGTTCCAGCCCGCGCCAATGCCCAGCACAAAACGTCCGCCCGACATGGCCTGGGCGGTGGCGGCCATTTTGGCCAGATGGGCAGGATTGCGAAAGCTGTTGCAAAGCACCTGATGCCCACAAATTTTGTCGGTATAGCGCGCCAACCCATAGACCATGAGCGTCCAGCCTTCGCCGACCGGCTTGCCGCCATATTGTACGTGGTCGGGATACCAGATGGATTCAAACGGCGCGGCAACGGCATCCAGATAGGGGGTGGTGCGGCTGACCAGTCCAGAAAAAATATTGAGTCCAACGGGTACAGACATGGCAACCTCCTGGCACGGTTTTGCGGGATACGGATTGGGATTTTGTCCGGCGAATATCGGGGTATAGATTGGCGGGTAACATGTTATGCCATGTCACCATACGACTCCACTTATAGCCCAGGGGCAGACTCTGGTCAAATTGCCGGGAAAGCAAACCGCGCCGCACACACGGCAAGGGTACGCGGCGCGGAACCTGTGCGCACTATATTTGCATGGGGCCGGGCCGGATCAGACGGCCCGGCGATAGAGATACCAGTAGGGCGTGGCGGGATAGACTTTTTCCAGCGGCGTATCCCAGATGAACTCGCTGACCTGGGTGTGCTGTTTGATCCGACGATCTACTTTGCCGAGCGCGCCGGTCAGCTCCTCAGGCGTTTTACCTCCCAGCTGTTTGATGATTTCTTCGATGCGCTGGCGGTTGCGCATCTCAAACGGATAGTCGCTGCGCCCGCGTGCAGGGTCGCGGTCCCAGTCGTCGAGAAACCACGCCAGACTATCCAGCCGCGCTTTCATCTCTCGGCTCAAACGTTCGTTGAAGCGGGTTTTGAGACTGTAGATTACCTTGTCGGCTTCGGCCTGGGCGGCATCCAACCGGGTCTGCTCGGCGGCGGTCAGGGCATCGCGTTCGCCTCGTAGACGGTGCAGGCGCGCCAGCAGGTCGCCGCCCGACATTCGCAGCTTGCGGTCTCCCGCGCCCGTATCGACCAGAATGGTACGATAGACATCTTCTTTGACGATGTAGGCTTCTAAATCCGCGACCATTGCTTCGACTGCGCTTAGATCGGCGGACGGTTTCTCGGCGGCGACGTAGTTATATTTGTTCGTCATCACTCAGATTCCTTTTCGTGACATGTGCTTTGTGGGCATGTACTTTGTGGGCATGTACTTTGTGGGCATCTACTCTCCCAACTGACATGCAGTTCCTGCTTACAGTTTGGTTAATCATGTTGTGGACTGCCGCCTGGCACAAAAATCGTTCAGCCTGATGCCGCGTTGCTGTTAAGTCCGGTGTTGGCGCGGCTGCCCAATTCTGCCGTATCGAGCCACAGGGTGACCGGGCCATCATTGACCAGCGACACCTGCATGGCGGCCTGGAAGACACCGCGGGCGACAGTCAGTCCCTGCGCCGTGAGTGCGTTGCAAAATTCGGCATAGAGTGGTTCGGCATGGGCGGGCGGCGCAGCCTGGGTAAAACTGGGACGCCGACCTTTGCGGGCATCACCAAAGAGCGTAAATTGGCTCACGACCAGCGCGCTGCCCCCGCTTTCCAGGACAGACAGGTTCATTTTGCCGTTTTTATCCTCAAATATCCGTAATCCTGCAATCTTTTTCGCCAACCACGCCCCTTCGGCGGCGCTGTCGGTATGGGTGATACCCAAAAGAATAAGCAGACCCGGGCCAATTTCGCCGATTACCCTGTCTTCGACCGTGACCCGCGCTTCGGCGACGCGTTGTAGCAATGCACGCATGGTTAAATTCCCTGGTTGTCAATCTGATTCGCATTCTCGTTTATGATGACGGCAAACTCGCAAAAAAGTAACTTGACATTTGGAACAAACGTTCTATAATGAAAGAATGAACTTCAAACTTGCGCCCGATGCCTATGAAAAACTCTCACTGCTGGGAGATGCCACGCGCTTTGAGCCGGCGGGGCAGGAACCCACCAGCGAAGCCCCTGTGCAGACCATGCGCACAGCGCGCGCCAAGCCGCTGCCCTGCATTTCGCATGTGACCACGCCCACGGGCAAGAAGCCGATTCTCAAGGGGATGCTCACCACGGCGTGCGAACGCAATTGTTTCTATTGCCCCTTTCGCGCGGGGCGCAGCGCCATGCAGCGCATCACTTTTCAGCCGGAGGAGATGGCAACGGCCTACACACGCCTGGCACAAAGCGGGCAGGTCGATGGTCTGTTTCTCTCGTCGGGCATTATCAAGGGCGGCGTGACCACACAGGATAAGCTGATTGATACCGCAGACATTTTGCGCCGCAAGCACAACTATCGGGGCTATATCCACCTGAAAATTATGCCGGGCGCAGAACGGGATCAGATCCGCCGGGCGATGCAGCTCGCCGACCGGATTTCGATCAACCTGGAAGGCCCCACGCCGGAACGACTGGCCGCGCTGGCACCGAAAAAGGAGTTCTGGAATGAGCTGTTTCTGCGCATCCGCTGGGCGGCGGAATTGCGTCGCCAAGAGGCTTTGCGGGCCAGCGTGGTGACCCAGTTTGTGGTGGGCGCAGTGGGCGATACGGATGTGGAGCTGTTGCAGGTGAGTGAAGCGCTCTATCAGCAATATGACTTGCGGCGCGCCTACTATTCAGCGTTTCACCCTGTGCGCGACACGCCGCTGGAAAATGTGGCGGCGGTTTCGGGTCAACGCGAGTTTCGGCTCTATCAATCCAGCTTTTTGCTGCGCGATTATGGTTGGGGCTTTGAAGATTTACCGTTTGGCGCGGATGGCAATCTGCCCGCAGATGTAGATCCCAAACTGGCGTGGGCGCAGGCGAATTTGCAGGATGCTCCGGTGGAAATTAACCGGGCGGCGCGCGCCGAATTGTTGCGGGTGCCGGGGATTGGTCCGCGCCATGCCGATGCCATTGTGGCGGCACGCCGCCAGGGCACGCTGACCAGCCTGAGCGCGTTGGCGCATCTGGGGCTGCGCGACTTGCCCAAAATTGCTCCCTACATTCTGCTGGATGGGCACGCGCCGGCCCAGCAAATGAGTCTGCTCTAGCCGTTTATCTAGACTGGCTGTCGAGCCGTTTGCGCTAGGCTGCCGGCGCGGCGATGGCCGCACTGATTTCGCCAATAGACGCCGGATCCACCCAGACCACACTATCCAAAGCGACACACTGTGCACCCAGCGCGAGGGCATGTTGCGCCATCTGTGGCGTATGGATGCCGCCGGCCGCGATCAGCGTTGCGGCGGGGTTTTCGGCGCGCACTGCGATCAGTTCCTGGAGCATGAGGCCAAAGTTGGCAGGCCCATAGAAGCGGCCGGACACTACGGCAGGCGCGCGCCCAGTGTGATGCCCTGTGCGGATTCCTGCATAGGGTAGGGTGGCTTGGGGCGGTTCGCCGATGACCAGCGCGTCGGCGCCGGATTCCAGTGCGACCGCCGCCAGGCGCGTCGCGCGCAACAGGGGCAGCCGCACCAAAAGCGGCCCGGCATAACGCGCACGCGCCGTGTCGATAAAGGTTCGCAGCGTTTTGATGGGCGCGGTGTCGGGCAGGAGCAGTTCAAGTCCATCAAACTCTTGCACGTCAGCTTCCATGGCGGCGAGATGTGTCAGCGTATCGCCCAGCGCGTGGACGTCGCGGTCGGCGACTTGTACGATCACTGTGCAATCGAGCGCAGCCCACAGGGGCGCGAATTTGCGCACTGCGGCACGGACCCCGCGGTTCTGGTTGCCGTGATCCAATACCAAACCTCCCGCCTGGGTGGCGAGCCGTGGACCGTGATTGCCGCTGCGGCTTTCGGCCAGAATCGGCCCTACGACCACGCCGCCCACAGTCGCACCCAGCGTCCGCGGCGCGAGTCCTGGCGGCAAGGTCTCGCCATAGGAGACCGTGCCCGCGGCCAGGATGAGCGGATGCGACAGGAGTAGGCCCTGTTTGTGATTGGGTGCAAGGTTGATCATAGCTGCTCGCGTGCGGTGGATGGCCTGTTGAGAAAAACAGACCCTCCGAGGGACAAGCCCAGGAGGGTCTGCGGTTGCTACGGGATACGTGATAGGCGGCGGCGGGCCGATGTCACGGATTGGTCCGTTGCTGCCCGGCGTGTTTATTCGGGGCGGAAGGAACCGATGATCTGTTCAAACTGAGCATCCTTGCCGGCAAAGCTGGAGCTTTGGGTGGCAACGGTCAGAATATAGATCTTGTCATTGGCGATCAGACCTACAACCTTGGCGGTAATCTGCGCATTCATGCCCACGCTGCTGAGATCCGCAGTTGCCTGCCCACGTACACCGGGAAGGTTGTTGATGGTTGCAGTTGTAAGCTGTTGCATCTCCACATCGCCCAGGCTATCGGAGAAGCTATCCATGTTGAACTCGATGAGTTCCATCAGATATTCGGGTGTGGCATTGGGGAAGTCGATGACCGACACGTTGAGCAGCGTCGGCAGACCGCCGAACATGGCCGCCATGAGGTCGGTCACATAGATGACGCCCAGGGATTCGCCTTCGGGGCTGTTCAGGAAGTCATTCAGCGGGCCAAGCTGGCCGCCCATCCCGAATGTGTTGGCAAGATTCTGGAATTGCGAACTGCGCAGATCCAGC
>JBBDIO010000006.1:0-9152 GCA_040880365.1 Litorilinea sp.
ATATGTTCGCCGATACGCCCGAACCCGACAGCGCGCCCAGCTCGGTTGCGCCCAGTTCGGCGGCGCCCAACGGCACGCCCGTCCCCTAGCCGGGATTCACAATGCCGGGAAACCGTCGGTCGGAGCATGTGCCTGAGCATAGGGAGAAGAATGCCCGCCCTTCGCGCACACGAACCCCTGATCGCGCCCCCAGATCCGGCGCAATCCTGATCCTCTATCTGCTCCTCAGCCTCGTCTACACCTGGCCTTTGGCGCGCCAACTCACCACCCACATGCCCGGCGACGGTGGCGACGACCCCGCGCTGGCGTGGAATCTCTGGTGGATCAAACACCGCCTGATCGACCAGGTGAATCTCGATTTTTTTCACGTGGACTACATGTTCTATCCCATCGAGATCAATCTGGCTTTCTACACGCTGACGCCCCTCAACGGCCTGTTGAGCGTGCCGCTGCAAACCGGCCTGAGCCTGCTGCTCGCCAACAATCTGGTGCTGCTCTCCTCCTTTGTGCTGGGCGGCTATGGCGTCTATCTGCTCACGCGCTGGCTGCTCATCCGCTATCCTCTGACGCCCCTCTACCGTGGGACCGGCGTCACCCCCATTGCCATCGTGGCGGGCATTATCTATGCCTTTGCTTCCTCCAAACTGTTCTATCCCGCGCTGGGCCAATTCAACATCGCCTCCAGCCACTGGATACCCTTCTGCGCACTCTATCTGCTGCAAATGGCGCATGCGCCCACCGCGGCAGGCCGGGCACGGGCGGCTGCACTTGCCGGGCTGTTTCTGGTTTTCCAGGCCTGGTCCGAGCTGACCTATGCCTCGTTTCTCATCATCTTTGGGCTGCTGCTCTTTGGCGGCTGGCTGTTGCAGATTCTGCGCACGCGTCACCGCGCCCCAACCCAGGGCGCAACACGCAGCCAAGCACTAGGCGCATGGCTCACCAGCGGGCTGATTTTCGGCGCAGTCTTTGCCGTGGGCCTTGCACCCTTTCTCGCGGCTATGTTGCCCGATCTGCGCGCCGAAGGCGATTTCTTTGGCATGGGCGGCGGATTCGCCGATATATTCAGCGCAGATCTCATGGGCTATCTCTTTCCCACCATGCTGCATCCGTGGTGGGGAGAGTGGGCGTCCCGGTTGCCTTTTCCCAACGACAAGGGGCAGCAAATCTTTGTGGGCTATAGCGTAATGGCGTTGGCCGCGGCGGGCGCATGGGCCGCATACACGGCGCGCAAGACACAGCCCACCGCCGCGCGCCTGGGCGCATTCTGGATCGGCGCCGGGGCGCTATTCTTCCTGCTCACCCTGGGACCCAACCTGCGCTGGGCCGGTATGGATCTGCCCATCATCGGCCCGTTCGAGTGGGTCAGTCGCCTGCCGTTTTTCAGCGGCAATCGGTATCCCAGTCGCTATGGCGTCATGCTCATGCTCTGCGCCGCGGTGCTGGCCGCCTATGGACTTGCCTGGCTGCACGCACGCGCGCCGCGGTGGGTGCGAGGCCGTCATACGCTGGCAATCGTCGCCGTGCTCTTATTCAGCGTGGAGCATCTCTCCCTGCCCCTGCCGCTCACCGACGCGCGCATCCCGTCTATCTATGGCACCCTGGCGCGCATCCCCGGCGATTTCGCGGTGTTGGAATTGCCCACCGGCTGGCGCAACGGCGCGCGCATCGTGGGCCGGGCCGATGAACTGATCATGCTGCAACAGTGGTATCAGACCGCGCACGCCAAGCGGCGGCTGGGCGGCAACACCAGCCGCAACCCCCAATCCAAGTTTCAATATTTCACCGATGCGCCTCTGATTGGCGACCTGATTGCCCTGATGAACGCCGACCGCGACCATCTGGCAGCCGCATTGGAACCCGAACTCGATGCGCTCATCGCCCACCACCGCCCCACCGCCGGGCAAGTCCTGGTGGATCTGGGTGTGCGCTATGTGCTGCTCCACACCGAACCGGCGCGTTCGCCGCCCGCGCTCCAGCGTTTTGTGCAGGAAGCCCTGCCCCTGACCCTGGTCGGGGCGTGGGACGGTCTCGACTGGACCGGACAGCCCGCGGGCATTCGTCTCTATGCAGTGGACGCTACTGTGAACGCTACGCAGCCATCATCTGCACAACCATCCCGCGCGCGCACAATCGATCTCACCGCGCCCGCGGGCAATCTCTATCTGGCAGAAGGCTGGAGCGCCCACTACACGGGCGCGCAGCCGTTGCGTTTGGCCCAGCGTGCCCAGGTGGATCTGCTGTTGCCTGCCCATCGCGCGCCCACCACCTACCGCCTGACGCTGGAACCTACTCTGCCACCGTCCACAGATTTCGACGTGCGCTGGCAAGGGCAGCCCCTCACCGACTGGACGCTCCAGGGCGGCGAATTGACAATCACACCGCCGGTTGCCACAACCATGGCGCGCCTGACGCTGGATTTTGGCCCGGCTCCGCTTGCGCCCACGGCCTGGACAGATGGCGCTACGCTCGATAGCAGTCTGCCGGCTATCAATCTGCCCGCTACCAATTTGCTGGTGCGCAGCGCAGGCGAAGAAGTGGGCGACTTCGCGCAAATTTTTGTCAACGGGCACGACCACGCGCCCAACCTCATCGGGTATAATTTGGTTGCGCTGACAAGTACAGGTACAGTATTAGAGACGGCAGCCTTTGATACGCACGGCGATCCCGCCGCGGGTGACGCGCTGGCGCACTGGCTGACCCAATGGCCCGCGGGCACGCTGATTGCCGGCGCCGTCGCCGATGAAGCGTCGCTGAACCTCAATGCGGCCGCGGTCGCCGCCCTCGCCACCGTAGGCAGCACAGTCGATCTACGCGGACAGTTTCGCAGCAGCCATGCCTTCATCGGCATGGTCGGCGCACAGCCAGGCCAGGCGCGCGAAGCGGTCACTCTGTTGACGCCCGCGGCCGTAGGCCACGGCATCCCCCAGGAAACCCCCCACATTTTTGGTGGCGTGCACACACTCCACAGCCAAACCCGACCCTGAGCGCAGAATCCTCGCCGCGCCAATGAAAGCCCATTCAGTTGCCTATCCTCACCACATTCTATCCAGGGAGTTATATGCCCATGCCTATGCCCGTGCCCATGTCCGCGAAAATACCGCAGTCCCTGTTGCTCAGCCTCCTGCTCTGCGCCGCCGCCCTGCTCGCCGCCTGTAGCCAGCCCGGACCTGTCGGCGCGCCCCCATCGGATAGCGCAACCGACGTGCCCGCCGCTAACGCTACTAATGGTGACTCTCCCGATGGTGACAGTGAGCCGCAACCCGTCGTCACCTGGTATTACTATGACCAGGACAATACCGATCCCGAAGCCAATGAACGGGTGGGTAATGCGTATCTGGCGCGCGCCATTCCCCAGTTCAATGCCGACCACGCCGGACAGTACACCTGGGTCAACGTGCCGCGCGACTACAACCTGTCGCTGGATCTGGTGACGGCGGTTCAGAACAACGGCGAAATTCCCGATGTCATGCGCATGAGCATCAACAACATGCCCACCTTCATCCGCAACAACACCGTCCAGGACCTCACCGACTTCGTTATGAATTCTGAATGGGCGGCAGACCTGAATCCCACTGCGCTGGAAGCGTGCCGCGGACCCGACGGTGACATCTACTGCATTCCCCTCTCGGCCTCGCCCTATGTGGTTTTCTATTGGACCGACTACTTCCCCAACGGCTTTCCCACCACCCCCGCCGCGTTGCTCGAAGCCGCCGCCGACTTGCAAGACGAAGACATCTATGCGCTTACCTATTGGGGATCGACGGCGCTGGACGGCGAAGGCACGGGGCGCTACTACTACCAGGTAATCCGCTCGTTTGGGGGCAGCTATGACGACGGTGCGGGCAATATGCAGCTCGACACGCCCGAAAATATTGCCGCCATCGAGTTCATGCGCGCCATAGTTGCGGGCGGCTATTCGCCCGAAGCGGTCTTTATGGGCAATTTTGAAGAAGAAGATGCGTTCAAGCGCAGCCTGGCCGCGGCGTTTCCCACCGGCTACTTTTCGGCCTATCTCTATCTCAACCCGCTCACCGCGCCCGATGGCACCGAATATGCCACGGTTTCCTCCCAGGATATGGAAGCAGCCGTTGATGCGGGCGACATTGCCATCGCACCCTTTGTCGCCCCGCCCGATCAGATGCCGGGCTGCCACACCGACTACTTTGGCTTTGTGATTCCCAATGGCGCGCCCAACCGCGACGGCGCCGAAGCCTATATCAACTGGATCATGGAGCCTGCCAATCAGATCGAGTGGGTCTTGCAGGCCGGAGGCGGCGCGCCCGTGTCGCAAGCGTTGCGCACACAGGAAGCGTTTCAAACGCCCTTCTTCCAACAGGGCCTCGCCGCGGCCGAACGCAGTGACTGTGCGCCCTGGTTCGGTTCCCTGTTGCGCATTCCCGAAGCCAAGCGTATCATCAGCAATGTCTTCTTCGACCTGGTGCGCGGGGATGCCACCCAGGATATTGCCCAGGCCCTGCAACGCGCCGAGGACGAATACAACGCCTTGCCCTGATGGGCACATGATCCGCGCCCAAACCGTACATAAACCGCGCCAACCGGCGCGTTCAGCCTGGGGCGCAGGTCGTCCCAGTGCCGGGCAATCTGCCGATTCGAGCCGCGCGCGCCTATGCAAACCAGTCGTCCGTCAACCGTCGCCCGCTGGGCCAGATTTCACAGCCAAATTCGCCGCCAGTTTCGCCGAAAGCTGCGCGGTCGCGCCTGGCTGCCGTTCTGGCTGCTGCTGCCCAGCCTGATCGTCATCGGTCTGATCCAACTCTATCCCGCGTTCTATACGTTTGTGCTCAGCACCCAGCGCACCGAAGCGGGCACGGGCCGCATGATCTTCGTGGGCATGGATAACTTTGCGCGTCTCCTGACCAGCACCGCATTTATCCAGAGTCTCTGGCATACCCTGTTCTTTCTGGGCGGCTATGTGCTGCTCACCATGACCCTTGCTCTGGGCATCGCGCTCCTGCTGCGCGCCCGCGTGCGCCTGCGTCCGCTCTATATCACCCTGCTTTTCATCCCGTGGGTCATTTCAGATGTGATCGCGGGCGTGGTATGGCGGCTGTTTGTCGTGCCCGACTATGGGCAGTTTGCGCCCTTCTTCGCCAACCCTGCACGCTTTGGCGAACCCAACGGCATCTCCATTCTCACCTCCCCCGCGCGCGATCAACTGAGCCTCTATATACCCTTTCCACCTGCGCCCGCGCTGATCTTTCTCATCTTTGCCGCGGCGTGGAAGGTGTTGCCCTTTATCACATTGCTCATGCTGGCCGCGCTGCAAACCGTGCCGCGCGAGGTACAGGAAAGCGCGGCCATCGATGGCGCAACCGGCTGGCAGGCATTGCGCTTCATCACCCTGCCCCTGATTCTGCCCATGCTCACCGTCGCCCTGTTCAACCTCACGCTGGGCGGCATCAACGGCGTGGGCATGGTGCTCAGTCTCACCGGCGGCGGACCGGGCAATGCCACCGAAGTGCTCAGCTATCTGCTCTATTCCACAGGATTTTCCATGCTGGATTTCGGGCTGGCAGGCGCGCTTTCGGTCGTGCTGGCGGTTATCAACTTCGCGCTCATCCTCTTCACCCTGCGCACCGCCCGCGCCTACGAAGGGCACATCTAACCCCCATGTCCGATTCACCGGTCACGCGGGCATCCGCCCCGCCAACAGTGCCCACAGCGCAGCGCCCCCTGCGCCACCGCATCCAACGGATACTTCAGCCCTGGCTCCTCCAGCTTGCGCTCATCATCCTCTGCACCATCATGCTCTTTCCCATCTTCAGCACAGTCATGCTCTCGCTCAAAACCGAAGCCGACGTGCGCCGCCGGCCCCCGGTTCTGATTCCGTGCGATATGCCGGACGGTGGCTGGCGGCTGGACGCCTGCCGGTTCGCACTCGACGGGTATCGACGGGTCTTCTTGCCGCGCGAAAATCCCACTGCGCTTCTGGGCTGGGAAATCACGGGGCGCATATTTCGGCTCTATATGCCCAATACCCTGCTCTATGCCACGGCCTCGGCCCTTCTGACCACGCTGCTGGCGAGTATGGCCGCCTATGCCTTTTCGCGCTATCGGTTTCGGGGTCGGCAATCGCTGCTGGTAGGCGTGCTCGCGCTATCGGGGGTCCCCCTGCTCACCATGCTGCTCGCGCTCTATCGCATGAACATTGTTATGCGCAACAGCCTGGCGGGCTATGATGAACGCGCCTTTATGATCGCCGCGTATGTGGGGTTCGAATTGCCCTTTGCCATCTGGCTTATCAAGGGCTTCTTCGATACCATCCCGCGCGAGCTGGAAGAAGCCGCGCGCATGGACGGCGCGTCGCGGCTGGGCGCGTTGGGCCGCATCGTCGCGCCGTTGGCCGCGCCGGGCATGGCCTCTATCCTTCTGCTCAGTTATGTCAATGTATGGAATGAGTTTATCGCTAATTATCTGCTCATGACGCGCGCAGATTATCGCGGGGTAATGTACGGAGTATACGACTATATCGCGCAGGCGCTCACGGCATATAACGCCCTGGCGGCCGCGTGCATTATTGTCATGTTCCCCATGATCGCCGTCTTCCTCGCCACGCGCAATGTGTTCTTGCACTCTATGGTAGAAGGCGCGCTCAAAGGCTAGCACTCTGTAAACTAAATTGGGGAACGAATCGTGTAGGTCACAGTTCCTACTTTGACAATCGCTGTCACGCCAGGAGGCGTGACCTACAAAAGATGCACAATTCAAGTTTACAGAACACTAGCGTTCCAGTTGCGACTTGACCAGTTCCTGCACCATCGGTGCGTTGGCCTGCCCGTTGGTTTTGCGCATGACCTGCCCCACAAAAAATCCCAACAGACCCGTGCGCCCGCCCTGATAGGCGGCGACTTTGTCCGGGTTTTCGGCCAAAACTGCGGCCACCACCGGCTCCAGCGCGCCCGCGTCCTGAATCTGGCGCAGACCGCGCACCTCCACCACGGCCACGGGATCCTCGTCGGATGTCCACAGCTCCTGCAGCAAGTCTTTGCCCAAGTTGGCAGTAATCACACCCTCGTCTACCAACGCCACCAGCTTGCCCAGATATACCGGCGACCACGCGCCATCGGCGACCGTGCCGCCCTTAATTTCGCGCAGCACCTCGTTGGTGACCCAGTTGGCAACCGACTGGGGTGCGTTGTGGGTGGCTAGTGCGGCTTCAAAATATTCGGCAAGCCCTATGTCGCCGGTCAGCACGTCGGCATCTTCGGGCGCAAGGCCCAGCGTCTCTATGTAGTAGGTATACTTTTGCGCCAGTTGCGGATCGGCGGCGCGCGCATCTTCACGCACATCGAGCTTGCTGCGGCGATCTCCGCTGCTGTCATCTGCCGCGGCTTGCGGATTCTGGTCCTGCGCTGCCGGCTTCTGCGACGGCTTCTGCGCCTGCGGCCTGGACCCATTTTCACTCTGCGCTTTGCTATCCTGGGCTTTCCCCCAAGAATCGCGCAAATCGATAATGCGATTGTAGACCCGCGTTTCGGGCTGGGAATCTACCGGATCGGCCCAGAAATAGCCCTGGCGTTCAAACTGAAAGCGCGTATCGGCAGGAAACTCGCGCGCGGCCGGTTCCAGCCGTGCCTGGGACAACACCACCAGCGAATCGGGATTCAGCCCATCGAGAAACGTCTTGCCTTCTTCCACATCATCGGGATTGGGCGCAACAAACAGGCGGTCATAGAGCCGTACCTCGACCGGAATACTGGCAGCCGCAGGCACCCAGTGAATCGTGCCCCGCACGCGCCGCCGATTCTGGCTGCCGCCGCGCCCGGTTTCAGCATCATACGTGCAGTGCAGCTCCACAACCGCGCCCGTCTGGGGATCTTTCACCACCGCGTCACAGCGGATGACATAGCCGTGGCGCAAACGCACCTCGCGCCCCAGCGCCAACCGATAGAAATCCGCGGGCGGCTCTTCCATAAAATCGCTCTGCTCGATATACAGCTCGCGCCCAAACGGAATTGTGCGCGTCTCTCCATCTTTCACATGCGCCAGATCGCGCGGCCACAAATCGCCTTCCAGGTTTTCCGTCTCGCCCACAGGGTAATTGGTCAAAACCACCTTCAGCGGGCGCAACACACACATGAGGCGCGGCGCGCGGAAGTTCAAATCATCGCGCAGGATATGTTCAAACAGGCTCAATTCCACCCGGCTATTGGTCTTGGCGACGCCCACGCGCTCGCACAGTGTGCGGATCGACTCCGGCGTTACCCCCCGGCGGCGCATCCCCGCCAGCGTGGGCATCCGCGGATCGTCCCAGCCCTGCACATGCCCCTCGCGCACCAATTGCAAAAGCTTGCGCTTGCTCATCACGGTATAGTCGAGATTCAGGCGCGCAAATTCATATTGATGGGGACGCGGCGGGGTCTGGGTCTTCTCCAGCAGCCAATCGTAGATTTCCCGGTTATTTTCAAATTCCAGCGTACAGATCGAGTGGGTCACCCCTTCAATCGCATCGGATAGGGGGTGGGCAAAATCGTACATGGGATAGATGCACCAGTCATCGCCCGTGCGGAAGTGATGTTGGTGGCGAATCCGATAGAGCAAGGGATCGCGCATCTTCATATTGGCGGCTGCCATATCAATTTTGGCGCGCAGCACATGCGTCCCATCGGCAAATTCGCCAGCGCGCATCCGCGCAAACAGGTCCAGATTTTCCGCCACCGTGCGCGCACGATAGGGGCTGGGGCGGCCCGCTTCGGTAACCGTGCCCCGATAGGCGCGGATCTCGGCATCTGACAGGCTATCCACATAGGCATGGCCGTCGCGAATCAACTGCACGCCATAGGCATACAGCTGCTCGTAATAGTCCGACGCGAAATAGAGGCGCGGTCCCCAATCAAAGCCCAACCAGCGAATATCTTCCTGGATAGACTGCACATAGCGCATGTCTTCCGTTTCGGGATTGGTGTCGTCGAAGCGCAGATTGCAGACGCCACCAAAATCCTGCGCCAATCCAAAGTTCAGGCAGATACTTTTGGCGTGACCAATATGCAAAAACCCGTTTGGTTCGGGGGGAAAACGGGTAACAACTCGCCCCGCATACGTCCCGCGCCGCATATCTTCGGCCACAATTTCGCGAATAAAATCCGATTCTCGCGAATTTTCTGCTGTCGATTGTGTCGTTGCCGTCGTCT
>JBBDIO010000007.1:0-9147 GCA_040880365.1 Litorilinea sp.
CCTGGAAGTGTGACGGGTTATACATCCTGGTGTGCGATCTCCCGTGTCAGGGCCGCGAGCACAGCATCCAGCTTGGGCGTCGCGGGCGCGTCTTTGAAATCCGCCAGCCGCGTATAGACATCCGCCGCGGCCAGATGAAAGCCACCGGGCAGCCCTGCGCTTTCCAGCGTCGCGGCGATCTCCTCCATTTCACCCACAAAGCGCCAGGCCTTCGCAGTCACCGTGCGCACCTGTTGCGGGGCCTGTGTATCCAGCCCCTTGCCATCCTGCGCCCATTGCGCCACCAGCGCCGCGCGCACGTCTAACTGTTCGGCTGCGCCCAAAATCGCGCAAAGCAGCGCGGTCGTGCCTTTGGTATAGGCGGCATAACACATCTTCAACGCCGACGCCGCATCCCGCGCCTCGCCCAGCACGCGCACCACCAACGGCGCGCCAAAGTAGGCAGCGGCCTGCTGGGCTTTGGGGCCGGACAAATAGAGATAAGTAGAATCGGGTTTCCAGGCGGGCGGCCCCACAATCCCGCCATCCACATACTCCGCGCCACTTTCGCCCACAATCGCCGCGATGCGCTGGGCACGCGCCGGGGCAATCGCGTTGCCGTCCACATACAGACCGGCGAAGCCATGCCCCGCAACGGTCTGCGCCACATCCTCGGCGGCATGGGGCGGGCACACGCTCACCAGCAGCGCGCAGCGCGCGCAGAGTTCCTCCACCGTGCCGGCATCTTGCAAACCCTGTTGCGCGGCCCGCGTGCGGCTCTGCTCGCTGCGTCCTGCCGAGGCCCAATAGACCATATTGCCGCCATTGACCAGTGCGGCGGCAATCGAAATCCCCATCTCGCCGGGGTGAATAATTCCAACTGCGTTACCCATCGCGTCTGTCTCCTTTTAGATTCACTTCGGAATTGGTGCGTTCCTCGTCACCAGGCACCGGTCATCGGCCTTCGGCAACCGGCCTTCGGCGATCAGTTTTCATCCTGCCCTATGCCCCGTAGCGCACCAGCCGCCCCGCCTGCCCCATTGCCAGCGGAATCAACTGGGTGGCGTGGATGGTGCCAAAACCGCCCTGGGCACAGGCGCGCTCGCCAAAGTGTTCCACCGTATCGGGCATCGCGTTTGCACTCCAGATGAGCGTAGGCACGGGGTGCCAGGAATGCGAACGCAGCTTGGCAGGCGTGCTGTGATCGCCGCCCACAATCACCACGCTGGGGTTCAGCGCCATAATCTGCGGAATTACCGCATCCACGGCTTCGATTTCCTTGACCTTGGCGTCGAAATTGCCGTCCTCGCCATAGCTATCGGTTTTCTTCACATGCACAAAGAAGAAATCGTATTGATCCCACACCGCCGCCAGCGTTCGCACCTCATCTGCCGGCCGTTCGCCGTCAACGTCCACAGGCTCCATGCCCACCAGGCGCGCCACGCCCTTATACATAGGATAGACGGCGATCGCCGCCGCGCGCACGCCATAGATATCGGGGAAGCGCGGCAGCCCCGGGTCTTTCGCCAGCCCGCGCAGATTGAGACTGTTGGCGACCGGCTCATGGGCCAGTGCTGCGCGCGCGGCATCTACCCACAGATTCACCAATTGGGCTGTGTTTGCGCCTTCTGTCGTGCCGCTCTCGTCTTCCACGCGCAGGGGTTTGCGCCCCTCGGCCAGCGGGTCGGTTTCGGTGAGATGGCCGCCCAGCCCCGCGCCGCGGATCACCAGCACGAAGCGATGCTCCTTCACCGGCTGCACAAAGACTTCGTAGCCGGGCAGGATATCGCCGGTAGCCTTTTGCAAAATGGCGCAAAGTCGTTCACATTCCGCCGTGGATATGCGCCCCGCGCGCCGGTCGGTGATCACACCCTCGGCATTCACGGTAGCGAAGTTGCCACGCGCCGCCACATCGTTGGGCGTCAACTCGAACCCGATGCCCAGCGCCTCCAACACCCCGCGCCCGATTTCATAGTGCACCGGGTCATAGCCGAACAGACTCAGATGCGCAGGCCCGCTGCCCGGCTCCACCCCTGGGCGAATGGGGATGCTGAGTCCGGTTGCGCCTTCCGTCGCCAGCCGATCCAGGTGGGGCGTGTGCGCCGTTTCCAGTTCGGTCTTGCCGCCGGGTTCCAGCGGCAACCCGCCCAGCCCATCGAGCACCAGCAACACGATTTTGCCATCGCCCGTCACAGGCTTTTGATGCAGATCCTGCAAAAGTTTGAAATCGGTTAAAACTGACATCTTGTCTCCTGATGTGATTCCTGCCCGATGCAGGCTGTGCCGGGTCACACGCGTCTTGTGCCTGCCCCGCGCAGATAATTGTTCGATGACCACTTGCCGCGTTTCGGCGGATTCTATTCTACCCCAAAGCCGCCCAAGAAAAACAGCCGAACCGGTGAGCGCCGGTTCGGCTGTTTCAGACATCGTATAGATTGGAGCCAGTGTTAGCCGGCGACCAGGTTCACTTCGGTCTTGGGGTCGAAGATGTGCGCATTGCTCATGTTGATCGCCAGGTCCAGCGTATCGCCGGGCTGGGTCTGGACACGAGGGTCCACACGGGCAATGAACTGCTTCTTGTCTTCCGTCACCAGATACAGTGTAATTTCGTTACCCATCAGCTCGGTCACATCGACCTTGGCCTGGGTATCCGATTCCAGAATTTCCGGCGGGATATAGGGCTTGGCGTGAATATCTTCGGGACGAATGCCGAAAATGACTTCGCGACCCTTATATTGACGCCAGTCCACAGCCTTGGCTTCGGGCACGTCGAGACGGAAGCCACCGGTGTTGATCTCCAGCTTGCCGTCGCTTTCCACCAGCGTTGCATCGAAGAAGTTCATGCTGGGGCTGCCGATGAAACCGGCAACGAAGACATTCGACGGGTGATCATAGAGATGCTGCGGGGTGTCGATCTGCTGGAGGATACCGTCCTTCATGACGGCAATCCGGCTCGCCATGGTCATGGCTTCTACCTGATCGTGCGTCACATAGATGAAGGTGGTTGCCAGCCGCTGGTGCAAGCGTGTCAACTGCGCACGCGTCTGCACACGCAATTTGGCATCCAGGTTGGAGAGTGGTTCGTCGAACAGGAAGACGGCGGGTTCACGCACAATGGCGCGCCCCACGGCTACACGCTGGCGCTGACCACCCGAAAGTTGCTTGGGCTTGCGATCCAGCAGATGGCCGATATCCAGGATGTCGGCGGCTTCTTTTACACGGCGGTCAATATCGGCTTTGGGGGTCTTGCGCAATTTCAGACCAAAGGCCATATTGTCGTACACACTCATATGCGGATAGAGCGCGTAACTTTGGAACACCATAGCAATATCACGATCCTTGGGGGGGACATCATTGACCACACGGTCGCCGATCATGATGTTGCCATCACTGATCTCTTCCAAACCGGCCAATAAGCGGAGACTGGTCGTTTTGCCACACCCAGAAGGGCCGACAAACACCAGGAATTCCTTGTCCTCAACATGAATGTTGAGATCGTTGACAGCTACAATGTCGCCAAAGCGCTTATACACATGTTCAAAGGTTACACTTGCCATTTAGTTTTTGCTCCTTTGGGCGAACAAGAAGGAATTGCGATTGCGATTTTTTGGACTTCATTTGGTCGAAGTATTAAGAGGAATCGCTGGATTGAGAGTATAGCACATTCCCATTGGAGGGCGCAACCTGGGTTTCGGGGTCGGGATCTCCCTGGTAAACGCCATTTTGTACCCCCGCCTACCTATTCTGCCTATCTTATTCCTCCGCCCGTTCCCGTGCCGCCGTCAGATCCGCCACCAGATCGCGCCAGCCCTGTACCGCAGCCGGACGGTCCCATTCGCTCAAGCGCTTCAGATAGGTGGGCTGATAGGTTGCCAGCGTGGCAATGCCGCCGGGACCTGGCTGCCACTGCCCGCGCTGTTCTGAAAGCTGAAACTCGCGCCCCAACAGCGTCTGCGCGGCGGGTCCGCCGATTGCTACCAACACCACCGGCCTTACCCAGAATATCTCGGCATCCAGCCACTGGCGACACGCGTTCACCTCTTCCACCCTGGGCGGACGCTGGACAATCTGCCCGCTTTTGGGGTCGCGTTTGGTCGCCACACACTTGTGCAGATTGGTGATCCACACATCCTCGCGCACCAGCCCGGCCTGGGCCAAAGCCTTGTCCAGAAAATCACCCGCAGGCCCGCTATAGGGCAGCCCGGTCTGATCATCGGTGAGCGACGGCCCTTGCCCAATCAACATGATATTGGCCTGGGGATCGCCCGCGCCAAAGACGACCACGTTACGGCTCGCGGCCAGGGGGCAAGCAATACAGCTTTGGCACGCGGCCGCAGCTGAGTCCAGTGTTTCATAATCTGAAAAGAGTGGGAGCATAAAAGATAAAAACGGCCTCTCGGAAGCGTGCTGCTTCCGAGAGGCAGAGCAATTAACCCGATGTCACACAGTCCCCGGCCTAAATATCCAGCTTGGCCTTATTGGCGTGGGTCTGGATAAAGCGGCGGCGGGGCGGCACATTGCTGCCCATGAGCATATCAAAGGTGCGGTCGGCTTCGGCTGCGTCTTCGATGCTCACCTGCAAGATGGTGCGATTCTCCGGGTTCATGGTGGTTTCCCAGAGCTGTTCATTGTTCATCTCGCCCAGCCCTTTATAGCGTTGGTCGATGCGTACATTGCCGTCGCCCAATGTCTTGCGCATCACTTCCAGCGTGCGGTCATCATAGACATATTCGCTCTCGCGCTTGCGCCGTCCACCTTCTTCGCGCGTAGACGTCACCCGATAGAGCGGCGGCTGGGCGATATACAGATGGCCCTTGGCAACCAGGTCTTCCATGTAGCGATAGAAGAAAGTCAGCAACAGAGTGCGAATATGCGCGCCGTCTACATCGGCATCGGTCATCAGAATAATGCGATGATAGCGCAGCCCGTTCAGCGAGAAATTTTCGCCGATATTGGTGCCCAGCGCCGTGATCAACGCCTGAATTTCCTTGTTGGCCAGCGCTTTGTCCAGGCTTGTCTTTTCAATATTCAGAATCTTGCCGCGCAGAGGCAAAATCGCCTGGAAGCGACGGTCGCGCCCTTGCTTGGCGGTGCCGCCTGCCGAATCACCCTCTACAATGTAAATCTCACATTCGCTGGGGTCGCGGCTAGAGCAGTCTGCCAGCTTGCCGGGCAGCGTGAGACTTTCCAGCGCACTCTTGCGGATCACCAGATCGCGGGCTTTGCGCGCCGCTTCCCGCGCACGATAGGATGTGCGCGCCTTTTCCATAATCTGGCGCACATCGCGTGGATTCTCTTCCATCCACTTGCTCATAGATTCGGCGACCGCGGTTTCCACATGATAGCGGACTTCGTTGTTCAGCAGCTTGAGCTTGTTCTGGCCTTCAAACTGGGGTTCCATCACCTTGACATTGACAAGGGCAGTCATGCCCTGACGTGTATCTTCGCCCGTGAAGTTCGGTTCGCTTTCCTTCAAAAAGCCCTGTTTGCGCGCATAGTCGTTGATGATGCGCGTTATAGCTGTGCGCAGGCCTGTGAGATGCGAGCCGCCATCGGGCGTATTGATGGTATTGGCAAAGGCAAAGACCGATTCGGCGAACCCGTCGGTATACTGAATTGCGGCCTCTACATGGGTAGATTCCACTTCCATATCCACATAGATTGGCTCGTGCAGCACCACACGGTTGCGGTTCAAAAAGCGCACAAACGACTTGACGCCGCCTTCAAAATAATAACTCACTTCGTGGGGCAATTCGGGCCGTTCATCAATAAGGGTAATATCTACCCCGCGCGTCAGAAACGCCATTTCGCGCAGGCGCGTCGCCAAAATGCTCCAGCTATATTCCAACACCTGGAAAATCGTGTCATCGCGCCAAAAAGTCTGGATGGTGCCCGTGTCATCGGGGTCACACTTGCCGATGACCTCGACATCGGTCACAGGCACACCGCGCTCGAAACGCTGGCGATAGATTTTGCCGTTGCGCTTGACCTTGGTTTCCATCCACGTGCTCAGTGCATTCACCGCGCTGACACCCACACCGTGCAGACCGCCCGATACCTTATAGCCGCCGCCGCCGAACTTGCCGCCGGCGTGGAGCTTGGTCATCACAACCGTGACCGCCGGCATTCCTGTCTGCTTCTGAATCTCCACAGGAATCCCGGCCCCATTATCCTCTACCGAAACACTGTCGTCTTTGTGGATAGTAATTCGGATGCGGTCGCAGCGCCCCTGCATGGCTTCATCAATGGCGTTGTCTACCACCTCGAAAACCATATGATGCAGCGCCTTGGTCTCGGTCCCGCCGATATACATGCCGGGACGCCGGCGCACGGCTTCCAACCCTTCCAGAACCTGGATCTGATCGGCGCCATATACAAAATCTTTATTGCGTTCGTTTGCCACAAAATCCTCCACAAGAAAAAGCGTAATCTGCCAACAGCATGTTCCGAAGTGTATGAACTACATCCAGAGCGTGTCGCCCTACCTACAGGTTAATACGTGCAGGTTAATACGTGCAGGTTAATACGTGCAGATTACGAATTACCAAATTCTCCAATTCCGGCATATAGCAAGTGCCGGCATACTAATCTGCAACTTCAAGCTCGAATTGCTCGCCCGCGGCCCGCAAGACGCGTGTGCGATAGAATACCAGCAAAGCCATTGCCAGCCCGCTGCCGATATAGGCATTGATGCCCACGGCGATCACAACTCCTATCGGCTGAATGGCTACCAGGCGATCCAGAATCATCGTGATGCCAATCGTAATCAGGTTGGTCACAATCACAAACCCCAGAGTCGCCCAGAAATTATTGCGCACCAGGCGAAAGCTCTGAAGCATCGCCCGCTGGATCGGCAGATTGTCGAGAATGAGCGCCGCCGTTACAAAATAGAGATAGAAAAAGACCAGCAACAGCAACCCGCCAAAGAACGGCATGGCAAGTGCGCCAATGGCGGGGCTAATCAATGTGAGTAACCCGATGCCAATCGAAAGCGGCACGCCCGCACTCAGCAACAAGACCGCCACCACCACAATAAACAGCACTACCATAAACCAATGACGTATCACCGTCTGCAAAAATTCGCCCACACCTGTAGATTTAGGCGTCCGTCCGATGGGTAAATGTAACGCCAACAGGTTGAGATAGATAACACCCACCAACAGCCCAATCAGCCCAAAGCCCGCAACGAGTGTAAGCGCCTGCCCCCAACTGGCAATCTGGGCAACAGCCTGGGTTCCCGTCGCGCCCAGATTCGCCAACAGCCCCGGCACATGCAGCACAGTGGTATTGATCAGCAATTGCAACAAATTTGTGCGTTCGCCGGTCAGCGCCAGCAACTCGGCAACTTGCTCCGCCATCATCCCCGTATCGGCGGGCAGATCGGGCGCAGTCGCAGCCGACGTATAGAACCGCGCCAGCTGTGCAAACAACGGCGCAATACTGAACTGGGGTGCGTACCAAATCAACAAATCCAGCAATATGGGAATTAGAACGATCTCCATACGTCTGCCCAAAAAACGATAGCCGGCAGATAAACTGTCGATGACACCCAACCTCAACATCCTGTCTTGTGGATCTGGCCTAGGAATTGTGTATGCATGATCTGTGCAATTCAACTCGATAAATTGCCCGATAAACTGCGGCCCCAAACCGCAATAAATCCAGCGTTTAGTATACCACAAAACCGCTGAAACCAGAATTTCCGACCTCTGGGTACGGAACATTTGTTCGCCTCGATCAAACACCAGATTCCAACCCAATCCACCAGATCGAAGGTTAGGCCAAAATGGGCTACAATTGTCGCCATTACAGCCCCCGCAGACAACCACGTGCAATCATTCAGGCCACGGCTGGGAACCGGAAAGTTTGCCCCGGCGTTACTCTTGCGCCAGAACGCATAACAGCGCACTTCCGCAGGGGCACCAAAACAAAATATCGAAACAAAATAAGGACAATTTTCTATGACTTCATTTATTATCGAAGGCGGCAACCCGCTGCGCGGGGAGATTCGGCCCATCGGCAACAAAAATGCCGCGCTGCCCTTGCTTTCGGCCTGCCTGCTCACCGAAGAGCCGGTCACGCTCCACAACATGCCCGATATCGGCGATGTACGCACCATGTATCACATTCTGGAGCCGATGGGCGTAGAAATCACGACGCAGGGGCAGAGTGTCACCCTGTGTGCGCGCAACCTGCACAGCACCCAGCCCGACGCGGCGCGTTTCAGCCAGATCCGCGGCTCGCTCACGCTCATGGGTCCGTTGCTGGCGCGCTGCGGCACATTCAGCGTCGCGACCTCGGCGGGGGGCGACGACATTGGGCGGCGGCGCATTGATACCCACCTCCAGGTACTCGGCAGCATGGGCGCGCGGCTGCAACAGAACGGCAAATTTGCACTGGCATCCAGCGGGCGTCTGGTGGGCGCGGATATTCTGCTGGATGAGGCATCTGTCACCGCGACCGAAAACGGCATCATGGCCGCGGCATTGGCCAAAGGCACCACAATATTGCGCAATGCCGCCAGCGAACCCCATGTGCAGGATGTATGCCGGCTGCTGGTGAGCATGGGCTGCCCCATCGAAGGTATCGGCAGCAACACGCTCACCATCCACGGCCAGGATCGGCTGAACGGTGGCGAACATCACATCAGCCCCGATTTTGTAGAAGTCGGCAGCTATATCGGGCTGGGCGCCATCACCCCCGGCGAATTGCACATTACCGGCGTCGCGCCCGAACATCTGCGCATGATCGAGATGATCTTCGGCGAACGGCTGGGCGTCAATATGCGCGTGGCCCACGATCCCACCGTTGCGCCCGAAGAAGCCTATACGCTCATTGTGGCAGACGAGCAGGAACTGCGCATCAAACCCGATTTCGGCGGCGCCATCCCCAAAATCGACGATGCCCCCTGGCCCGCGTTTCCGCCCGATCTCATGAGCATTGCACTGGTCACGGCCACCCAGGCCCAGGGCACCGTCATCGTCCACGAAAAAATGTATGAAAGCCGCCTCTTTTTTGTAGATCGGCTGATCACGATGGGCGCCCAGATCATCCTCTGCGATCCCCACCGCGCCGTCGTTGTCGGCCCCAGCCGCCTGGTCGGTCAGCCGGTAAGCAGCCCCGATATTCGCGCCGGGATGGCGCTGGTACTGGCCGCGCTGGCCGCCG
>JBBDIO010000008.1:0-9113 GCA_040880365.1 Litorilinea sp.
GATATACTGGTCATAGTCTGCTAACCGACTCATGTGCGCTCCTCGTAAACTGTCTGCTATACAGTCTCAAACGGCTGTGTAACCTCAATGGGTCGTCATTTTGTTGACGGCTTGATTGTCGGCTAGCTGTTGGCGGCGTCTTCGTGTTCCACATCCTGGGCAAAGGCCTGCCGCTGTTTGGCGAATTCTTCCAGCCGGTCGGCAACCAGGCGGTTGAGCGTGCCCGCGGGATAGTCGCCGTCGGCATCGCGTTCGCCCGCGGCGACGCCGGTGAGGATCTCGATGCCCTGGTCGATGGTTTCTACGGGATAGACGTGAAATTCGCCCGCGGCCACTGCGTCTACCACATCCTGGCGCAGCATGAGATGTTTGACGTTGGACGCGGGAATCACTACGCCCTGGTCGCCGCTAAGTTCGCGCGCCCGGCAGAGATCGAAGAAGCCCTCGATTTTTTCATTGACGCCGCCAATCGCCTGCACATTGCCATATTGGTCTACCGAGCCGGTCACCGCCAGCGATTGGCGGATGGGGACCTGGGCAATGGCCGAGAGCAGTGCGTAGAGTTCGGTAGAAGATGCGCTGTCGCCGTCGATGCCGCCATAGGACTGCTCGAAGACCAGCGCTGCGCCCAGCGAAAGCGGGTGGCGCGAGGTGTAGCGTCCGCGCAGGAAAGCGGCGAGAATCATGACGCCTTTGGAATGTAACGGCCCGCTGAGCGCGACTTCGCGTTCGATATTGATGACTTCGCCGCGCCCCAGATAGACATTGGCCGTGATGCGCGCGGGGCGGCCAAAGGCATAGTTGCCCATTTGCAGCACCGAAAGCCCGTTGATCTGTCCGACGACTGTGCCTTCGGTGGCGACATGGATGGTGGCGCGCAGGATATCTTCCTGCATCCCTTCGCGCACGCGCCCGGAACGATAGGCGCGGGCATCGAGCGCAGCCTGCACATGCTCACGCTCTACGATTGCATCCCCATTGGCCTTGCCCTTCGTTTTGCCATTCTTGTTCGTGGCAGCCCGGCCTGCCCAGTGGTCGGCCTCTTCCAGCAGGTCTACGATGGTCTGCACCTGGGCGGTGAGCCGTTCGGAATCGGAGACCAGGCGTGCGGCATGTTCGATGACGCGACAGACGGCATCTTTGGCAAAGGGGCGCAACTCTTCCTTGTGGATAATATTGGCAATCAGCCGGGCATATTGCACCGAGTTGGCTTCGTTGCGATCAATTTTGTCGTCGAAATCGGCGGCAATTTTGAAGAGCTGCTGGAAATCGGGGTCGGCTTGCGCCAGCATGTAGTAGATCATGCGGTCGCCCATGAGCACAACCTTCACATCCAGCTCTACCGGCTCGGCTTCGATGGTGACGGTGGTGGTCATGTTCATCATCTGGCCCGGCGATTCGATGCGCACTTCGTCGAATTGCAGGGCGCGCTTGAGACCTTCCCACGCATAGGGATTGGTCAGCACTTTGGCCGCGTCGAGGATCAGATAGCCGCCATTGGCGCGGTGGAGCGCACCCGGTTTGATGAGCGTGAAATCGGTAATCAGGGCGCCCATCATTGCCATTTGCTCGACGCGCCCCACCAGATTGAGATAGGAGGGGTTGCTTTCGTGGATCACCGGCGCGCCTTTGGCGTCGGCAGAATCGACCAGCAGATTGACCGTGTAGCGGCGCAGATGGTTGCCGGGGCGCATGGCTTCGGGTATGGGCAGGTTGGCGGGGGGCTGGTTGCTTTTGTCCTCGCCCGATGATTCGATGAAACCTTCCAGATTTTCGCCCACATCCTTGCGCACAGCGTGCAGATACTCCACCACCTGGGGCAGGGCTTCGTATTTGGTATACAGATCGTCCAGCAGATCGTCCAGCACAAAGCCGGCGACTTCCTGGTTCAGTGCGCGCATCCGGCGCGTCAGTTCCCGCTCCCACTTGGGCACTTCCATGAGCACCGTCTGCAATTTGGATTGCAGACCTTCCACCTCGGCCTGCACGCGCTTTTGTTCTTCTTCGGGCAGTTTCTGGAACTCTTCGGGGGGCAAGACCTCGCCGTTTTGCAGCGGCGCAAACGCCAGCCCGCTGGGCGTGCGCAAGAGCGCAAGGCCGCGCGTGCGCGCTTCTTCCTGGAGCACGCGCAGGTTTTCCTGCTGGCGTTCCTGATATTCTTCGGTGAGGGCCTGGCGGCGGGTCTGATATTCGTCGCTTTCAAAGGCCGAAGAGAGTGCGGTGCGCATGTCTTCGACCAGTTGCGCCATATCCTGTTGCAACTGGCGACCCTGTCCCGCGGGCAGCCGCAGGGCCAACGGCGCGTTGGGCTGCTTGAAATTGTTTACATAGACCCAATCATCGGGCGGCGGTTCGTTGGCTGCGCGCGCTTCGATGAAGCGTGTGACCAGCGCACGCTTGCCCGCGCCCACCGGCCCCATCGCATAGATGTTGTAGCCTTGCCGTTCTATGCTGACACCCATCTCGATGGCTTGCACGGCGCGTTCATGGCCCACATAGTCTACCGCATCATTCGCATTGGCCGCCTGGAGATCGGCGGTGGTGGCAAAGTCCATCTGGGGCAGCGTGCATTTTGTATAGAGCGCATCGGGCGCAAGCGATGTGGCGCGGGGCGCGGATTTGGTCTCGACAGACATAATTTATTAACACCTCGATTGTGGAAGTTTATTAGATCGGCACGCAGGCCAGCCATAGCTGGTCATAGAGTATCTGTTCCGTGAGTCTTTATTCAGTAGCCGGCTGTGCAATCTGGTTGCTCGGTTGGGCTATTCGATGGGGCCGAACCACCGGGCTTCCAGTTGTTCCAGTTCCCCGGCGCGGATGAGCTGGGTCAGTGTTGCCGTCAACTGGTCGTGGAGCGTGGTCGCACGCACGGGCACGGCAATCACATAGGCGTTGCCGGCCACGGCGGGGCCGACGGCGACCAGATTCGCGCCCTGGCCCTGGGCCTGGCGCAGCGAGACATTGTCGATCAGCAGCCCATCCAGGGTCGTGTCTGCCTGGGCTGCGGCAATCGCCGCGTCCGGCGTCTCGAACGGCACCACCTCGATAGTGGCGTCGGCGCGGTGCAGGCGACGGCCAACCATATCGCCCATACTGCCCCATTCTACCGCCAGCCGCAGACCCGTGAGTGCCGCTACCAGCTCGGCTTCTGTCTGCACTGCGTTGGGCTGGACTGTGCTGGTTTGGTCTGTGCTGGGCTGGTCTGTGCTGGACGAGTCTTGCGGGGTCAGGTCTGCGCCGGTCAGTGCAGAATCGGGGCGCACGGCCAGACGGATACCCGCTTCGAAATAGGGCGGCGAATAGGCGACATCGCGGGTGGCGCGTGGATCGTGGGGCAGCGCGCTGACCACGCTATCTATTCTGCCCGCCTGCAACGCATCGAGCAAACTGTCGAAACCCAGGGCCACAATCTCCACGTCCATATCCCATGCGGCGGCCAGTTGGTGCGCCAGATCCACATCAAAGCCAATCGGTTCACCGGCCTCGTTCAGACTTTGGAACGGGGGAAAGCTGGGATCCATGCCCACGCGCCAGGTGCCGCGCGCCTGCATATCGAGCCACGTCTGATCCTGGCGCAGAAAGAACCGCAACAGGTCGCCTTCGCCGCGCACGCGCGCCACCACAAAGACTACAATCAGAAAGAGCAGCCCCACCCCAATCGCCATGCCAAAGCTGCGGACTGCCGACGGTCGCCGCCCCGGATTGTTATTTGTCGCACGTTCTGGCGCTTCGTGATCTGCTCTCACTGTGTCATCCCGTGTTATCCTGTTTCACCGGCGCGCCCATTCGCCGCGCGCATAGCGTTGCACCTCTTCATAGATGGGCTTCGGCTCGAATTCGGTATCTACAAAAGTGAAATAGTCCTGATAGGAGCGTTGATCCCACGGATAGCGAAAGGCCCACATGCACACGGCTTCCAGCCAGTCCCATTCGGTCATAGCCAGATCGAAGGCGCGGATGGTGTAGTCGATGCGCAGACCGGGCGGCACGGCGCGCGTCCAGCGGGGGTGGTCGTTCCAGCCCGCCTCGGTGATCATGACTGTCTTGTGGGCGTCGCCATTTTCGACCATGATGTCGCGCAATAATTCTGTGCGCCGAAAATTCACGACCTGGGGATCGGGCGGCTCGTCGGGGTCCGAATACCAGCCATAGGAATGGACGGCCAGAATATCGAAGTAGTCGGCCGCGTCGGCGTCGTACATGCGCTGTAAAAAGAGCAGGTCGTTCATGCCGTCTTCGCTGCCCGGCGGCGCGAGGGTGGGCGCGAGCGCGCCTGCCAGCACCTGCACGTTGGGGTTGGCGGCCTTGATCATGGGATAGACCACGCGCAACATTTCCACATACTTATCGGGGTCCACCGGCGCATAGCCCCATTCCAAAGCCAGGTTTGGCTCGTTCCAGATGACCACATAGCGCACATCTTCGGCATAGCGGGCGACAAACTCGGCGGCAAATCGACCAAAGTCGACAAACTGTTCTGCATCCAGATAGAGGGGCGTGGTTTCGGGCGGGCGCGCCCATTCGGGCACAAATCCCAGGCGGGCGATGACTTCCAGCCCCTGGCGGTTGGCGTGCTGGATCACCGTATCGGCATGGCCCCAGCGATAGCGGCCCGCTTCGGGTTCGATATAGGCCCAGGGGAAATATTCCACAATCCACGGTGCGCCCATTTCGCGCACCATTTCCAGAGATTGTTTGATTTTCCAGGGTTCGACTTCATCGGTGAGCCGGGTGTGCATCCCCATTTTGGGGTTGATGGTCTGCACGGTCTGCTGCGGTCCCAGGGGAACCGTATCGTCGTTGCGCCATTGCACCAGCCACACGCCGCCTGCTACCAGCACGCCGACCACAAGCACCGCCAGCAGGGCGCGCGTGGGCGATCTGTTGAACCACGTTTGCATTTGCCCCAGGAAAGACCTCAGGCCAGGCCCCAGAAAGGAAAAGGAAGATTTGTTCTGCATTCTGATCGATCATAGCGAACCGCGGCGCATTTTGCCAACTCGCGCAGGCGCGCACGCAGATTGTATGTGCGATAGGTTCTGTAAGAATGCCTCGCTTGTTGAGATGCGGGGGATTGTGTTTGCGTTTGGGGGGCGTGCTATAATGGCGCAGATATTCCGGCAGTAGAGTGTGGGCAGTAGATTGTGAGAAATATGCCGGTATTGCTGCGGAATCCGGCGTGTTGCCCAGGGAACTGTTGCCGGGCAGGCCCGTGACGCATTTGTGTTTGAATCTTGTTTTGTAGAGGAAGGATTGCGCATGATTCCCGAGTCCATGCGGCGCGGGTGGTTGTCTCTATCCGCCACTCAAAAGATTATCGTTGGGGTGGTGGGGGCTTTGTTGGTCTATGGCCTGTTCACGATGGGCGGCAATCTGATTTCGCCGGCGCGGCTGTTGGCGGTCGCCATGATTATTTTTGTGGCGTTGCCCGTGCATGAATATGCCCATGCCGCGATGGCGGTGGCATTGGGCGATCCCACGCCGCGGCTGCAAGGTCGGTATACGCTGAATCCCCTGGTGCATATCGATCCGATGGGCGCAATTCTCATTCTGTTTGCCGGGTTTGGCTGGGCCAGGCCGGTGCAGTGGAATCCGCGCAATATCACGGTCGATCCGAAACTAGGTTCCATTCTGGTGGCGCTGGCCGGGCCGGTGAGCAATATTCTGCTGGCCGTGCTGGGCGTGATTTTCTTTGCCGTGACCGATGGCGTCAACAATCAGTTTGTGACCCAATTTGTGATCTTCTTTGTCCAGATCAACGTGTTGCTGTTTGTCTTTAATCTGCTGCCGATTCCGCCGCTGGATGGCTCGCATGTGCTCTTTGCGCTGCTGCCGGGCGATACCTATACCCTGCAAATGAATCTGGCGCGCTGGGGCTTTTTCATTCTGATTGCGATTATTTTCATCGCACCGCAGATCATCCGCACCCCCACCGATTTGATTATGCAGACGCTGTTCCGGTTCGTGGTCTAGGCGCGGGCAGGCTGTGAAGCAGGGCTGTGTGTCCACTGCGCCTACTGGGCCTACTGCGTCAGCTACGCGGCCTGCGTCGGGCGTGCGCTATCGGGTGGGGCAGTTTTTGCAGGGCTTTTTGGCCCAGGTGACTGCCGCCGAGCGCACACTCGCCGCGGAATTGCTGCCGCCAGATGCGCGGGCCTTATTCGATCACATGCCGGTAGATGCGCAGCGGCACAGCCTCAATGTGCTATATGCCGTGCAGATCGCAGGGTTTCACGATTCCGATTTGGCGGTGGCGGCGCTGTTGCACGATGTGGGCAAGATTCACCACACCGAGGCTGGCGGCCACACCGAGGCGGGCGGGCAACCGGCGCGGCTGGGGCTGTGGTGGCGCGGGCCTTTGGTGGTGCTCGAAGCGGTGGCCCCCCGTTTGTTAACGCGCTGGGCCGTGGATGATGCGACGCGGGGCTGGCGTTTTCTGCTCTATCTGCATCTGCATCACCCCACCCTGGGCGCAGCCGCGGCGCGGGCCGCGGGTTGTTCGGAGATTACATGCCGGTTGATTGCCCACCACCAGGATATGCACCTGCGCATAGGCTCACCCCGTTTTTTGGAACTGTTACGCGTGCTCCAGTGGGCAGATAGCAGGAATTAAGGAGAAAACATGGCAAAACCGATTATTGCGATTTTGGGGTTGGGGCTGCGCGGCGCGAGCATGGGGCTGGCGTTGCAGCGCGAAGAGGCCACTTTTGAGATTGTGGGCCACGACCGGGATCCCCAGGCGACCCAGGCGGCCAAACGCAGCGGCGCAGTCCACCGCACCGAGTGGAATCTGCACAACGCGTGCGAAGGCGCAGATATGATTGTGCTGGCGCTGCCCTTTGCCGAATTAGAGGAGATGTTGGGTCACATTGCCGAAGACCTGAAGCCCGGCGCGCTGGTCTTTGCGCTGGTCAGCCTGATGCAGCCCACCATTGATCTGGCCGACCGTTTGTTGCCCAGCCATGCGCATTTTGTGGTGGGGCGGCCCGTGCTTTCGGGCGTGGGCGGACAGTTGGAACAGCGCGCCGATCTCTTTGAGGAGATCGTGTTTGCCCTCGCGCCCGGCTTGCAGACCGAAGCCGACGCGGTGCAACTCGCCAGCGACTATGTGGAACGGGTGGGCGCGACGCCGTTTTTTGTCGATGCCGCCGAACACGACGGGATTGTGGCCGGCGTGGAGCAATTGCCCCAGTTGCTGGCCGCGATTCTCATGCGCCAGGCAAGCGCCGCGCCGGGCTGGCGCGAGGCGCGGCGTCTGGCGGGGCGACAGTTTGCCCACGCCACCGAATTGGGACAGAGCGCCGAGCAGATTCTGGCCGCGCTGGAGCCGAATCGGGCCAACCTGTTACATCGCCTGCGCGCCCTGCACACCGAAATGGAAGCGTGGATGCAATGGCTGGCGGGCGAACCGGGGTCGGCCGCGCGTTCTGCCACTGCCGGACCTGCTGGGGGGTCTGCTGCAGAATCGCCTGCGGGCCAACTGCCTGCCGGTGAAGCGGCCGCGCCTACCAATGGGCATGTGGGCAGGAAAGCTACTGACAAAGACGGGGACACCGCGGCCGATCCGCTCTTGAAGGCGCTCACCGAAGCCACCCGCGCCCGCGCCGATTGGGAGACTTCGGCCATTTTGAAGAAGTGGGAAGAATTGCCCCAGAACGATGCCCCCAAATCGGGCGAATCGGGGTTCCTGCGCCAGATGTTCTTTGGCAATCTCATGGGCCGGCGCGGCGGCGATTCTCGCGACCGGTCGGACAAGCGGTAGACGCGTGAAGCTCATTATTCAGATTCCCTGCTTCAACGAAGCGGAGACCCTGCCCCAAACGATTGCCGATCTGCCGCGCCAGTTGCCGGGAATTGATAGCATCGAGTTTCTGATCATCGACGACGGCAGCCGTGACGATACGATTGCCGTGGCGCGCGGGCTGGGTGTGCATCACATCGTGGCGCTGGAGTATAACCGGGGGCTGGCAAAGGCGTTTGCCGCGGGCGTGGATGCCGGTCTGCGCCTGGGCGCGGATATCATCGTCAATACCGATGCCGACAATCAATATTACGGCGCAGATATTGCCGAGTTGGTCGCGCCAATTGTGGCGGGGCAGGCCCAGATTGTGGTGGGCGACCGCGGCGTAGGACAAATTGCCCACTTTTCGCCCATCAAGCGGCTGTTGCAGCGCTTTGGTTCCTGGGTCATCTCTCAGGCCGCGGGCATCGCCATCCCCGACGCTACCAGCGGATTCCGCGCCATGACGCGCGAGGCCGTGCTCAACATGATGGTGCTGAGCCACTATTCCTATACGCTGGAAACGCTCATCCAGGCGGGGAGCCGGGGCACGCCCGTGCGCTTTGTGCCCGTGCGCACCCACGGGCCGACGCGCCCGTCGCGCTTGCAGACCAACATGCTCCACTTTATGCTCCATTCGTCCATCACCATTGTGCGCGCCTATACGCTCTATCAGCCCCTGCGCCTCTTTGCCACGCTGGGCACCGCCTCGATTGTGGCGGGCACATTGCTGGGGCTGCGCTTCCTCTTTTTCTTCTTTTCGGGCAATGGCGCAGGCCATATCCAATCGCTGATTCTCACCGCGATTCTGCTCATCGTGGGCTTTCAGATTCTGCTGATTGGTCTGGTGGCGGATTTGGTGGGCTTCAACCGCAAGATCATGGAAAACATTCTCTATCGGCTGCGCAAGGCCCAACTGGACGGCGACTGATGGCGGCGACCGCGCTGCGACTGATGGCGGGGTCCCCGCTGCGGGTCTGCTATTTTGGGGCCTATCGCGATGAATATTCGCGCAATCGCATCATGATCGAAGGCTTGCGCCGTAACGGGGTGGATGTGCAAATCTGCCACGAGACGCTGTGGCATGGCATCGAAGACCGGGTGCAGGCGACCCAGGGCGGGTGGCGGAGTCCGGCATTTCTGGGGCGCGTGCTGCGCAGCTATGCGCGCCTGGCGTGGCGGGGGCTGCGTCTGCGTGGACGCTATGATGTGATGGTGGTGGGCTATCCAGGGCAATTCGATGTCTGGCTGGCGCGTCTGCTCACCTGGCTGCACGGCACGCGGTTGGCCTGGGATATTTTCATGTCCATCTATCTCATCGCGTTGGAGC
>JBBDIO010000009.1:0-9081 GCA_040880365.1 Litorilinea sp.
GGTTGCCCACCTACACACGCGATGAGTGGGCGCGCCGCTCCCAGCTTGCCATGTCGGGGATTGGCAGCCACGGGCGTTTTGTCCATCTGTATATCAATGGCGCGTATTGGGGGCTGTATAATCTGGTCGAGCGGCTGGATACCGATTTTGCCGCGGCCAATCTGGGTGGGGAGCCGGAAGACTGGTTTTCGGTGACCCAGGGCGGTATGCGCCCTGGGATGCCCGACCGTTTTCTGGTGATGCTGGACCTGGCCCGAAGCGGCAATCTGGCAGACCCCGAACGCTATGCCACCATGCTGGAATTTATAGACCCTATTCAGTTCAGCGACTATGTGATTCTCCAGTGGTATATGGGCAACCGCGATTGGCCGGAAAATAACTGGACGGTGAATGTACAATACCCCGCGGGGCGCAATCTCTTTTTTGTGTGGGATGCCGAGGACATCTGGCACGCGGGCGCGGAGGTTCGGCTGGGCGTCGATGAAGTGGAGGACGCGCCTTTTCCCAATGTGGTGAAGCTGGTATTTGAGGCGTTGTGGGAAAATCCCGATTTTCGTGTGCTGTTTGCCGACCGGCTTTTCGCACAGCTGCATCACGCGGGCGCGTTGACCGATGCCCATGCCCAGGCGCGCTGGCAGGCGCTTAATGCCGAAATTGAGAACGCCGTTGCCGCAGAATCGGCGCGCTGGGGGGCTGTGCGCTATGCAGAGCCGATTACGCCCGACGATTGGGCGCACGCGCGCGATTTGGTCCTGGTGCAGATGGACGGCAACGCCGCGCGCTTGATAGAACTGGCACGCGCGGCGGGCTATTATCCTGCGCCGGATGCGCCGCTGATGAGTCAACCGGGGGGTGCGTTTGACGGGACGCTGGCGTTGACGCTCGACTCTGGGGCGGGGGCCGATGCTGGTGCGAATGATGCGGCAATCTATTTCACGTTGGATGGCAGCGATCCGCGCATGGCGGGCACGGGCGAAATTGCGCCCACAGCCCAGCGCTATACGGCAGCCATTGACCTAGACGATGCCACAGTAGTGACGGCACGCTCCGTAGTGACACACGCCGTGGCCGGAACGCCCGCCGCGCCGGTATGGAGCGCGGCCAATGTGGCGCATTTTTGGCGCACGGAGCAGGTGGGCGATGTGCGGATTACAGAAATTATGTATAACCCCGCGGGGGGTGGCGATTTTGAATTTGTGGAAATCATGAATACCGGCGAGTTGGCAGTCGATTTGTCGGGCGCGTTTTTTGAAGGCATCGAGTTTCGTTTTGTCGAATATCGGTCGATTGCCGCGGGTGAACGCATGGTCTTTGTGCGCGATTTTTCGGCGTTTCGCAGTCGCTATCCCGAAGCGTCCATCCACGGCGTATTTGAAGGACGTTTGTCGAATCAGGGCGAATATCTGGCGTTGCGGACGCGCACGGGCACAGTGCTGGATGCATTGACTTACGGCGTAGACGAACGCTGGCCGATTTCGGCGGGGGGCGCGGGCGATTCGCTGACGCGTCACAGCCTGGTCGAGGACCCCAATCTGCCCCAGAGTTGGCGCGCCAGTGCGGTGATCCACGGCAGCCCCGGCGCGCCCGACGGCACACAAGTGGCGGGGCCGACCGCGGCTGGCGCGTCCGATGATGCGTCTGGCGCGTCGGGCACGGGGGAAAGCGGCGAATGACCTCACTGCGCGTGAAGACCGATTTGCGGCATGAGTTGAAATACCTGATCCGCCACGATGTCCAGGCGCAATTGCTGGACGAATTGGGCGAGTATCTGCAAGTGGATGCCCATGCCCAGGCGGATGGCACATATCCCATCACCAGCCTTTACTATGATACGCCCGACCACAAATTCTATTGGGATAAGATCGAGGGCCATCGGGTGCGGCGCAAGGTGCGGGTGCGCACCTATGACGATGCTGCTGACGATGCTGCGATGACGCCCGACACGGTCTGTTTTCTGGAAATCAAGCAGCGGGTGGATAAGCTGATTCGCAAGCGGCGCGCGGCTTTGCCCTATGCCCAGGCGATTGCGTTTGACGATTTTGATACGCCGCCCGCCGACCTGCCCGCAGAGGCGCGCGAGGTGATGCAAGAGGTATACTATTTGCAGCGCACACTGGATATTCGGCCAACATGCATCGTGCGCTATCACCGGCTGGCATTGGAAGGCAACGCACTCTATCCCGATTTGCGGGTCACGTTCGATTCCAATCTGCGCAGCCGCGTCCACGATCTGTCGCTGCTATCCACTGACCATGCCGACAATAGCTTTTTCTTGCCGCCAGAGTTTATGATTCTGGAGGTAAAGGTAAACAGTAATGTACCCTATTGGCTGGCGCAGATGCTGAACCGGCATCGCTGTCGTTTGCAGCGATTCAGCAAATATGGCGCAGCCGTGGAACATCATCATCTGGCAGGCCCGCGGCGGCGCGTGCTGGTAGCGCCGACAACTATGCGGTAGGCGTTTTCACGGAACATTTTCGCGGCTCGTTTTCGCTAGCCGTATTCACCGACAAACTGGTGCGCGCCGCGGGTGTGTCACTTGTCCAGAGAGTAGTGAGGCTCATGGATCTCTCGTCATTTTTTGATCTGGTTTCAGATTCATCTGAACTTTTCACCGTCCAGGATGTTGCCCTGACCCTTGTGCTGAGCTTTGTGCTTTCCATGATAATTGGATTGACCTATCGGGCCACCCACCGCAGCGTCGTCTATTCCCAGTCGTATGTGCAGACCCTGGTGCTCATGGGCATGGTCGTGAGCATTGTCATGCTGATTATCGGGTCTAATATTGCCCGCGCGTTTGCGTTGGTGGGGGCGCTTTCGATTGTGCGCTTTCGCAACGCAATCAAAGAGACGCGCGATGTAGGGTTCATTTTTTACGCGATGGCGATTGGTATGGCGTGTGGCACGCGCTTTTATCTGCTGGCGACGATTGCCACAGGGATCATTTCGGGGCTGGTCTGGCTCATGACCACTACAAATATGTTCGCCAAAGACACCGCGCCGCTTTTTCTGAAAATTCGCTTGCCGGGTGATATGCCCTACGCTACCCTGTTCGACAGTGTGTTCGAGCAGTTTGTAAACCGGCATGAAATGGTGGCGATTGAGACTGTGCAGGCGGGCACGCTGGTGGAGCTGGCCTATAGCGTGGAGCTGAAACGCGGCGCGGATCCCCAGGCGTTTATGGGCGCGCTGGGCGAGTTAAACGATCACAACAAGGTGGTATTGATTACGGGCCAGCAGGAAGTGGATTTGTAGGCGCAGGCGACGCAGACGCAAGTCGTTTGGCCGCGCGATCATAGAGGACAATGTTCACGGCCGCGGCCAGATTGAGCGAGTGGGCGGTGGGAATGTAGACCACATCGCGACACCAGCTGGTCACGGCCTTGCCCAGGTCACCATCTTCGGGGCCAAAGACATAAAACGCGTTGAGTGGGTGCACATAGGTGGGCAGAGCGATGGCGTCGGCGCGACGCTCGATTGCCACGGGCACACAGTCGTAGGGGATGGCCTGTTGCAGGGTTGCCACTTCGAGCAGGGGCAGATGAACGTGGGCCGATGCCGTGTCGGTGCGCTGGACTTTGTAGCGTTTGCCGCTGACGGCCACCAGGGCGGCCCCAAAACAGAAGGCCGCCCGCAGCAGAGAGGCGATTTTGCGTCGGTCTCGCGGGTTCTGGAGTCCGATTGCCGCGTAGCCGCCGTCTTTTGCCAAGATGCCGCTTAACTTCCGGTGACGGAAACGCCCGTGCGCCAGTCGCGATACCAGTTGGCGAAATGCCACCAGGCCGTAGAAGAATCGGACTTGAGCGTGGTGAACAGGTGACGCTGAAATTCCAATGCGGCGTCGGGCTTCAGGTTATAGGTACGTTCGGGTTTGCCGTGCAAACCGGGCAGCACCAGCCACTGGTCACCGGCAAAAGCAAGGGTATGGGCCGCGGCGTCATCGCCTTCGGGATTGAGCAGGTGGACGTGAATCAGCGATTCGACGCCCGCAATTTTGCGCAGCCAATTTTTAGCCACGATAGGGTTAGACAGCGCGGCCTGGGTGAGCGGTGTGAACAGCACACAGATAATGCGCCAGGATTCATCGGGGCTGATTGCGCCATCTTCAGAAAATTCCACCAGATAGCTCACATTTTCCCACAACAACGGCACATGGAAATCCACCGGCTTTTGGATGCCCGGTGCGAGCTGGATATCGGTGCCCGTGTGGATGACCGTAAACTGCTCGCCAGTATCTTCCACTGTGACCGCGGCGCGGTTGAATAAACCCTTGAAATACTCAATCAGTTCGGGCGCTTGCGCAATCCCGGCCCAGGCTTCCAGGGCCGAACCAGCCGTAGACGCCGCGGCACCCCCATTATTCGCCACATCAGTTCCCATATTTATCCCGTTGCTCCTTTAACACTCCAGACCGAACCCGTTGTGTAGGTATTGCGTTCCGAGGTGAGCACCTCGACTACTTCTGCTACTTCTTCGGGGTCCGAATAGCGACCCAGCGGATTGCCAGGGTTGGCGATGAATTCGGGGGAGAAGCGGGGAACCACCATATCGGTGAGCGCGCGCCCCGGTTCGACGCCGTTGACGAATACACCTTGTTTGGAATAGGCATTGCCCAACGCACCCACAAACGAATAGACGGCGCCCTTGGAAACGCCATAGGGCACCTGGTTGGTCGCGCCGTTGCGTGCGCCCGATGTGATTGTCACACAGCGTCCCCAGCCGCCCTTGAGCATGTGGGGAATCGCGGCCTGATGGGCGTGAAATACGCCGTAGATGTTAATACGCATGACTTTGTCGAACTGGGCGACAGATTGTTCATGAAACGGCGCTTCGATGCCCAGGATACCCGCGCAGCAGACCAGAATGTCCAGCCGTCCGAACGTGTCTACCGCGGTTTGCATGAGCGCCTGCACCGCGCTTTCGTCGGTGACATCGGTGGGCACGTAGATCGCCTTTTGACCCAGGGCTTCGACTTCTTTCACTACGTCATTGCCGGCATCCAGCACATCGGCGATGACGATGTCGCGGCCTTCCTCGGCGATGCGCAGTGCACACGCCCGCCCCAGACCCCGCGCACCCCCGGTGATGACTGCCACGCGCCGTTCTTTGGGCGCTGCAAAGCGTAAGTTCGCCATAGCATACTACTCTCTAGGATAGATGTGAAACTGATTTTTTAAGTATCGTTTTCAGACAAACCGTATGTCAGGCGGCGGGTTCTTCGTGGGCATCCAATACGCGAATCCCCAGCTCTTCGGCAGTGCGCTGGAACAAGGCGATCACTTCGGGCAGCTCTTCGGTGGAATTGCCCTCGGAAATCACCGGATAGTCGGGATTCAGAGCTTCCATGCGGCGGAAAAGGGTGCGGAAATCCATCAGCCCTTTGCCGGGGCAACCGTCTTCCAGATGCAGGGTCAGGCGGTTTTCGATCCAGATGTCCTTGGCGTGGCAGCTGACAATGTGCTTGCCCAGCAGGTCGAAGTGGTGGTTGAGCGCGCTGCCCGTATCGAAAACCGTATCCAGCGTGATCCAGTTCGCCGAATCGTAGTCGCAGCGTACCCAGGGCGAATTGACTTCGTCCAGCACTTCCCGCGCGATTTCGGCATCTTTCAGGGTGACCAGCTGATGGCTTTCCAGGCTGAGGAAGACGCCGGCGTCTTCGGCCGTGCCCTTGCACTCGTTCAGCGTCTTGACCAGCTGTTTGCGCGCCGATTCTGTCCAGTTGTCGGGATGGGGAAACCAGGGGCCATCGGGATTCATGGAGCCGGGGCCGGTGTCGATGCCGCGTGCGCCCATTTGGCCGGCTAGCTTGAGCGCAGCCTGGATGGTGCGCACCGATTCGGCGCGTGCGGTTTCGTCGGGCGTCACCATGTTCTGCCAATAGCCGGTCGCCTGGTAGAGGCGCAGATTGTTATCGGCGAGCACACTGCGCAGGCGTTCGGCCTGGGCTTTGGTGGTGGTATGGGGATCGTTGGCGCGGAAGCGCGTGAAGATGCCGGAAAAGCCCAGTTCACGCACGCGTACGCACATTTCAGGCGTGACATCGTCCATATTGGTGGGGAGAAAGCAGCCGCTCATGCCAAATCGCATGGAAAATTATCCTTTGGCTAGTTTTGTAAATTGGATTGGATTCTTCTGTCGCTATTTTAATGTGGGAGTAATTCTGGAATATGGCTATGATAGCACGGTCAAGGTTCAATGCCTAGCCACGAATGGAGAGCGCGATGCAAATGTGGGGGAGGTGCCAGGACTGGAGATTCAGCGCGTACCGACGACTGGATCCACCGGAGACTGGGTCAGTTCCTCGGCGCCGTGTTGACGGATGAGCAGCATGTTTTCGAAGCGCGCACCGCCAATGCCGGGCAGATAGACGCCCGGCTCACACGAGAGGGTGTCGCCACTTTCCAGCACATCCTGACTGCCGTGGGCAATGCGCGGTACGTCTTCGCCCAACCCCAGGCCGTGGGATATGTGGTGGGGGAAATAGGGATGCCAGCCTTTTTCGCGATAGAGATCGACGGTGATGGCATAGAGCGACTGGGCAGTCGCGCCGGGGCGCATGGCGTCGCGTGTTAAACGATACGCTTGCTGCACGGTTTCGATGATTTCCTGCTGTTGGGGAGTGGGATCGCCAATCGCGGCGGTGCGGGTCTGGTCACCCAGATAGCCATGATAGAGAATGCCCATATCCACCAGCAGCATATCCCCGGCTTCCACTTTGCGCCAGGGCTGGGACACCCAACTGCCCGTGCCCATATAGGCCGTGCCGCTCCCGCTGGCGACCTGAAGGCCCACTTCTTCACAGCCGGCCGCGAGCATGACTTCGGTGGCGGCTGCGGCAATTTCGCGGTTGGTCACCCCTGGTCGGGCCGTGGCAAAGGCAGCCTGGATGCCCAGATCGGAAATGCGGGCGGCCGCGCGCAGGAGCACAAGTTCGTCGGCCTCTTTTTTGCGACGCAGCAGCGACCCAAAGCGTGCATCTTCCACAATATCCAAGCCGGGCACGTCGGCGCGCAGTCTGCGCGCGACTGCCGGTTCTATGCGGTCGCAGACGACGCGTTGCAGCCCGCGCCGTTGACAATGTTGGGCCAGCGCAGTCACAGGGTCCACGCCGCCGACCAGCGTTTCTACCACTTCGCAGTCGGGCAGGCCATCGCGCGCCGCATAGTAAAACATCTGGCCAGGGATGACGGTTACTTCGTCCGCAGTATAGAGGATATAAGCCACCGGGGGCAGATCTGAAACCGGCTCGGCGGCGGGGGTGAAATAGAGTTGGTTGGGGCGACGCGTGGCGATGAAGCCATCGTAGCCGTTTTCCTGCATTGCCAGATGCAGGCGCGAAAGTCTAGTCATGAGGTAAGTGTCATCTCTTTTGGGAGGAATTCTTTGATAAGTTCAGATCTTGCTTTGGCGTAACAGGTAATCGTCTAGCAGCTGCTGGCGTAGGCCGCGATGGAAATCGGGCGATAGCTTAATAATAATCTTCGAGCTTTGCCAGCGTGCGTTCCACGGTATACGCATCCAGACGCTGCCAGCCCGAAGCGTTGCGCGATGCCGCCTGGGCGGCTTCCAGCCGCTTGAAGCGAATCTCGTAGGTGATTGGCTCGGCGATGCGATAGGGCTGCATTTCGCCCAGGCGGGCAACCGCCTGTTGCACACCGGCATAGATTTCGGCGACGGCGCGCTTGGGGTGTTTGCTGATGGCGGCATTCCAGCCGAGCGCCTGCTTGGTCGTCACGCTTTCGATGTGGGGGAAGAAACGACGCGCCTCGGCGACGCCCTTGTCGTCGCTGGCAACGAAGATCACAGGCACGCCGCGCTTGCCTGCTACCGCGCCGTCAATCGCCATTTCGCCCACTTCCTTGCCGTTCATCTTCATATATTGATAGGTGGCAGAGCTGAAAGAGTGGGCGATGACCGCATTTTCGGTGTTGTCCATGGCGTGATACCCGATGAGCGCCACCCCGGCGAATGAGCTATCCAAACCGGGGAAACGGTGGGGGAAATCGACGCCCAGTGCGATATCACAGCGTTCATCCAGGTCGTCATAGTGCAGATTCAGGCTGCCGTTGTGGTTGTCCCACACGATGACCTGTTCGGCGCCCGCGGCAAAGAGTCCCCGGGCTGCGGCATCGGCCTCGCGCGTGGCCTGGCGTTTGGCGAATTCCAGATCGCGCGAATCGTTGAGCGAGCCGCCCGGTGAGCCGACGGCACAGGCGACGCCTTCGCAATCGACGGCTACGACAAATTTCATAGCGCTGCCTCCTGGTTGAGTGACGGAATCAGCGGCAAGTCTGATGTAGGGAAATCGACGCCAAATTCTGTGCCCAGCGCCTGGAGCGTATCCACTACGTTTTGGGGCAGAGGAATGCCCGCCGCGCGGCGTTCCAGTTCGGTTTCGTGTTCAATTTCGCCCGGCACATAGATACGCGACTGGCCTTCGGCCTTGGGCGCGGCGTGCAGCGCGCGAATCATGGCATCCATGGCGCGCTTGAAGTCATCTACAGGTTGGAAAAGATCTACCCGGAACGCGGCCAGAAAATGCGCGTCGCCCTCTTGTTTGTAGCCCTCAAAAGTGTCGTCGTCGGGCGGGAAGTGATTGCTCCAGCCACCCGAAAGCACCGCGCAAAGCACTTCCACCATCATGGATAGACCATATCCTTTGTGGCTGCCTTGTTCGCGCGTGCCACCCAGGGGAAAGAGGTGGCGAATCACATTGGGGTCGGTGGAGGGATTGCCATTGGCGTCGGTGCCCCAGCCCAGCGGCACAGAACGTCCCAGCTCCTTGAACATGGTGATGCGGTTGTAGGGGGATGTAGAGGTTGCCATGTCCAGCAGATAGGGTGTCTCTTCCAGTGTGGGGAAGCCAATGCTGATGGGGTTCGTCGAGAACATGGGCACTGCGGCAAAGGTGGGCACCACGCCGATTTCGCTGCCTTTGGCCGCGAATCGCCCAGTGAGGCCGACGCCGATCATGTCTTCTTGCAGGGCCATTGCCGGATAGTGGCCCGCTGCGCCAAAGTGGAATGAGTTGGAAATGGCGACCATGCCGATGCCCGCGTCTTTGGCTTTTTGCATGGCAAG
>JBBDIO010000010.1:0-9019 GCA_040880365.1 Litorilinea sp.
GTTCCTGCTGGGTGGGGGTGGGTCCGGGGTCGCGGTGAAATTCGTTGGGCAGCGAACGCCGTGTGCGCAGCAATTCGATGGTTTCGGGGCTGGTGCGCTGGTGCCAGATGGCGGGACTGCTTTCTGTGCCGCTTTCTGTGCTGCTTGGCGCGCCGCTGTCCGAAGTCCGGTTTTGTGAGGTAGACATGCCACTCCTTGTCGTTCAGATGAACGGCAGCGCTTTTCCGAGAGTGGTGTCGGAATTTCTCTCCCATTCCTCCCGGAAAAACGCAGTGTGATTATTGGGCCAGTTGGAAAGTGCTGCGGGTATAGGGCTGCATCGCCGCGTGGTCCAGGTCTACGCCCAGGCCGGGACGGTCGGGCACAATCGCCCCGCCATCGGCATATTGCATATGGGGGGTGATGAGGGTGGCCTCGCGCACCCATTCGCTCTGGAGATCGCTGCCCAGCACGCAGTTGCGCGCACACGCGGCCGCGTGCAGACGCAGGTGCTGAAGCACGCCCAATTCCAGCGAACTGCCATGCCAGCAATCTTTGTAGTGAAATTCGGCCACAGCCGAGGAACGGATGAATTCGTAGGTGCTGCCGCCGCCCAGGTTATAGCCATCGGCAATATCTTCGCGCAGGGCAATGCGGAAGAGTTCTTCGCGGCGGGGATGGCAGATGATGGTCAACCCGCCCACGCTGCGTGCGCGGTGCCAATCGTCGAGCGCATCCACGATGAAGGGGTCTTCGATCTGCACCGTGAAGGGCAGAGAGGCCAGCATTTCGAAATAGCCATAGCTTTCGCGGAAGCTGCGCCAGGCATACATGGGGTCGATGGTGACCCGGAAACCGGCGGGGATGTCTTCGGCGATCTGCACCACGGCGTGCACCATATCGCCCGCGCCGTTACATTTCATCTTGATGCCGTGCAGCCCGTTTTCCGCGGCTTCGTGGATGAGCGCCGCCAGCGTCTTGGGGTCGGGGCGATTGGCCCAGAAATCGGTGGGCACGACTTTGCGCACTGCGCCCCCCAATAGCTGATGGGCAGGCAGCCCCACGGCTTTGCCCACGGCATCTAGCCAAAGCGCTTCCATGAGCATATATTCTTTGTCGGGTGCGTTGTGCCACGACCATTTTGGATAGACAACCGGCAGGCCATCCGGTTCTTCGCTGGTCATCCAGAGGGTGGCGGGCGCGGTGGTGAGCAGGTCGCGCCCCAGCAGGTCTTGCAGGGTGGCTTCCACCACCGGGCGGGTGACGCCGCGGTTGGCTTCGCCCACGGCGACGATGCCTGTATTCGTGGTGCCTTCTACCAGATGCACCGCGCGTTCGGGCCATTTGGTGCTGTCGGAATAGATGCGCCCGCTTTTATCGGGGGCGGCGATGATATCGGCGCGCGCGGGCACAACAACTTCCCAGACGCGGAATTGGGTGAAGTGGAGTGAAGCAGTCATAACAGGTGCGTGTCCAGTTCTAAGCTTGATTGACGTTGAAGCGGTATGGTGCGATTGGCGGTTGCGATGCAACTTCCTAATGATAGTGCACAAATTCCCGGATGCTAAACGCGCCGCAAGCAGATGTTTGTTCAGGGAGCAAAGCTGTCGAGGGTATCCAGCGTGACTCTGGCCCACTTTTCCACATTCGTGGCGTACTCGTCTGCGCCGCCCGCTATGATATCCGTAACGATCATCGGCCAATTCGAGGCGGGCCACTTGGGAATCGGCTCATCCTGGCGGCGGGTGATGCGTGCCGGGCCACCAGCAAGCGCACTGTGGCGACGCCGCAGCCCGGCCGTATCTGCCTTGCCTGTCAGCGCATCTGCCACCGCGGTGCGCAGCCCGGCGATTGCTGCCACGGTATAGCCCATGCTTGCGGGATGTTGCAATACATAGGTCGCCACCGCGTAGAAATGGGCAAGCAGGCCCGCGTCGGGGGCTTCTGCTTCGAGAAAGAGCAGGGCATGGAAGTGTTCGCGGCACGTCGTGTCCGCGGACAAGACTGTCCCACACTCGGGACAGTGTGTGGGGTCCGAATCGAGCGTAGTTGCGGGTTTGGATTCCCCGGCGGGCTTCCCCATCGATTTCTCCTCAAGTTTTTCTGTGAACTTTTCCGTTAACTTTTCTATGGATTCCTCTGCGAACTTCCCTGCGGGTATGCTCAGGCGAGGAGGTGCGCGCGCAGGCGTGCAGCATGAATATGGGCGGGATGATTGCGCGCGCAATGGGCCAGGATGTACTCTAAAACTCGGCGCGCCGGAGCGAACGCCTGGCGCGCGCGAAGGTTTTCGGCATAGGCCAACAGGTGTTCGAAGAAGTGGGGCCATGTGTGCAGGGGATACAGGTCGCCACCGTGTTCGGCGAAACGCCAGAACCCTTCGATGGCCGCGGCCAGGGTGTGAGTGTGTGCATGGGCCTGTGCGTAGCGCCACGCAACTGCCATATTGTCGATTTCAGCAGCCAACTCTCCCAACGCAGGCGCGACGCCATGTGTTGGGCGCGCCGTTCCCAACTGCCAGGCCAGGTTCAGATAATAGTCGCTGTGGCGCGCCAAAAGGTCATCGGCAGGGCGTGCGGTTGCCGCGTCCGCATCCGGCGCGATGGCGCGGGGCTGGTGTTGCAGATATTGGCACAGCAGCCATTGCATATGATAACGCCCCGTGGGCGTGTGGCGCAGCAGGGATTGGTTCACGAGCGCCGAAAGGTTGGGCAGCGAGACGTGCGCGATGGCTGCGGCTGCGGCGCGGCGAAAACCTCCCTCGAAGACGGTGAGGTGGCGCAAGGCCCGGCGTTCGTCGGGGGTGAGCAGGCACCAGGAATGCTCGAAGACGGCGTGCATGGATTGGTGGCGTGCCGGCAGATCGCGGGTCGCACAGGCGAGAAAGGCAGGGTCGCGCGCGATTTCTTCGGCAATTTCGGTGCAGGTGAGCGCAGGTGTCCACGTGGCTGCCAGTTTGATTGCCAACGGCAGACCTTCTACCAGACGGCAGATCTGTGCGATAGCAGCCTGCGCTTCGGGATCCAGCTGAAAGTCGGTCTGCATCCGGCGTGCACAGTGAATAAACCAACTGGCCGCGCTATAGCTTGCCAGTGCGCCCGCATGGGTCGCCGGGGGAGATAGCAGACCGTGCACAGGAAAAGTCCATTCGGCGTGCAGGTGGAGGCGGGTGCGCGAGGTGACAACAATTGTCACGTCGGGCCGGTGTTGCAAGAGCGCAGCCAACACGGCGGACGCATCCTGCGCCGGACGCGGGGGGTCAGCGTGTCTGCGCGTATGGTCTGTGTCACTTTTTGTAGCACCATTGCTCGCTTCCGGGTTGTTCGGGGCGTTTTCCCCGGGGGCGGGGGCCAGTAGATGGTCGAAGCCATCCAGAATGAGCAGAAAACGTTTGGCTTGCGCCAGGGCTTGCGCCAACGGTTGTTCCGGGGTGTCTGCCGTGGGAGATTGTGTGACCCCTGGTCTGCTGGATGCAGGCGCAAGCATGACCGCGGGGGCTGCGACGGGCGGCGATTCGAGCACATGGCTGAGGATCTGATACAGGGTTTCGGCGGGGGAAATCGGGATGGGACTGTCGGAGGCAGTAGCAGTGGGAACAGACGTGAGATCGAGAAAGTAGATTGCACCGGGAAACTGGGTTTGGGTGCGCGTTGCCAATTCCTGCGCCAGTCGAGTTTTGCCCACACCGCCCGGCCCCACCAGGTTCAGCAGGCGACAGTCGGGATTTTCCAGCAACTTGAGCAGGGCGTGGATGTCGGCGTCGCGCCCGATCGGGGGCAGGGTGCTCTGCAACTGTGGTGGCGTCAGCACGGGCGGCACAAGGGCTGGTGATAGTGACGGGGGCGAATTTGTGGGCCATATTGTGGGCCATATTGTCGGCCATATCGGCGAAGATACTGGAGGAGATACTGGAGGAGATACCGCAATCGGCAACAATGTCTCTGGTTGCTGGTCGCGGGCCGCAGCAACAAACAGGGCCAACTCTGCCGGGGGGACGCCAAGGCTGCGCGCCAGCATCTCGGCCAGCGTTCGCGAGGGGCGACTTTCGCTGCTTTCAATTTTGCGCAGGGCCGAAACCGAACAGCCTGCACTATAGGCAAGTTGGTCACGGGTGAGATCGTGTGCTTTGCGCAGACGCGTCACCCATGCGCCAAAGGAGATAGCGGGTTGCATCTCTATTCTCTGCTCCGCCCGATTGAACGCACCGCCGGCAGTTTGTAGATCGGTTTTGTAAATCTGGACCCTCTGTGCAGCGGGTCACCGTGCAATTGTAGCACATTTTGGGGCACATTTGGGGCAGAAATTGTCACCACATCGTTGGGTGACGGTACTATAATTGTGGCTGTGTCACTTGTCGCCGGCAGATTCTGGCGCATTCCGGCGCGTTTCCAGGCTATGTCAGGCGAAAATTGAAGATCCCGAAAATGAACGCCATTTCTCGACGCATGTTCCTCAAAGCCGCAGGTGGAGTTGTGGTCGCCTCTGTGATTGGCGCGTGCGCCGCCGCGACCGCGCCTGCCCCGGCTGCGAATACGAAAGAGAAAGCCCGTCTGGTTTTTCAGGATTGCCGCTGTATGGGCGAACAGCTTCTCTTGCATGAATTTTACGAAACCCACCCCGATATTGAGGTGTTCTACATCCCCGACCCCGATAATTTTGAAGAAAAGATGCTGGCAGACATGCAAGCGGGGACCGCGCCCGATGTGCTGGTGGGCTGCTGTGATACCTTGCCCATTTGGGCACAGATGGGCTATCTGCTGGATTTGCGCCCCTATGTTCAGGCCGATTTGTCCAGCGATATCATCAGCGATTGGGATGGCGCGCAATATCGAAGTTTCTTCGCGCCCAGTGGCGTGCAATTTGCGCTGCCCAAATATCACGGCGCGCTGGCGGTCTATTACAACAAAGACCTCTTCGACCGTTATGCCGTGGCGTATCCCACGCGCAATTGGACCTATGACGATTATCTGGCGGCCATGCATACCCTGACTGTGGATCAGGATGGAGACGGCAGGCTGGATCTCTGGGGTAGCATGGTAGACATCAGCTGGGAGCGCATCCAGGTGCATGTCAATGGCTTTGGCGGCCATTTTGTCGATCCCGAAGATTCGCGACGCAGCTGGATGGATCGGCCCGAAGCCCTGCGCGCGATGGAATGGATTCGGGCGCGCATGTGGGATGACCATGTGATGGCCAGCAAGCTGGATGTGCAGAATCTGCAAACGCGCGATGCGTTTATCCAGAAGCGCATTGCCATGGTGGAGGATGGTTCCTGGGCCTTGAGCGATATTTTGTCGCAGGCGCGTTTTCGGATCGGGGTTGCGCCCTTTCCGATTGGCCCGGAGCGCCGGGTGACGCTCGCCTCAACCGATGGCTTTGCCGTCTATTCGGGCACGACATATCCCGAAGCGGCGTGGGAGCTGATGAAGTTTTTTATCGGCCCCGACTATGGGCGAGCGATGATTCATTCGCAATTGCTGCAACCGGCGCGGGCTTCGCTGGTCAACGAGTGGGTAGCCTATATTCACCAGCGTTTTCCGGTGGAATCGCAGGCGATTGACATTGCTGCATTTGCCGATGGGCATATGGAAGGCTACTCGGTGACTGCCGAAATCTTTGCCAATATGATTGACGCGCGACGCTTGATTCGTCCGGTGTGGGAAGAGATTTTTACGTTGGGCCAGGCGCGTGTGGAGACTATCAAGCGGACATCGATCCTGATTCAGCAGACGCAGCCGGCGGAACTGTAGCGATTCGTCAGGTAAATTTGTGTTATCCAAGATTCGACTAAACTATTGGCGCACGCATGTGGTCGCCTGGATTTTGCTGGTGGCGCTGTTTGGTGTGGCAGGCATTGCCACTTCGACTGTGCTGGCCTATCGGCGCGCCACCTTCGAGTTGATTGTGGAACGCAATCGCCAGGTGACCCACCTCTCGGCGGCGCGAATGCACGATGAGCTTGCCAAATTTTCGCAGGCGCTCGCTGCGTTGGCGCGCACGCAGGAGATGACAGGCCGTGATTTGGAGGCCCAGCGTCAGGCCCTGCGCACCGCGGCGTTTGTGCAGCAAGGGCTGTTCGACGGTGGGGTGGTTTTGTTGGACACCCGGGGCCGGGTGACGGCCGCGGTTCCGGGCCGACCGGAAATTGTGGGGATGGATTGGTCGAACTATTCCTACTTTCGCCAGCTGCTCAGTACACCGGGGGCGGTGTATTCCAACGCGATGGGGCATGGCCCCGAAGGCACGCAGGCGGTGGTGGTGAGTGTGGCGATTCTAGATGGAGACGGGCAGTTTTCCGGCGCCCTGGCGGGCATGTTGCGCCTGGGCGAGATGACCATCAGCCCGCTCTATGCCAGCATTGTGCGCTTGCGCATCGATCACGGCGGCAGCACCTTTCTGCTGGATGGACAGCGGCGCATTCTGTTTGATTCGGTAGGCGACCGCGTGGGTGAATTGTATGCGACAATCGGCACCACCGATCCATTGCTGAGTGGGCAGGCCGGGACGCTGCGCGTGGGCGCTCCCGGCGCAGGCGAGATGATTTTGAGTTATGCGCCGGTGCCGGGCACACCGTGGACACTGGTCACCGAGGATGATTGGCAAGGCCTGATGGGGCCAACACGCCGCTATGTGGATTTGTTGCTGACCTTGCTGGGCGCGGGCATGATTCTGCCTCTGGTGGGGGCGGGTGTGCTCTATGCCCGCCAGCGCGATGCGCGCCTTGCCGATGAGGAAGGACAAAACCAGGAATTGCGCATTGCCAACGAGTTGAAGGATGCGCTGATGCCGCCCCATGCGCCGATTGTGCCGGGCTGGAACCTGCCCGTTTATCACCAACCGGCGGTGGAGCCAGGCGGCGGTTTTTATGATTTCGTGCTGCTTGCCGATGGGCGACTCATGTTTGCCATGGGCGAAACAATCGAAAGCGGCATGGCAACTGCGTTGACCCTGGCAACGATTCGTACCACCTTGCGCTGCGCAGCACGCACCTATTTGGCGCCTGCCCAGGTTCTGCAGAGCGCCAATGAAAACCTGTGCGCCGAGCTACCGGTTGATACCGCGGTATGCTGCTTTTTTGGCATATTAGACCCGGTCGACGGGGTGGTGCACTATGCCAACACCGGACACGTACCGGTGTGGCATTGGCACGATGACCAGATTGATGAACTGGACGGCGAGGGACTGCCGCTAGGCACGAGCCTGGATAGCGTCTATGAAGCGCATAGCATCACCATCCGCCCTGGTGAATGTCTGTTGGTCTTTCATCGGCAGTTGCTGACCCATGGCAATGCCCAGGGCGAACCATTTGGCCTGCCCACGGTGCAGGCCCATGTGGAACGGGACCAGGGCCGTGCCGCCCATCCGATTGCGGCGGTACGCAGCGCATTACAGGAATTTCTGGGCGGTGGCTCGCTCGTAGAACCACCCCTGACCTTGTTTATGCTCCAGCGGCTGGCAGCGGCGGCTGCCGAATCCGGGGAGATCATTACCCGCTCGCGTCGGGCAGATGCGGCGCGCGGGGCGAACGTCACCCGCCAGGTTGCCTGATTCCGGCCTCTTCTTTCTTGTGCCCACACCGGGAACCATTCATGTCTACCACACGGCAAGATCGCATTCTGTTTTTGCAAGTGGGGCGTGCGGTCGTGCGCGCCGGATTTGGGGTAGCGTTTATCGCCGCGCTGCTCGCGCCCTTGCTGGCCCTTTCGTGGCAAAATCAACCCTTTGCCGGCTTCATGGTGGACCCCATGTTGGTGGTCGCCGACCGCATCGGCGAAAATTGGCCGGGGCAACTGGCGGGCATGGCCTTTCCCCAGCGCGTGGTGCGGGTGGGCGGCTATCCGATTACCACGGCCCAGGATCTGACCACAGCGGTGACGCGCTTTCAGGTGGGCGAACGCATTCCGATTCTGACGCGCACGCCGGCCGGCGTCGAGCGACTTTATCCCGGAATTATGCTGATTCGCTTTTCGCCGGGCGATATGCTGAGCATGTTTTGGCTGCCCTATCTGATCGGGGCCATCTATCTGGGGATTGGCGGCTGGATCTATTGGCTGCGGGGCAAGACTCCCGCCGGACAGGCGTTGGCCTTTTTCTGCATTGTCACCGCGCTCACATGTATGCTCTTGTTGGATCTGGTCACCACGCATCAGTTGACGTTTCTATGGTCGGTGACCATGGCCATGGTCGGTAGCTCGCTGATCGGGCTGGCGTGGAGTTTCCCCGAAGAATGGTCACCCACGCAGATTCAACCCTGGCTTGCATTCATCCCCTATTTGTTCTCGATTGTGCTGGGGCTATGGACTGCGATTGCCGAAAGCTATGAAAGCGCGCCCTGGGCCTATCGCACGGCGCTGACATTTAGTTATCGCTATGCCGCGGTGGGCATTGCGGTTTTTATCGGCGTCATGATTTATCGGATCTACCGGGGGCGTACACTTACCGTGCGCCGCCAGGCGCGCCTCATGATTATCGGCAGCGCGCTGGCGTTTGCGCCCATTGGTGTCTGGCTGGCGGCGCCGCTGTTTGACGTTAATCTGGTCTTCGATGCCATGCTCTATCTGCCCAGTCTATTGTTCTTTCCGCTTTCGGTCGCCGTGGCAATTCTGCGTCTGCGTTTGTGGGAAGTAGATACCTTCATCAATCGGGCATTTGTCTATGGCGTGCTGACGGCGATTCTGGCAGGTGTATTTGCCGCGTTGAGTTCCATCTCGCAGAAGATGTTTGTCGCGGTCACGGGCGAGCGCAGCGACGCCGCGATTATTATGACCACGCTGATTATTGCGGCGGTGTTCACGCCGTTGCGCGCCCAGGTCCAGCAATTTGTAGATCGGCGCTTTCGCGGGTTGCCCGATGATATGCGCCATTTGCACACGTTTGGCACGCAGGTAGAGTCTTATGTGCAGATGAGCGATGTAGTTGCACTTACCCGGCAGCTTTTACGCGAAACTGCGCGGGCGTTGCAGGCCGAATCGGGCGTCTTGAGCCTGGTGATCGATGGACAGATGCATGTGATCCACACCTATGGCCCGTGGCGCAATCG
>JBBDIO010000011.1:0-7259 GCA_040880365.1 Litorilinea sp.
CGATCTCGACATCGATCTCGACATCGATCTCGACAGCTGGGGCCTCTGGGTTTTCACTGGCACTTTCTGCGCTGGCGTCTTCTGTGCCGGCATCTTCTGGGCTGACACCCGCGGCGGCTTCGTGCATGGCTTTGAGACGTTCCGTCGCGAGGACGCCTTCGTGAATCAGGCGCGCCAGTTCCAGCTCTTCTTCGCCTGTGAGCAGGGGGTGTCGACCGATATCGCCGAGCTACATGCGCACCGGGTCCAGGCTCTGGCTCAGTTCGGGCACATCCTCGATGAGCTTTTCGAGCGGGACATACTTTTCCTGCTCGATCTCCTCTTCCATTTGTGTGTCGCGCTCGATGCGGGGAATGGGCGTAGACTCTTCTTCTTCGTCCTCTTCCTCATCCGCGCTCTCGTCGAACAGATCCTCTTCTTCTTCTTCCTGCTCTTCTCCCAGGTTGATATATTCGTCCAACTCGCTGTCATTGCCGCGGGCGCGGGGCAGCGGGGAGACCGCATCTGAATCCGAGTTTGTTCGTTTTGCGCTTTGACGTCGCCTTAACATCTGATTTCCTTTGGTACGATTACCGAACATTCACGCCGTGACCGGCCTATCGAACTTTCGCGCCGAGGCCGGCCTATCGAATTTTTGCGCCGTGACCGGCGCGTCCTTGTGCGGCAAACATGTATCCCAGTCGGGTCTGGGCCAATTCCAGATATCGCTTATCCCGAATATGGCGATCCTGGATGCTGTAATAATAACTCAAAGACTCACGGTCACCGCTACGGTGGGCGGTATCAATCAGAAAACGTAGTTGCGTCGTGTCGGTCTGGAGTCGATCCAGGCGAATGCGCACCAGCGTTTTCAGCAAATCGGTCTGCAATTCCTCCGGGTTGGCGGTGGGCAGACGGGTGGCGGCGGCGGTGAGATGGGCCAGTCGTCCATGCAATTGGGAAGCCAGATTCTCTTGAAAAATTTCCACATCCCACGGCTCCGCCCCGCTGAGATAGTGTTTGAGTGCTCGGAAAATCTCCTGATGCTCCACATGTTGCCAGTCGCCGTCGCGCAAGGGCGGCAAACTGCGCTCGGTGGCGGCTTCGTCCAGCCACATGAGCAGATCCGGCGCCTGGAGCAAAATAGCCAGCAGATATTCTTCGGTGCCCAGCCCGGCGCGCCGGCGGCGCTCTTCATCGCTAAGGCCCGGGGCGGGTGCCCGCCCGGTCTGCGCTGTGCCGGCGGCTGTGCCTTCTGCGCCTGTGCGGCGGCGGCCCGTACCCTCCGGTTTGTTGCCTGGCGTGCGTGCGCCGGGTCTTCCCCCTTGTATAGACGATGAAACGTCTGTTCGGTTATCCTGCGCTTGTTCTTTGCGCAACTGTGAGGCCAGATGGCGAGTCTTGGCGACGGCCTGGACGCGCCCGACAATGGTCTGTTCATCGAGCTGGACCAGGCGGCTGAGCCGTTGGATATAGTGCTCGCGCTCGATGTTGTCTTCCAGCTCGGCGATGAGCGGCGAAAGCTCGGCGACGGCGGCCCCTTTGCCCTGGGCGGCGGTGAGATCGGCGTGGCGCGCCACCACATCGAAATAGAAATCGACCAGCGGTTTGGCCCCGTCGATCAGCTTTTCCCACGCCCCGGAATCGCCGCGGATCACGTCGTCGGGGTCGCGGCCTTCGGGCATGGCGGCAATGTAGAGATTGGCGCCCAATCGTTCTTCCAGGCGCAGGCCCGTGGGCGAGGGCACCGGCTTGGTGATGCGGGTCAACGATTGCCGCGCCTGGTTCAGGCCGCGGATGGTCGCCTGCTGGCCCGCCGAATCGGCATCCAACGCCAATACGTAGGTACTGGTAAAGCGTTGCAACTGGCGTAATTGTTCCGGGGTCAGAGCCGTGCCCATACACGCCACCACATTGGCAAAGCCGTGCTGGTGCGCGGCGATCACATCCATATAGCCTTCGACAATGACGACTTTGTCCGCGGCGCGGATGGCGTCCTGTGCGCGTTCGATGCCATAGACCACGTGCGACTTGTGAAAAACCGGCGTTTCCGCCGTGTTGAGATATTTGGGTTGGCTATCATCCAATACGCGCCCGCCAAAGCCGATAACCCGGTTGCGGCGGTCGAAGATAGGCATAATCACGCGCCCGCGAAAGGCATCGTAGCTGGAATCCTTGGCTTCATTGCGCTTGATCAGGCCCGCTTCGAGCAACTGCTCGACCGTTGCGCCCTTGTGCATGAGATAGTTGCGCAGCCCGTCCCAGCTATCCAGCGCATAGCCGATGCGAAACTGGCGGGCGGTATCGCTGTGAATGCCGCGCTGGCGCAGGTAGTCGCGTGCGGACCGGGCATCGGGATGGGCATGGAGCATTTCTTCGAAATAGGCGGCGGCCAGTTCGTTTAGCTCGTAGATGGTGGCGCGCAGCTTCTGGTCGCGGGGCGCATCTTCCAACTGGACGCCCGCTTCCTGCGCCAGCATTTGCAGGGCTTCGCGGAAATCCAGGTTTTCCTTTTTCATGATAAACGAAAAAATGTCGCCGCCGGTGCCACAGGCACCAAAACAGTGCCAGCTGCCGGTATGGGGGAAGACGACAAAACTGGGCGTGCGTTCGGAGTGGAAGGGGCACAACCCCGAATAGCTGCTCCCCGATTTTTTGAGCTGCGTGTAGCGCGAAACCAGGTCAACTATGTCGATGCGTTGTTTGATCTCGTCGCTGGCACTCATCCTGCTACTCCTGCCGCACTGGGCTTCTGCCGGGCTGGGCGGCCCCTGCTCCATCACTGACGGGTTCGTCAATGAAAAAATTATAGTGTGTGAAAATGTAGCTGTCAAAGCCACAAAATGGCGACAATTTTGGGAAAGTGTTACGAATCCAGGTTCAGATTTTCGACCACGGTGGGATAGACTTCTTCGCAGACACGAAAGAGATCCATCAGCGGCAGCGCGCGCATGACATTGCCCTGGGTCTGGATCGCGCCGGAAAAGAACGACTGGCTGGCGCTGACCTGGCCCAGCCAGATGCGATGCAGCAATTCGGCATCCAGGGTCACTTCGATATTCGCCGTGCCGGGGCGCGGCCCATAGAAGACCTCCAGCGGCGGCTGCCGTCCATCCAGCAACACTTCGGCAGTTGGGTTGGTGAAGTTCATGCGGATCACCAGATTGCTGCGCGTGAAGGTTTCGATATGTTCCGGTTGTTGCGACACCGCGGCAAAAACGGCCTGCATGGCGGTGTAGAATTGTTCTTCCGATTCAAATACAGCCATGATCGAGTTTGCCGTTTCCTGTCTGGGCCGCGTTTTGGGTGCGGCGTATCAGTGTCGGGTGGAATGCTTGCCGGTATCTGTTTGCCGGTGGCACGCCTAGCTTGTGCCCCTCCGGCTGTGCGCCATCTGGTGGCTGCCAACGGGATACAATCGGCAAATAGCCCAGGCGCAAGCGTAACAGGGTTGACCGTTGTGGTCAACGCTGTGCCTGTGTTGACAGCGAGAACTGTCGGGCCTATGATGCCCAGTCGAATTGTATTGGTTTCTGGAGAAAGTTAAAAGAGTGACGGCATGACAGAGCAGCCTGAAAATCTGGCAGAGACGCGTGCGCACGCTGCCCGCGCCCGACGGAAGCCCGAAATCATGAGTCCGGCAGGCTATTGGCCGCAACTGCACGCCGCGGTGGAAGCAGGCGCGGATGCCGTATATTTTGGGCTGCACCATTTTACGGCGCGCGCCAAGGTGGGTTTTGGGCTGGATGAACTGCCCGATGTGATGCGTACCCTGCACCGGCGCGGGGTCAAGGGCTATGTCACGTTTAATACGCTGGTCTTCGACCACGAATTGCACGCCGCGGCCGAAAGCCTGGCCCAGATTGCCGCGGCGGGTGCCGATTCGATCATTGTGCAGGATATTGGCGTGGCACAGTTGGCGCGCCAGATTGCGCCCGAACTCGCCATCCACGGTAGCACCCAGATGAGCATCACCAGCGCCGAGGGCGTGGAACTGGCGCGCCGGTTTGGGGTGAGCCGCGTGGTGCTGGCGCGCGAGCTTGCGCTGGATGACATTCGCGCCATCCGCCGCCAGACTGATATGGAGCTGGAAATTTTCGTGCACGGCGCGCTCTGTGTCTCCTATTCGGGGCAATGTTTCTCTTCGGAGGCGTGGGGCGGACGCAGCGCAAACCGCGGTCAGTGTGCCCAGGCGTGCCGGTTGCCCTACGATTTGCTGGTAGACGATGTGGTGCGCCCCCTCGCCGATGCCCGCTATCTGCTTTCGCCCGGCGATCTCTATGCCCTGCGCCAGATCCCCGAAATCGTCGAGATGGGGATTTCTGCCCTGAAGATCGAAGGCCGCTATAAGGATGCCAACTATGTGGCGTTGACCACTGCGGCCTATCGCGCGGCGGTGGATGACGCGTGGCAGGGGTCGCCCCAGCCACCGACCGCCCAGCTTGAGACGCAGTTGGAGCAGGTCTATTCGCGGGGGCTGGGTCCCTGGTTTATGGGCGGCACCAACCATCAGACGGTCGTGAACGGGCGCGCGCCGCGCCACCGCGGCGTATTGATAGGGCAGGTGATTGAAGTGGGGCGCAATGCACGCAATCCAGAGACGGGGCGCAAGGCAGGCGGGCGGGAATATGTGGTGGTGGCCCCGTCGGCGGCGCACGCGATTGCCCCGCTCAAGCCGGGCGATGGCGTGGTGTTCGACGCCGCCGATTGGCGCAGCCCCGAACAGCCGGAAGAAGGCGGGCGGCTCTATACCGTCCGGGCCGAGGGACGCAATCGGTTGCAACTGGCCTTTGGCAATGGCGAGCTGGACTATAGTCGCATCCGCGTCGGGGATCGCCTCTGGCGCAGCGATGACCCGGAGCTGGACAAGGTTGCGCGCCCCTATACCCACGCCAATGGGCCGGTCGCGCAACAGCCGCTTGTGGCCGCGGTGGTCGCGCGCGTGGGAGAACCGCTTGTGTTGACACTGACGGTGGTCGATGCGCCCGAATTTAGTGCGCGGGTCGCCAGTGACGAACCGCTGGTCGTCGCAGGCCAGCGCCCCCTGGATCGGGAACAGCTCTGGACCCAGTTGGCGCGTCTGGGCAATACACCCTATGTATTGGCGGAGTTGGATGCCCAGATTGAGGGCGCGCCCTTTGTGCCGGTTTCCCTGTTGAATCAGTTGCGCCGGGCCGCGGTCGAAGCATTGGCGACGCAACAGGGCACGCTGCCGCCGGTGACCGTGCGCGACACGGATGCGGCCTTGTCTGCGCTGGTGCAGGCGACGCGCCACCCCCAGCCCGCAGGCGCAGGCGCGGATATGCCCGACAGCGGCGTACCCCACGTGCATTTGCTGGTGCGCACGCCCGCCCAATTGGAGGCGGCGCTGGCGCTGCGTCCCGCCAGCATTACGCTCGACTATCTGGATCTCTACGGTCTGCGCCCCGCCGTAGACGCGGTAAAGGCGGCGGGTATTGAAGTGCGCGTGGCAAGCCCGCGCGTGCTCAAGCCCAACGAACAGCGCATCGTCAATTTCCTGTTGCGGCTGGATTGTCCGCTGGTGATTCGCGCGTCGGGGCTGTTACATGCGTTGCAGGCAGTGGAGCATCCGCCCCTCATCGGCGATTTTAGCCTGAACGCGGCCAACCAGTTGAGCGCGGCGACGCTCTTGCAGCTGGGTCTGGCGCGCCTGACCCCCACCCACGATCTGAACGCGGCGCAGGTGACAGAGCTGGCGCGCCTGGTCGGTCCCACGCGCCTGGAGGTGATCGGCTATCAGCATCTGCCGGTTTTTCATACTGAACACTGCGTCTTTTGCCGCTTTCTTTCCACGGGCACCAGCTATAAAGATTGCGGGCATCCGTGCGAAACGCACAAGGTGGCCTTGCGCGACCAACACGGGCGCGCGCATCCGGTGATGGCCGATGTGGGCTGTCGCAATACGGTCTTTGGGGCCGAGGCGCAGGAAGCCAGCGCTCATTTGCCGGGCTGGCTCGCGGCGGGTATTCGCCACATTCGCCTGGAATTTGTCCACGAAAGCGGCGAGGAGGTGACGGCGATTACTCATGCCTTTGCCCAGGCGTTGGCAGATCCGGCAAGCCTGCCCGATCTGCCCGCGCAACTGCGCGCGCTCGCGCCCCAGGGCACGACCGAAGGCAGCCTGTTTGTGCCGCACGGCTATCAGGCAATTCCGCTGATGGTTTAAGTAGGGCGTTATTTGACGGTTAAGTAGGTCACCGCTCCTGCGGTGACACGGGCAGCAGAGAATGTCACCGCAGGAGCGGTGACCTACGCGGCTCGTGTATAGATTTTGCAATCTATTCCGAACTTTCACATAACGCATCACTTAAGTATGCTGGCGTAAGTGTGCTGCTGTAAGTGTGCTGCGTGATTATGCAGTGATTGATAAACCCGGAACGACTCAGAACGCGCTAGAAGGAAAAATTTCATGAATGTGATGGATCTGCTGCGGTTGGATGGGCGCACGGCGATTGTGACCGGCGCGACCAAAGGATTGGGCAAAGCGATGGCCGAAGGGCTTGCCGAAGCGGGCGCCGATGTGGTGATCGTCAGTCGCAATCAGGAACAGACCACCACCGTTGCCGCCGAAATCGCGGCTGCGACCGGGCGCAAGGTGCAGGGCTATGCCTGTGATGTCACCATCCCCGAACAGGTGGATGCGCTGGTGGAACAGGTGTTGGCCGATTTTGGCGGCGTGCACATCCTGGTCAACAATGCGGGCATCAACATCCGCAACCCCATCGAAGAGCTTTCGCTGGAAGAATTCAACGAAGTCTACAATATCAATGTGGTGGGGCCGTGGCTCATGTGCAAGGCCGTGGGCAAACATCTGGTGGCCCAGGAATATGGTCGCATCGTCAACATTGGCTCTACACTGTCCATCATCGCGCTGCCGGGGCGCACGCCCTATGCCAGCAGCAAGGGCGCAGTCTGGCAGATGACGCGCGCGCTGGCGTTGGAATGGGCGCAAAAGGGGATCACCGTCAATTGCATGATGCCCGGTCCCTTTGCCACCGAGATGAACAAACCGCTCATGGACGATCCGGTAGCGTTTAAGGATTTTGTGGCAAAGATTCCTATGGGGCGGTGGGGTGAGCTGGATGAGATCAAAGGGCTGGCGGTTTTCCTGGCGAGCGATGCGTCGAGCTTTATCACCGGCGCGGGGATCACCATCGACGGCGGATGGACGGTGCATTAGGCGTCGCCGCGGGTAAGTCGAACCAGGCAGATCAGAATGGTGATTGGCACCTGCACAATTCGTGCGTGCAGGTGCCAAT
>JBBDIO010000011.1:7269-8684 GCA_040880365.1 Litorilinea sp.
ACCATTTTTTATTGCGAATGAATTTCAGCCTATCTCTCAGGGGCTGGCGCTGCCTTTGCTAAGCGTGGGCAGATAGGTAGACGGTTGGGTTGCGGCTTCCCCCGTCGCCTGGATACATGCGCTGAATTCCGATGTATTGCCAAAAAGGTCGGTGGCGGTGGCGGTGATGAAATCGTTGGGCTGCACAGCATCTACCGTGGTGGTGATCACTGCGCCAAAGCTCAACACGCCTGCCGCATCGCTGGCCCCGCGCAGATAGCCCAGATAGCGTTCGCCTTCGCCATGCCCCGAATCGTCACATTCGGTATTGGCGAAGAATTCCAGACGGAAATCAGTTTCCGCGGTCGTCGTGAGTGTGCCGGTGATGGTGATGCCATTTTCCACATACGCGTCGGTGAGCACCGGGTAATTTTGCAGACGGTTCGCCATATTCTCGCCGTCGCTGTCGTTGGGATCGTTCGCGTTCACGCCATCGTTTTCCAGATCGATGCCCAGCCCGCCGTTGGCATAGATGCGGTTGCTGAGGATGCCTTTTTCGTAGGAAGCACCGAATCCCGTATAGATGGCAAGGCCGTTGCCCGCGTTGTAGGCAATGGTATTGCCCCGGCAACAAAGGGGGCTGCCATCGGGCGCGTTGCCGTCGAGATAGGTGCCGCCGATGATCTGGGGGCCGGAGCTGACGGCAGCGATACCGTCGTCGCCATTGCCCAGATTCTGGTTATCGGGATTGGTGCCGATGAAGTTACCCCATATGACGTTGTCCCGCGCTTCCGCGCCGAAAATATAGATTCCGTTTCGCTGATTGCCGCCGATGCGGTTGCTGTGGAGCGTGTTGTTGCTGGCATTAATCAATACCACGCCGTGGTAGCCGTTGCCCAAAGCGGTTGCGCCATCCAGCCCCACACCGATATAGTTGCTGTGAATAGTGACCAACTGCATATTGGTTCCAACGATGCCCGAACCCCCAAACCGATTAATTGCCAGCCCTGTGATCTGGCTGAAATCTGCGCCCTCACCGATGTTAAGCCCATGTTCACTGCTGGTTGTGGCGCTGCCATCCAGCTCAATCACGGGCGCATCCGTATAGCCGGGCTGCGTGGTGCCGTCGATGGTGATCTGGGCGACAAGTGTGGGCAACGCCGTTTGCACGGCGATGGTGTGCGGGCCGTCACCGGGTAGGTTGAATTCGATGGTAGACGCTTCGCCGGCGGCATTGGCAGCCAGAATTGCCGCGCGCAGGGTGCAGGCGGCGGGTGTACACTCGGCGTCACCAGGGTCGGCGGCGCTGTTGACTGTGAACACCGCGCGGCTGGCCTGGGGCGCATGTGGTTCGCTATTCGTGGCGGCATTGGCGGTGTAAGCCGTGGCAGTGTCGGCCGCGACAGTGGGGCCGGATAGCCAGGTTGTCGCCAATA
>JBBDIO010000011.1:8694-9013 GCA_040880365.1 Litorilinea sp.
CCCAGCGCGGCGCAAACGCTGAAGCTGATGCAGAGTTGTAGCAAGGACCTGCCGTGTAGTGTGGATGATCGGCGCATGGCAATACCCTTTCCAGGAGATTGATCAAAGTGTGCTGGGGCTTATCGTGGTGCAACTGATACACATATCGGCCACGATAAGCCCCAGCAGTCAACGGCGGGGCAACACGGCAGGCAACAGCGTGATCTGCAACCTTCTTATGGCGCGCGGGCATGGGTCACGACGAACTACATGACAAAATCAAAGAGTTCGGGGCGCGGGTTCACACCCAGCCCCGGACCGGTGGGCAGATAGAAATAGC
>JBBDIO010000012.1:0-9010 GCA_040880365.1 Litorilinea sp.
CCTGGGTCAACGCGCGATTGTAGGCGCGGATGGCAGGACTCGCCAGCGAGCCGGTGGCGGCCATGCGCGCCGGGGGAATCTTGCCATTGGGCAGGCGTGGCGTATCTTCTTCCAGCATACCCGGCGGCTGCACCGCGCCGGTTTGGATATAGACCTTCAGCCCCCCGGCTTTGGCGGCGCGGATGAACTGTCCAATGACCGGCCCGGCGCGTTCGGTCAGATCGTCGCCGGCGCGGGGTTGATAGGGCGAACCGGCAAAGTGTGCGGATTGTGCAAAGTGTCCTGGTGCGCTGCGCAGCCACAGCGCCTGTTTGCCCCACAGCGGGCGGTCGAACAGGCGCACACTGGCCCCCGCATCGTCGGGCGGCTGGAACGAACCCTGTCCATCGGGCGCGGGTTCGGTGACGGATGTGTTACACGCGACCGCGGTTGCGCCCGCGCGGTCAACCAGATTGGCGACAACTGCGTCGACGCCTTCGGTTTGAAAAAAGGGGCTGAGCGTGGTGATACCTAGAAAACGTTTTTGGGGCATGAGTGCAATTCCAGACTATGGACACGCAAGGCGACATACCTTGCTGGTGTTGGCGTCGCAATAGTAAAAATGGCCTTCCCAAATCGTCATCCCGTGGGGTTCCGGTTCGGGTTCGGGGATGTCGATGTGCTGGAGCAGGCTGCCGTTGGTAGGATCCACCTGAAAAATGCCGCGGCGTGTGGTTTCCACGCACCAGAGTTGATCGCCATGCCAGCCCAGGCCGTGGGGGCGATTGCCGGGCGCAGGACATTCGTGGATGACCTTGAACCCGTCGGCCACATCGATCTGGTAAATGGTCGCGCTGGGCGGCGTTGCCAGCCACAGAATGCCGTTGCGCCATTCCAGCCCGTGCCCGCCGGTCTTTTGCGCGCCGGGCGTGGCATAGCGGGCCAGCGTCTGGCCCGAATCGGGATCGATGCGCAGGATCTCACAGCTGTAAGTCGAGGCGACCCAGAGTGCGCGGCCATCGTGGGTGATGCCGCTGCCCCGATCCGAATCGGTTTTCAGGGTGCGCAATACCTTGCCTGCATAGTCGACCAGCGCAATTTCGTTGGTCTCCTGATCCAGAATCCAGATACCGTCGGCGGTGGCCTGCATCCCATTGGGATGGGGGCCGGGCGTCAGGAAGATTTCTTCGATTGGGAGTCGGTGTTCAACAGTCATAGTCAGTTTGGTTCCTCTTGGGGTTGGGTAGGCGGCGATTGGGTGGCCTCATGGGCGACGCGTTCCGGCTGGGAACCGAACAGCGTACGCCGCGCGTGCGGGCCTTTTGAGACCCCAATGCCGATGACAGTTGAAAGGGAAGCAAACGCAAGCAACCGGATTCGCCGCCGCGCCACCAACGATGAGAAAGTGGCGCGGTGGCGGCCCCGGAAATCACAACAATTATTCTTGTCCTACACCATCCGTGCCTGCATTAGCCGAGCTTGCATTAGCCGTGCCCGACATAGATGGTCTTGGTGCGGGTATAGAATTCAATCGCGGCCTGGCCCTGCTCTTTGAAGGTGTTGGCGCTGGAGTGTTTGAAGCCGCCAAAGGGAGCCTGGAGCGCAAGGCCGGTGGTCGGCTCGTTGATCTTCACGACGCCGGCGTCGATGCGGTTGGCAAACTGGAAGGCGCGTTCCAGGTCATTGGTGACCACGCCTGCCGAAAGCCCAAAGCCAATCGCGTTGGCCTTTTCCAGGGCGTCGTCGAAATTGGTGGCGCGGATGATGCCAATGACCGGCCCGAAGATTTCTTCCTGGGCAATCCGCATGTTCGGCTCCACGTGGTCAAACACTGTGGGCTGGACATAATAGCCGTTGTCGCCTGCCATATCCCCGCCAGCCAGCAACTTGGCCCCTTCGTCCTGTCCAATCTTGATATATTCCAGGTCGGTATCCAGCTGGTCCTGGCTGACTGCGGGACCCATCTGGGTGCCCGATTCCAGCCCATCGCCCACCACCAGATTGCGGGCCGCGGCCGAAAGCGCAGCCGAAAATTCGTCGGCAATGCTTTCTTCGACGATGACGCGGCTGGTTGCGGTGCAGGCTTGCCCGGTCAGGCCGAAGCCGCCCGCGGCGGAAAGCTGCACCGCTTTGGCAATATCCGCATCGCGCAACACGACCATAGGGTTCTTGCCGCCCATTTCCAGCTGCACGCGGGTCATGTTCTTGATGGCTTTTTCATAGATGCCCGCGCCCACACCATAGGAGCCGGTAAAGCTGATGCCGTGCACATGGGGGCTGGATACCAGCTCGTCACCCACCGTGCGCCCGGAGCCGGTCACATAGTTCAATACACCTTCGGGCAGACCGGCTTCCATGAGACATTCCACCAGCATCAACGCAGTCTGGGGTGCAAACGAGGCGGGCTTGAAGACGACTGTGTTGCCATAGACCAGTGCCGGCGCCATTTTCCAGGCGGGAATGGCAATCGGGAAATTCCAGGGGGTGATCAGCGCGATCACGCCCAGCGGTTCGCGGCGTGTGTAGAGCAATTCGCCGCCGGTGTTGCTGGGCAGCACGTCGCCGCCCATGCGCCAGCCTTCGCCTGCATAGTAACGGAAGATATCACGCGCGCGCGTCACCTCGCCGGTGGCTTCGGCGCGGGTCTTGCCTTCTTCCTGGGTCAACACCTTGGCAATATCGTCGCCGCGAGCTTCGAGCAGGCGCGCGGCCTTTTCGAGAATCGCGCCGCGGTTGGGTGCGGGCATGTTGGCCCAGCCGGGCAACGCTTCGCGCGCGGCTTCGATGGCGTGGCGGGTGTCCTCTTTGGTCGACGAGGGAAATTCGCCCAATACTTCGCCCGACTTGGCCGGGTTGGTAGTTTTGAAGGTCGCGCCATCGCCGGCTTCGACCCATTTGCCGCCGATTAGATTCTTAAAAGTTTGCATAGGTTTCCTTTCATATGCCAAAACTTGAATACCAAAGCTCGTATGCCGGGACCCATCACACCGAAACACCTGGCGTCGTTGGACCGGCTGAAAAAAGTCCGTGCATTATCCGTGCATTCGAATTGTGGTCAGTGTACTTCTGATTCGTATGATTGTGATCAATAGTGTTGGAATATCGGTTATGCCACGCGGTTTTCCAGCGTGTGCTGGGCAATGTGAATCCGAATCACATCGCCGCGCTGGAGGGTGAAATCATCGGGCGGAACAATGCCGGTGCCCGTCATGAGCAACGCGCCGTGGGGAAAGCTCAATTCCCGATAGAGATAGGCGACCAGGTCCGCAAAAGTGCGTTTCATCTGATCGGTGCCCGTATCGCCTTCAAAAACAATCGCGCCGTCGCGCTCGATTTCCATGCGCACGCTCAGCGCGTCCAGGTCGGCATCGGCGGCAATCACAATGCCGGGACCCACCGCACAGGAGCCGGTGTAGGTCTTGGCTTGCGGTAAATAGAGGGGGTTTTCGCCTTCGATATCGCGCGAGGACATGTCATTGCCGATGGTATAGCCCAGGATTTCGCCGTAGGCATTGATGACCAGGGTCGCTTCCGGTTCGGGCACGTTCCAGCGCGTGTCTTTGCGGATGCGCACATCTTCGCCGTGACCCACCGTGCGCCAGCCGGCAGATTTGAAAAAGATCTCCGGGCGTTCGGCGTCATAGACTTTTTGATAGACATCGGCGGTGGCCGATTCGGCTTTGCGCGCCTCGCGGCTGCGCAAATAGGTCACGCCGCAGCCCCACACCTCAAGTGAGGGTTCGACCGGAGCGAGTAAACCGGCATCGACAGTGCCTTCGCCCGGCAGACTTTCGAGGAGGGCGAGCGCGGCGCGGCGCGGCAATGCGAGCAGGGCCGCCAGCGAAAAACCGGCAGGCAGATATTGGCCGTCTTTGGCCCAACGCGCGCCTTGCGCGTCGACGTGTCTGGTTAGAAACATGGAATCCTCCGGTTGGCTAGGTGGTTGGACGCAGGTCGAACGGGATTTGCGCTACGCTTAAACGCCGCGTTCCTTGCGCCACGCTTCAAATTCGGCTTTGGTTTCGTCGTTGGGCGGATAGACGCCCAGAATGCTGGCGCCCCCGGCAACCTTTTGCTGGATAAATTCTTCCATCCGCTCTTGATCGTAGGACGCATGTGCCACTTCTTCGGCGACTGCGCTGGGAATTGCAGCCACTCCTTCGCCGTCACCCACGATGATGTCACCGGGCACGATGAGTACACCGGCGCAGCCAATCGGCACATTGATATCCACCGGATGGTGGATCAGGAATGAGGTGGTCGCATGGGGCGCGCGGATATAGGCGGGAAAGCCCATCTCTTTGAAGCCAGGCGTATCGCGCAGCGCGCCGTCAGTGACGATACCCGCGGCGCCGCGCGCCTGGAGACGGGTCGCCAGAATATTGCCCAGGGTGGCGGCGCGCACGTCGCCGCGCGCGTCTATGACGACGACATCGTCCTTGTTCACCGCTTCCACGGCTACCCGCTGAATGTTGGTGCGGTTGTCGTAGAGCGTATCGACCATGTCTTCGCGGGCTGGCACATAGCGCAAGGTGAAGGCATAGCCCACCAGGCGCAGGTCGGGGCGCAGCGGCGCAACGCCGGTGAGAAATGTGTTGCGAAAGCCGCGCTTCATCAGTTGGCTGGTGATGGTGGCGGTAGAAACGCTGCGAAGCTTTTCGAACGCTTCGGTGGAAATCTCGTGGGGGCGCAGTTCGCCGGCGTCGGTGTTAACACGCTCCGCGGATGGATTCGCCATGGGGTAATCTTCCTTGTCCTGAATGAGCAGTTTGAATTTGGGCAATTTGAATTGGGTTGGTCATACCCTGGCCGGTTGCACGCTGGATAGCTATTGGGGGCAAGACAGGCGCACCCCACCAGTTTTCACAAGTAGTTGCACTCTTTTCAGCCATATTGTAGCACAGCAGTCGAGAAGCGAAGTAGTTGGCTGCATCGCGTGCACACCGCGAGTTGCAGGCGCGGCATCAACGGCGCACGCGCGCATAGACTCACCAGGTTGCAAGCCGTAATTTCTGGCGCCAGGTCACTCGCGTGTTAGTTTCCCAGAAGATTGCCAAAGAACCCCATCATGTATAGAAACCCGTTGATGAGCAGCAGCCCCATCACGACTATGATGATCCAGGCAATGGGTGGGCTTTGGTCGTTGCGTTCCTCTTGACGCTTACCTTTGTCATCTTTTGGCGGGGGTGGGAAATCGTCGAGGTCGTGTGGATTATTCAAAAAGTACTCCCTTTAGCGTGTAATGCGTCCGAATTCGATTGCGAATCCGGTCGCATTACACAGGCAAAGGCTGCCCTACGGCTGTTAGCTGTATTCCACATACCCGGTTTGGTTGCGGTTTACCCAGTCCCAATTGATGCCTACGCCCAGACCGGGGCCTTGGGGCACAGAAATATGGCCCTTGTCATCGATGGCGGTGAGGGAATCTTCATAGCCGTCTTCATAGAGATGGGCAGGGTGGCTGGCAGGCGCTTTGGGATGCAGCAGGCCCATTTCGTAGTAGTTGGTGTTGCGAATGGCCGCCATACACTGACGCTGTGCCGGGCCGGGGCCGTGGAATTCGATGTCGATGCCCAGCGCTTCGGTGGCGTGGGCCAGCTTCATCACGCCGGTGATGCCGTCGTAGCCCACGTCGCCGCGGATATAGTCGGTGGCTTCGGCAATTGCAAAGTCGATGTGGGGTTCCAGCGAGCGCACATGCTCGGTCTGGAGGAGGGGGGTTTTGATAATCTGGCGCAGCTTGCGGTGGGCAAACTGGGAAATGCCGCCATCGCGATAGGGATCTTCATACCAGAAGAACTGCTGCTCATCGCAGGCCCAGCCGACTTTTACGGCCTCGCCAAATGTGGTGTATTCACAGGCAGGGTCCAGCATGAGATCCATTTTGCCGCCCACACGCTTGCCAACGGCATGTACGTTGGCGATTTCCTGGGAAATGGGGGCACGGCCCCAGCCGTGGATCTTGAAGCCAGGATAACCCATCTCCAGACATTGTTCGGCAAAATCGGCGAAGGCTTCTGGTGTGGAAAGCCCCCCGGGCTGGTGGTCGCCGTGGTAGGTGCTGGCATAGCAGGGCAGGCTTTCTTTGTAGCCGCCCAGCAGTTTGTAGATGGGGGCATCATAGAGCTTGCCGGCAATATCCCACAGCGCGATATCAATCGGCGCAAAGCCAATGCGCGCCACCTGGCGCAAGGCCCGGCGCACATCGCTGTAGATGCGTTCGCGTTCCAGCGCACTCTTGCCGATGAGATAGTGCAGGAACTGGGGCAGCGTCGAATAATCGGCATTGCTGCCACCCGCAAATTCGCCCACAATGCCCTGGTCGGTGTGGATACGCAGAATTTTACCGCGGCTGGTGACTTTGCCGCCCGGTTCATAGATCAGATTAAAGCCGTTGTAATCTTTGCCCATATCGTCCAGGCTATACTCATATTCGTGGATTTCGATTTTGGTGATAATTGGATCTGCTGCCATGCTAAGACTCCTGTCCTGATGTGTAAACCCGGTTGATGGAACATGGATGGGGTGGGAACGTTAAAATGGCATACACGAATGTAGGCAGGCGCGACATAGTTCGCGTCAGGTATATCTGCACACATATCTCTGCAAGATGCAGAAGGCTACTGACAAGGGGCAGAATATTGGCTATTCTGGCACCGTGCGGCGTTGGGTCTGCGGCGTTGGGTCTGCGGCGTTGGGAGCATGGTAGAGAGCTGTTAATTTCATCTTTACCACTAAAATTGTAACATTCTGGGAAACGAAGTGGGTAATTGGTTAATATGGCAAGAGTCTGTTGCGCAAAGATAGGATGCAGAATGGTGGAAACACACCTGCCGCGTGTCGATAGTGAAATTGGGGATAACGAGAGGGTCTAGATGCGCAAAGTCTATATTGTGGCAAATCCTGCTGCGGGCCAGGATAATCTCAATGTGCGGGAATTGAACGTCATTTATCGGGCGGCCGGTGTGGACTGGGATCTGGGGTTTACCAAGGGCGAAGGCGACGCGACGCGCCTGGCGCGCGAAGCTGCGGAGCGGGGTGTGGATGTGGTGGCGGCCTATGGCGGCGATGGCACCGTGGCCGAAGTTGCCAACGGTTTGCTGGGCACGCGTGTGCCCCTTGCGATTATTCCCGGCGGTACTGCCAATGTCATGTCGGTAGAGCTGGGCATTCCCGGTAATTTTTTGCAGGCATGTGCATTGCTGGCAACCGAAATGCTTCACCTGCGTCGGATCGATGTGGGCGTGGTCGATGGTCGCCACTTTCTGTTACGCACGAGCCTGGGGCTGGAAGCGCGCATGGTGGAGGGCGCAGACCGCAATCTGAAAAATCGTTTTGGCAATCTTGCCTATGGTCTGTCGGCGTTGAATGCGCTGCGCAAGCCACAGCTGTATCAATATCGGTTTGAGATGGACGGACGGACAATTGAGGATGAAGGTATTGCTTGCATTGTCGCCAATTCGGGAAATTTGGGGCTGCCGGGGCTGCGGCTGGCTTCGAACATCGAAGTGGACGACGGGTTACTGGATGTGATAGTGGTGAGCAGCGCAGATATGTCGGGCATCATCAGCGTGATTTCATCGATGATGGGGCAGCAGCGACCCGAACAGGTGCTCAATTCGAACCAGACATCGCAGCCGGGGATTGTGCGCCATTGGCAGGCCCAGCAGATTCGCATTGAAGCGACGCCCAATGATGTGGTGCAATGTGATGGGGAGATGATTGGGGAGACGCCCAAAGAGGTTTCGGTGTTGCCGGGCGCAGTAGAGGTGGTGGTGCCGTTGCCGGTGTTGGCCGATGTGGCTTTGGCGGGGGCCTGATTGCGCGTGCACAGGTATAAATAGCGCCAGATGTTGGCCCCGACCAACCGACAAATGCACAAAAATTACGGAAGAAAGGGTTGTGGAATGATTCGCATTGCGCGGCGGATACCCGGCGTGCGGATTTTGGCCGATCTGCCGCGTCTGTTCGCACGTTCATTTGCCGCGCTGCGGCGACATGGGCCGATTGCGGCAGGGCAATATCTGGTCGATCATATGGTGCGTTTGAGTACAGGCTTGCCGCCGGTTCGTTATTCACGCATCACCCCCCAGCTCTATGTGGGTGGACAATACTCCCGTAGCGGTTTGGAAAAGTTGCGGGCGCGCGGCTTTACCTCGCTGATCAATCTGCGGGAGGAATTTGACGATGCCGAAGCAGGCATTTCGCTGGGCAGATATCTCTATTTGCCCACGGTGGATGACCATGCGCCGACTATGGAAGATTTGCGCGAGGGTGTGGAATTCTTATATGAAGAATTCGCACGGGGCGGCAAGGTCTATGTCCATTGCATGTTGGGGGTAGGACGTTCCGTTACGTTGATTGCGGCGTATCTGGTTTCGCGCGGGATGACGCCCGACGAAGCCTGGCGCTTGATCCGCCGCCGCCGCCCGTTTATCCAGCCCACCGAGGTGCAAATGGCCTTGATTGAAGAATGGGCCGTTTTGCAGGCGACGCATGAGATGGTGGATGGATGAGGACGGCCCCTTGTAAAGCCGTCCTCATCCATATTTGTAGATAATGTTGCGCGCCGGATCTAGAGTTCAGCCAGGAACTGGAAGTTGGCGTCTTCACTGCCGGGCAGGTTTTCGTGCCCAAAATCGGGATAGATGCGCATGTTCTTTTCGCTCTGGATTTTGTTATAGGCCGCGAATTGGGTAGACGGCGGGCAGACGCGGTCGACCAGCCCGGTAGTCATGAGCACGTTGGCGCGGATGCGGTTGGCAAGGTGCTGGTTGTCGATATAGCCCAGCTTGGTGAAAATTTCATCTTCGCGTTCGTGCAGCGGGTCGAAGCGTCGGAAGTACTCCTCAATCTCCAGATAGGCATTTTTTGCCAGTTCCAAAGCCCAAACCCGGCGATAATCGCAGAGGAAGGGAAAGACCGGCGCGGCGCGGGCTATGCGTGGCTCCAGCGCGGCACAGGCGAGCGTGAGTCCACCCCCCTGGCTGCGACCGGTTGCGCCCACGCGGGTCGCGTCTACGTCGGGCAT
>JBBDIO010000013.1:0-4490 GCA_040880365.1 Litorilinea sp.
AACGAGCTGGGCCGCGGGTCGAAGGCCGGACCAAATGTGTTGCGATATTGCTGCTGCATCAGCCCGGCAATGCCGGTGACGACCGGGGCCGCCATCGAAGTGCCGCACTTGCCGCCATAGGTGTTGCCGTTGGCAGTATCGGGCGACATGATGCCGACCGAAGGCGCCGGATCAGAGTCGCGGCAGCCGGGGGCGACTACGTCGGGTTTGATGCGTCCGTCGTAGGTGGGGCCTTTGCTAGAGAAGTCGCTCTTGGCGCCCGTATCGGCATCGGTGGAACCTACGGAAATCGAGTTTTTGGCCGTGGTGAAGACGCTGTAGAAGCCGACGATGTTGCCATATTGCGCACCCTGGCCGTTGTTGCCCGCCGCGTAGATTGCCAGATTGGGCGGGATGGTCGCGCCGCCGCTCGTCGCATCGCCGCGTACCACCTGGTCGATGGTGGTGGCAGTGCCATCATAGTCGCCATACGATTGGACGTAGGAGTGGTTGTGGGCGAAGACGTTGTGATTAATGACCGAATCGGCGAAGCGGTCGGTGAATCCGCTGCCGCTGCCGGGGTTGACCCCGGAAGCCTGGGTGACCAGGTGGGCGCGCGGGGCATGGCCGCGTCGTTGGAATGCGCCCAACCCTTGGCCGGCGCTGATGGCGCCATTGCCCATGATGATGCCACTGACGTGGGTGGCATGGCCCGATACGCTGCCCGAGGCATGTGCGCCCACGATGATGCGCCCGTCCATATCGCCGTGATCGACCAGCGGACGACCTTCGAAGATGCCCAGGGTTACGCCCTGGCCGCTCATGCCCAGATAGGTGGCACTGCCGCCGGCGATGTTCACCGCGTGCACGTCGTCGGTTTGTACTACGGGGCGGGCATTCTCATTCAGTTCGTCGGGCGGCACCACCGGCACAATGTAGCGTACCAGTTGCGAAGCTGCCAGTGCCGCGAGCTTTTCGGCGTCGTTGGGCACATACCATTCGCTGGACGTTGCGCCCTGGCTATAGGCTTCGCCAAAGATGGGCTGGAGTACACCGATTGCCGCTTCCTGTGTGACATCGGCAAAGAAGATCACCAGCACATTTTCCAGTGTCTGCCCGGTCTCGCTATCGAGTGCCGGCGACACTTTATATTCGGGCTTGTAGAGGCCGGCAAAGCGCAGCAGGTCTTCCACCAGCGGATGCGCCAGATTGGCGTCGTGGCGAATGCGTGCGCTATAGGTGTTCTGGGTCAGATAGGAAAGCAGCTCGATACCCAGCTCGGCGAGCGTCTTTTGCTCTTCGGCGGTGGGCAGGCGATAGAATTGCACCAGTGCATATTGGGCTTCGCCTGTCTGGAGCGCGTCGAGCAGATCCTGTTCGATGCCCGGTTCGGGCCGTAAGCCGCCGGTAGCCAGGGGGATTTCCACATTTTTGCCTGCCAGGAGCCACAGCAGATTGGCGAACAATGCTTGTCCGGTTGCGGTCATCTGATCGGGCGCGCCGGCAAACCCCCACAGCGCAAAGCGACCTTGCAACAGCAGAATCGCGACTTCGGCGGCGCTCATTTCGGCGCACGCCAGGCGGCGGGTCTGGGGAACGCGGGCGTCCATTTGGGCAAAGACAGTCGGTTGCCCCTGGTCATAGAGCGGATACGTAGCCTGATCCAGCGGCAGCGTGTTTTCGCCCTGGAAAAGGGGCGCGCCCGCGCCGGAATCGCACAGGTTCACCTGGGTGGCGGTGGCGAGATTGCCGAGGCCCAGCTCTGCGAGCAGGTCCGCATCTTGCAAGAAGCGCGCGCCACCCCGTCCCATCGCGATGACCGGGCGCTGGCTGGCGAGAATCTCCTGTTGCAAATCAGGCTCCAGAACCAGCGCGCCCTCCACTTCCAGATCGTCACCGAGGACGATGACGTCGTATGCGTCGAGGTTTTCGTCCTGGGCAATGCGCAGGCCCGCGCCGGACGTTTCGCCTTCGCCGCGGGTGACGGCAGGCACAAACAGGCCCGGCGTGGGTGGCGCGCTGGTGTCTTCACCCAGCTGACGCAGCGCGACCGCCGCGCCGTTCGCCTCGAGCAGGGTGCGCACGGCTTGTGCGTCGGGGGTATTGTTGTTGTAGATAAACAGCACCTGGATCGCCTGGGGGGAATCAGTTTGGGCAATGCCCAGGGCGTTGCTTTGCGCATGCCCTGGCATGTGGGCGGGCGCGGCATAGGCCGGAACCGCCGTGAGCGGACTGATGATCTGGAGCAGAAGCGTAACCAGAATCAGCCAGGAAAGTGAGCGTCTGAGTCGGTACATGTTTCCTCCTATAGAAGCAATCGGGAATGAAATAGAAATTCGGGCAACGGGATGTCTGTATTGCGGGGGATGGTCGGCTCCTGGAAGTAGTATGGCAGGGATTTCTGCGCGCCTCCGTGAAGCGGCTCACTGCCCAGGTGTGCGCTATTTCACAGCGCAGAGGGTATGCACGAGGATACAGACAGCAAGGTAGAGCTGCCCAGGGGTTTTGACCAGAGCGCGTGCCCTGTGCTAGAGTCGCAATCAGAGATGAAAACCTGTGCACGAAAACCCGTATCTACCAGTCGTTATCAGAGGTCTGTAAAGCGATTTTTATGAAGGTCTTGATTCCGCAGCTCTATCATTTATTGCGTGACCGCCCCTCGCGTTTGCAACTGTATAGTCTCTTGCGTTTTCTGGTGATTCTGGCGCTGTTGGTGGCAAGCTACAGCGTGCTGTTTCATGTGATTATGGAGTGGGAAGGCCAAACCGAGCACAGCTGGCTCACGGGCGTCTACTGGACGTTGACGGTCATGTCTACGCTGGGCTTTGGCGATATCACATTCACATCGGATATCGGGCGCGTCTTTTCATCGGTGGTGCTGCTCAGCGGCATCATTTTCTTGCTGGTTTTGCTGCCCTTCACCTTTATCGAATTTTTCTATGCGCCCTGGCTCAGAGCGCAGGCATCGGCGCGTGCGCCGGGGCAATTGCCCGAAAAAACTGCCGGCCATGTGATCCTGACCAACCTGGACGAGGTAACCGCGCCGTTGATCGAGCGGCTGATTAAGTTTCAATATCCCTATGTGATCCTTGTCCCGGATCTGACCGAGGCGTTGCGTCTGGACAATCTGGGCTATCATGTCATGCGCGCCGAGTTGGATAATCCCGAAAGCTATCGCGCGGCGCGGGTGGAAAACGCGCTGTTGGTGGCGACGACGGTGAATGATCGGTTGAATACCAATATCGCGTTTACGGTGCGCGAGGCGTGTTCCAAAGTGCCGATTGTCGCAACGGCGAATGTCGAAGCGTCGGTCGATATTTTGCAATTGGCCGGGTGTGATGTGGTTTTGCAATTGGGGAAAATGATGGGCGATGCCTTGGCGCGGCGCGTGGTGGGCACGGATCGGTTGGCACATGTGATCGGTGTCTTCGATGAATTGCAGATTGCCGAGGCGTTGGCCCAGGAAACTGATATTGTGGGTAAGACGCTGGTCGAAAGCGGCCTGCGCCAACGGGTCGGGCTAACTGTGTTGGGGGTGTGGGTGCGGGGCCAATTTCAGTTGGCCTATCCCGAATTACGCATTGAAAACGGGATGGTGCTGGTATTGGCGGGCGATGAAGCGGCGATTGATCGGTATAACGCCATGTATGAAGGCGTGGTGCCAAGCTGTGCGCCGGTTGTCATCATTGGCGGCGGACGGGTCGGGCGTGCCATTGGCGAGGGGTTGGCCGCACGCCAGATTGATTATCGTATTGTGGAAACCTTGCCCGAACGGGTGCGTGATCCTGCAAAATATATTCTGGGCGATGCCGCCAATCTGGAAATTTTGGAAGAAGCCGGAATTCGCAAAACATCGACTGTGTTGATCACCACTCACGACGACGATACGAATATCTATCTCACCATTTATTGTCGCAAGCTGCGCCCGGATATGCAGATCATCAGCCGCGCCAAGCTGGAACGCAACGTCACCACGCTGCATCGGGCGGGTGCCGACATTGTCATGTCCTATGCGTCGACGGGCGCAAATGCCATGATCAACGTTTTGAATCGCACCAATATTCTCATGGTTGCCGAGGGGTTGGATATTTTTGAAGTCAAGACGCCCCATTCGTTGGTGGGGAAGAATCTGATTGACGCCGATATTCGTCGCACAAGCGGCTGTACGGTCGTGGCGATTAGCCGCAAGGGCGAAACAATCGTCAACCCCGATCCCCGATTGCCCTTGTTGCGCGAGGATGAACTGATTCTGATTGGATCTGTGGATGCGGAAAATCGTTTCCTGGATCTTTACGCAAAAGAAATTGAGGCATGAACCCATGAATTTACGCGATTTCTATGGTCCAAATGCCGGCTATATCTGGTCGCTGTATGAGCGTTTCCTGGCGGATCCCCAGTCGGTGGATGCGAGTGTGCGCACGTTTTTTGCCGAGTTGGACCCGGCAGAGCTGGAACAGAATGGGCGCGGAGGGCTGCAAACCGCGCCGCCGTCTGTGCCGTCCTCTGTGCCG
>JBBDIO010000013.1:4590-8978 GCA_040880365.1 Litorilinea sp.
TCTGTGCCGTCCTCTGTGCCGGGCGCGCGGCCCATGTTCCTGGATTCTCAATTTCAGCGCAATGGTGCCGAGGCGGATGCTGTGCAGGTGGTAGAAGCGCCGTTGCACAAGCTGGTAAATGTGGTGAACCTGGCGAATGCGATCCGCGAATATGGACATTTGGCGGCGCAACTGGATCCGCTGGGCAGTGAGCCGCCCGGCGATCCGGCGCTGGACCTGGATGCCTATGACCTTTCCGAGGCCGATTTGCGCGCGCTGCCGCCCGATCCGGTCTGCGGGCCTTTGATGGAAGCGTGTGATTCGGCCTGGGATGCAATCGTCGAGCTGCGCCGGGTCTATCAGGGTTCGACGGGGTTCGATTTTGATCATTTGCGCAACCCGGATGAGCGCGAATGGCTGCGTGAAATGGTGGAAACCGAAGCGTTTCGCCCGCCCCACGATCCCATCAACGCGGTGGGGCTTTTGCAGCGGCTCACCCAGGTCGAGGGCTTCGAGCTTTTCCTGCAGCGCACGTTTCCCGGCAAGACCCGCTTTTCCATTGAAGGGCTGGATATGATGGTGCCCATGCTGGATGAGATCATAGGGGAAGCCGCCGAGGTCGATACGCGCGCCGTGATTATGGGGATGGCGCACCGCGGGCGGCTCAACGTGTTGGCGCATGTGCTGAACAAGCCCTATGATCTCATGTTGGCGGAATTCAAAGACCCGGTGAATATTCGCAATGTGGCCGCGGCCAACGATGTGGGCTGGACCGGGGATGTCAAGTATCATGCGGGCGCGCGCTGGTCGATTGAGACGGATGATATGCTCGACGTGGTTGTAAACATTGCGCCGAATCCCAGCCATCTGGAACATGTGAACCCGGTGGTGGAGGGCATGGCGCGGGCGGCAGGCACCACCGACGACGCACCGGGACCGCCGCAGTTCGATGAGAATCGGTCGCTGCCTATCATCATTCATGGCGACGCGGCGTTTTCGGGCCAGGGGATTGTGGCCGAAACCCTCAATTTCTCGCGCATTCCCGGCTATACGACAGGCGGCTCGATCCACATTATTGCCAATAACCAACTGGGCTTCACCACTGGACCCCAGGAAGGTCGCAGCACGCTCTATGCCAGCGATTTGGCCAAAGGCTTCAAAATTCCGATTGTGCATGTGAATGCAGATGATCCCGTGGCCTGTATCGAGGCGGCGCGCCTGGCTGTTGCCTATCGCAACCAGTTCCAGCGCGATTTCCTCATCGATCTGGTTGGCTATCGGCGCTATGGTCACAACGAGGGCGATGAGCCACGCTTTACCCAGCCGCGTCTCTATGCCAGGATCGAGGAACACCCCAGCGTGCGCGTGCAGTGGGGGCAACTGCTGGAATCCGAAGGCGCGATTGAAGACGGGGAGATGGAAACCCAGCTTCAGACGCAATTGCAACATTTGCAGAAAACGCTGGACGAGCTGGACGTGGATGCGGTGGAGATTGCCCCGCAACTGGAAAAACCGCCGGCCGGCGCGGCAAGCCAGGCGAAGACAGGCGTAGCGCTGGAAAAGCTGACCGAGTTGCTGGATAGCCTGTTGACCTTGCCCGAAGACTTTACGTTCAATAGCAAGCTGGAACGCATGATGCGGCGGCGGCGCGAAGCAGGTAATGCGCCCGACGAGGCCTTGATCGATTGGGCGACTGCCGAGACGCTGGCGTTTGGCGCGATTCTGGCCGAAGGCACACCCATCCGCCTGACGGGCCAGGACTCGATTCGGGGCACGTTTAGCCAGCGGCACAGTGTGTTGTATGATGTGGAAACGGGCGCGCCCTGGGTGCCGCTGCATCACAGCGCAGATGTCCGGGCCGCCTTTGAAGTGCGCAACAGTCCTCTGAGCGAAAATGCCGCGATTGGCTTTGAATATGGATATAACATCCAGTCGCCCACCACTTTTGTGTTGTGGGAGGCCCAATATGGGGACTTTATCAACAGCGGGCAAAGTGTGATTGATGAATTTGTGGTTTCGGGGCGGGCCAAGTGGGGACAAACGCCCTCGCTGGCGCTGTTGTTGCCCCACGGCTACGAAGGCCAGGGTCCCGACCATTCGACCGGACGGTTGGAGCGCTTTTTGCAGTTGGCCGCCGAAACGAATCTGCGCATTGCCAACTGCACATCGGCTGCCCAGTATTTTCACCTGTTGCGACGCCAGGCTGCCGTCCTGACCACGGACCCGCTGCCCCTGGTTGTGATGACGCCCAAGAGTCTGCTGCGCCAGCCGCTGGCCTTTTCTCGCCTGCGCGATCTGGCCGAAGGCCGCTGGGAGCCGGTGCTGGACGACCCCGGAGACGCGGCGGCAGAGCAACCCGAGACGATTACGCGCGTGGTGTTGTGCAGCGGCAAGATATTTGTGGATCTGGTGAGCGATGATCTGCGCGGCGAGCATCCCGAAACGGCCATCGTCCGCGTCGAACAGCTCTATCCGTTCCCCGGTGAAGGTGTGAAGACGATTTTGGCCCGGTATGGTAAGGCAAAGCAAATTGTGTGGGCACAGGAAGAACCGATGAACGCGGGGGCATGGTCGTTTGTCGCGCCGCTTTTGCGTGAGCAACTGCGCCGGGGACAGAAACTGACCTATGTGGGTCGCCCGCGCTGGGCCAGCCCCGCCGAAGGCTTTTCGGCCTGGCACCAGGCCAAACAGGCTGCGCTTGTCCAGGCGGCCTATGGCAAGACACCCGAATAAATAGCCCAGAATAAAGTCCAGCATCGAGAATGGCACACCCGAGAATTGCACACGGCGGCCGCTGGTCGCCGTGACACCTGGTAGGCAAAACGCAAGCGCAAAAGGCAGGGGGAGAGACAATGACTACGGAAGTGTTGGTACCAGCATTGGGAGAATCGGTAGTCGAGGCGACGGTGGCAAAATGGCTCAAACAAAAAGGCGATACCGTCGAGGCGGGCGAAGCCATTGTCTCCCTGGAAACCGACAAGGTGGATCTGGATGTGCCGGCTACCCAGCGCGGCGTTTTGCAGGAACTTCGCTATGCCGAGGGCGATGACGTGCAGGTGGGCGATGTGCTGGCTGTCATCGAAGGGCAGGCTGCCGGGGAAGCATCCGCGGCTGCCGATGCACCCACAGAGGATACACCCACAGAAGATACACCGGCAGAAGATGCCCCAGAGCAAGACGACGCCAACGCCAGTGATGCGGCTGCGGAGGACGCAGAGAGTAGCGAGGGCCGCGCAGAGCGTGCGACCCCGGTTGCCAAACGGGTGGCAGCAGACAAGGGCGTGGACCTTGCCCAGGTGGAAGGCGCTGGGCCAGGCGGACGGGTGACCCGGCGCGATGTGGAGCAATTTGCCGCCGGACGCACAGAAAAGGATGCTTCTCCGCCCGCAACCAAACCTGCCGCCAAATCCAGCGCCGAACACGCAGCATCGGAAGCCCAGGCCGCAGAGAAAGCCGCAGCTGTGCCGGAAACGCCCAAGACAGAAGGCGCAGATGGCGGGGCGCGGCGCGAAGAGCGGGTGCGTATGTCGCGCCGCCGGCGTACAATTGCCGACCGTCTGGTCGAAGCCCAGCGCACCGCGGCGATTCTGACCACCTTTAACGATGTGGATATGCAGGCCATTATGGAAGTGCGCAAACGCCGCCGCGATAGTTTCCGCGATCGCCACGGCGTGGGGCTGGGCTTTATGTCATTTTTTGTGAAGGCGACCATCGGCGCGCTCAAGGTCTTTCCTGCACTCAACGGCGCAATCGATGGTAACGAGATTGTGCTCAAGCACTACTATGATATTGGCATTGCCGTGGGCGCAGAAGAAGGGCTGGTGGTCCCGGTTTTGCGAGATGCCGACCACATGACCTTTGCCCAGATCGAGCAAACGATTGGGGACTATGTGGGCAAGGTCCAAGCCGGCACGCTGGCATTGGAAGATCTGCGCGGCGGCACATTTACCATCAGCAATGGCGGCGTGTTCGGGTCGCTGCTGAGCACGCCCATCCTCAACCCGCCCCAGGTGGGGATTCTGGGGATGCACCGCATTGAGGAGCGGCCTGTGGTGCGCAATGGTGAGATCGTGATTCGCCCCATGATGTATCTGGCAGTGAGCTACGATCATCGCATGATCGATGGTCAGGAAGCCGTGCGCTTTTTGGGCAAGATGAAGGAGCTGCTGGAAGATCCCGAAGCGCTGTTGCTGGAAGGCTAGGCGTTACACTGTGGGAGATGCGTGTGGGAGATGCGTGTGGGGTGGGTATGGTAATTTGTGAATTATTGCGCAGAACTCACAGAAATTGGCTGGGCCGCGCGCGGTATGTTAAACTATTGACGCTGACCCTCTACGAGGGTGTTGATCCCAACCAGATGTCTTGGAGGCACTGATGAATTCACGGGTGTTTACCTATACGCGTAATGC
>JBBDIO010000014.1:0-8973 GCA_040880365.1 Litorilinea sp.
TGCCCTGTTGGATGCCGTGCTCGACATGGGCGGCACCACTTTTGATACCGCACACGGCTATGGCGGCGGCGATGTGGAGCGCACCGTAGGCCGTTGGGTGCGCGACCGGGGCGTGCGCGATGACGTTGTTATCATCGGCAAAGGCGCACACCACAACCAGGATCGCCAGCGTGTGACTCCGTTTGACATCACCAGCGACATCCATGATTCGCTGGCGCGCTTTGGGTTCGACTATATCGACATCTATCTGTTGCACCGGGACGATCCAACCAAGCCGGTGGGGCCGATCATCGACGTGCTCAACGAACACAAGGCCGCGGGGCGCATCGGCGTTTTTGGCGCGTCCAACTGGAGCATTGCCCGCATCGAAGAGGCCAATGCCTATGCGGCGCAGAACGGGCTGGCAGGCTTTGTGGCGAGCAGCCCCAATTTCAGCCTGGCGGAACAGGCCAAACCACCCTGGCCCAACTGTGTCACCATCAGCGGTCCCCAGGCCGAAGCCGACCGCACCTGGTATGGCGACAATCAGATGCCGCTTTTCACCTGGTCCAGTCTGGCAGGCGGCTTTTTTAGCGGACGCTTTCGCCGCGACAATCTGGATACGTTCGAGAGCTATCTGGACAAGCTCTGTGTGGAGACCTATTGCTTTGAATCCAATTTCCAGCGGCTGGATCGGGTTGCCGCGCTGGCCGAGGAGAAGGGCATGACGATTCCCCAGATCGCCACGGCCTATGTGCTCAGCGTGCCGTTGAATATCTTTGCGCTGGTGGGCTGTTGGACGCCGGCAGAATTTCGCGACAATCTGGAAGCGGTGCAGGTGAAGCTGACGCCCGCGGAGCTGGCCTGGCTGGAGCTGCGCACCGAGACGCATACCGAGACGAGCACCGGGTAACGTCTCACCCCATTCGATTCCCGACTACACTGTCCCCTGCCTCAGATTTTCACGCATCGCGGTTGAGCTTGCGCCAGGCTCAACCGCGATTTGTTTGGAATCCTGATTTTTGCTACAATTTATGAGCATATGTTCATATACGAAAGTAGAGGGACCAGATGGCCGAACAACATGAACTGGGACCGGGCGGCGCACCTTTGGATGCCCATGTGCTCGAAGCCGTGGTCGAGACCTTTAAGGCGCTCAGTGATCCCACCCGCGCGCAGCTGGTCTATTTGCTGACCCAGGGCGAATATAGTGTGAACGAACTGTGCGAATATGTGGCGGTCACGCCTTCGGCAGTCTCCCATCACCTGGCGAAATTGCGGGCGATTCGTCTGGCGCGCACGCGCCGCGCCGGCAACCAGATTTTCTATTCGGTAGACGATGCCCACGTTGCCGCGCTCTTCCGCGAGGCGCTCTTTCACCTGGACCATGTACAGCGCAATCTGCCGGATCACGTTGAATATTCTGCCGCAGATAATGTGACAGATTCTGCGAATCACGCGGCGGATGTGACTGCATCGCCCGCGCCTGGCGCATCGCTACTCACAGATAGCTGACCTACCGCGACGCATCCCCCCAGAGACGCACGCGCGATTGAGCCTGTATACCATCGAACCTACGAGGAGGCAGCCCGCTATGGGGCGCACACCACACAAACCGCACGATCCTGAGCACGCGCCGGATCATGAACACGATCATCCCCACCCGCATCCGCATCCGCACGAGCACGCGGATGCGCATGAACACGACCATGATCACGGTCACGAACATGCGCACGATCATGACCATGATCATGACCATGCGCACGGTCACAATCACGCCGATGGGCATCATCACCACACCGGGGTGTGGGGCTGGATCGACCGGATTTTTCATCTGCATGGGCACAGCGAGCAAAATCAGGCGCTGGCGGCAGACAAAGCGCTGATGACCCACGAACAGGGCATCCGCGTGGTTTGGCTGGCGCTGGCGGCGCTGACAGTGACCTCCATCCTCCAGATTGTGATCGTCTACTATAGCCGCAGCGTGGCGTTGCTGGCCGATACTGTCCACAATGTGGGCGATGGCTTGAATTCGGTGCCGCTGTTGATTGCGTTCTATCTGGCGCGGCGCGTAGCTAGCCGCCGCTATTCCTATGGGTTTGGGCGCGCCGAAGATATTGCCGGGGTCTTCATTGTGCTTTCGATTGCGTTTAGCGCGGGCTATATCTTCTACGAATCGATCCAGAAACTGATCAATCCCCAGCCCTTGTCACATCTGGGATGGGTAGTTGCCGCAGGGCTGATTGGCTTTCTGGGCAACGAAGCGGTGGCGCTGTTGCAGATTCGCAAGGGACGCGAGATTGGTTCGGCCGCGCTGGTCGCCGACGGTCTGCACGCCCGCACCGATGGTTTTACCTCGCTGGCGGTGGTGCTGGCTGCCGGAGGCGTCTGGCTGGGTTTTCCCATTGTAGATCCCATCATCGGCTTCCTCATCGGGGTAGCGATTCTCTTTATCACCAAGGATGCCACCATCACCATGTGGTATCGGCTGATGGACGCCATCGAACCCGAACACATGGCCGCGGCAACCAAGGCTGCGCAGGCCCAGCCGGGCGTAGAGGAACTGCGCCGCGTGCGTATGCGTTGGGTGGGGCATCGCATCCATGCCGATGTGTGTATTGCGGTCGATCCTCATCTGACTACGCTGGAAAGCCACGCCATCGCCGAAGAAGTGCGCCATGCGCTCTTCCATGCCGTGCCCTATCTGGCCGAAGCCACTGTGCATGTGGATCCTCACGCGCCCACGCCCGAACAGCATCACGAGCGCACACTGCACCACGAACCTGTGCCCGCCATGCAGTGGGATTAGGGCGCAGAGCGAAGCGGTTGGCCCCTAATCTCGGTTGCCCCTAATCTACAGAGAAACGAAAAAGGTGCCCTGTGCCGCATAGTTGGCACAGGGCACCTTTTTGCGTGCGTATAACCTTCAGCCGCCTACAAAACCAGCTGGTCGGGCGGCGCGTAGGCACTTTCCAGCGGACGCCAGGGCGTGCCGCACAGTTCGCTCATCACCGCCCATTCGCCGGGGGTGAGATTGCCGTGGTGGTGATAGAGGATGCGCTGCAAGCCGGCGTCGCCTGCGGCCTGCATGAGCGCGCGCAGTTGTCCCGCGGGCATAGGGTCGCCGTCGTGGGGCGCGCGTCCGGCATCTACCCAGGGCACAATGCGCTGGGGATCGTCTACTGCGGCCAGCGCGCGCCGGGTTTCCTGGGCCACAATCGTTGTATAAAATTCCGGTCGATCCAGCGTACTCTCCAAATCCTCGCGCCGCGTGACCCCCGGCAGGCGCAGACCGAAGAGGGTCGCCACCACATCCAGCGCGGCAGCATCGCTCAAGCCGGGATTCCAGTCTACCAGCGTTTCCACATAGCGCAGGATCGTGCCCAACATGCCGTCGAAGCCGCGCTGGAAAAAGTAGTGTTTGGGCAACAGAACATCCAGAATCTGGCCCAGGCGCGGCATATCATAGCCGCAGAGGGGCGCAAAGCCTGCCGAGCGCGGGCCTACGCCCAGCTTCACCGGGCGGTTGGTGTGGGCATCTACCCGTTCGCGGATGCCCGCAAAGAAGCCGGTGAGGGTATCCAGCCGGAATTGGAGCCACGCTGTCAGGTTGGGGTCGGGGTGCAGACGCTGGAAGCCCGCGTGCAGGGCTGCGGGTCCCCACATGTCTGGCGTGGCGGTGTCTGGCGTGGCGGTTTCGGATGGCGGTGGGTTGTCCTGGAGATTGTGGAGGCGGGCATAGAGACTGTCTTTGGCGGATACCAGTTGGGCGTAGTCGTAGCCCAGCCGATCACAGGCAGGCGCGAGGCTTTCGGGCAGATCGTTGAAAAAATCGGAGCGGTGATTATAGTGGTGGGGCGCAATTTCATAGCCCCATTCCGGCCCGTCCATAATTGCGCCGTCGACCATAGGATAGTGGTTCAGCGCATCGACCATGCGCGCGGCCATGGCGCGCTGGATGCCCTCGTCGGTGATGGCATTGCCCCTTTGTGCGGCCCCTTGTGCGCCCGCGGGCGGTGGCGGCAGCGCCGCGCCCGCACCCGCTTGAAAAATATAAACCGACCAGCCCCGATCCTTGGCCGCGGAGAGCGTGCGCATCAAGAGCTTGCGGCGTTCGGGCAGAGCTTCCGTCGGCGCGTCGGGCACGGGCACATCAAAGCTGCGATAGACCTGGGGATCGGGGTCGAAGGTGGGCGTGGGCGGTGTGGCGCCGGGCACATAGTGTACGCCCGGCAGCAATTTGGCGGCGTTAAATTCCAATGGCCCAATCACCAGCCCATCGACACCGCCCGCAGCCCAGGCATCGAAGAGCCGTTCATGGTCGTCCATCACATGTTCCAGATCGCGCATGACATCCATCCACAGGCGCATGTGCATTTTCTCCATTTCCAGATTGAGCGTTTCAGATTGATAGCATTATTCGGGTGGCAGGTTCAGATTAGCAGGTTCAAACGCGAGGCTCTATCCCAAAATTGACCCGTATCGCCTATCTGCATCTATGGTGCGCTGTGCACGCTATCGGTATGATCCGAGTTGGTGATGAATCGCGGTCAATTCTCTACGCTTGAGCATACCCCGATCTGGGTGACGAGGAAAAATCGCTGAATCGGTGGTGGCAACAATGCCCAGGCCGGTCCGGGAATTTGATTTACCTCTGTGCTCAGCAGGGGCAAAGGAAATTAGTTGGAATCAGTAGAAAATCGAAAAAGGAGAACTTGTGCAGGAGCTATGGAATCTGATTGAAGCGGGGCTGGGGTTAACTTTTGATAGCCACGAGCTTTATTTCTGGCAAATGGCCTTGCGCACGGTGGTCGTTTACGTGGCTGCGGTGTTTCTCATCCGCATCAGCGAAAAACGTTTTCTCAGCAAAAATACGGTGTTCGATGTAATTCTGGGGATTGTTTTTGGTTCTATCATCAGTCGCGCCATCACCGGGCAAAGCGCATTCTTCCCTACGCTAGGCGCGGCGGTTGTGGTGGTATTGATGCACTGGCTTTTTGCCGTAATCGGGTTTCACTACGATAGCTTTGGTGTTCTCATCAAAGGCAATGCCCACGTGTTGGTGAAAGATGGAGAAATCCAGTGGGATGCCATGCAGCACAGCCACATCGGTGAGCGAGATCTGATGAGCGCATTGCGCCGGCAAGGCAGCGTGACGTCTGTAGAGGAAGTGCAAGAGGCCCGGCTGGAACGATCCGGCGAAATTAGTGTGATCAAGAAGGACTGAGTAACAAAAGCGAGTTGATGATCTACGGTGAAACCTTTACAATAATCTTATCTGCCCTGGTATCTATTGGGCTGAGTAGGCGGCGGACGAATTGTGATAAGAGGAAACAGAGCCATGCAGGGTACACAATCCACGGGTGCAAATGGGATACAAAAGCCATACATCGAGCGGCGCCCGGAAGTTTCGCAGGGAAAGCCAGTGATTGCGGGCACGCGTATCAAAGTCGGCCAGATTGCCTTGGAATATGAAAGGCTCGGCTGGACGCCGGATCAGATCATCGACGCCCATCCACACCTGACGCTGGTCCAGGTTCATGCGGCGCTAGCCTACTACTATGAGCATCAGGCGGAGATAGACGTCGAACTGGCAAACGCCCAAAAGCTGGTTGCAGAGCTGCGGCGACGCTACCCATCTAAAGTGGCGTCCATGTATTCCAACTTGTCTGACAAGAACAGGGACTTTGCTATAAGATAAAAGGAATCAACTCTAGACTTATCGAGAGCATCCAATGTCTGCTCTGCGGCATCGCTCTCAATATACGCTATATTTGCCATATTGGTATAGCATAGATTCATTTCACCAATTTTCCGATCCCCGACACGCTGAAGCACATGATCATATGGCAAGTGACTTAATCGAAACACTACCTCACCTATTTGAAGACAAAAGCAAAAGTAACCTTCACTGATTTGTTTTGCATCCTGAACGGAAAGATTTTCCAGTAAATAGCCTATTGGACGGGTGGAGAACTCGAAATTCAATCCCTTCGAAGGTAACTTGCCGATCTCTGTTGCAATTCCCAAGGGAAGTGCCCCGTCCTTGATGCCAGCATAAAAATCTTTCGGAAAAATTTCCGCATTACTACCTGCCAACTCATATGAGAACAGTAATGCCATCTTTAACAGCCATCGCGTAATTTTTTCGGCAACGTCACCATCAACATTTAGAGTTTGACTAAGTGTTCCGTTCTCTGCTGTAAAAATGTTCTTTACTTCGTTTTCCAACTGTGCCATCCAACCCGAGTTACAATCTTCACACACTACACCACTTGTAATTGCTTTAGTTTTATGAGCTTCAGATATGGGTGTTTTGATAGCTTCTAACATGTTAAATTCCTCTAAGTCGGTAGCAATCATCGTCGTAGGTGTAAACTCATGACCTTGAAAATGCGAGAGCAACCATCTTGGTATTATATGTTCCTTGGATAGTTTGTTTTGGCCACAGAATACGCATAAATTTGTTTTTTTATATGGAATTACTACAATTTTCTGACCTGATTTCAGCGTTTTTAACTGTGAAACCAAAAACCGTATTGACTGTGCATAATAATGAGGTACTGGAATTTCTACCGGCTTCAATGCTCCCGTTTGAGATTGAGTCTCCCCTAAAATCCCATTTGATGGTATTTGCTGATTGTGAATAGGGCGCAGGATTTTGAGGTGGACAGGGATATCACTGTCCAATACGTTTACAATTGAGTATATGAATTCACTCCATTCTACGGGGACAATTACACTAGATTTTTCAACCATAACTGAATTGCCTCATGGATAGAAATCAAATACATACTTTCTGTCTCAATTCAATACCACTACGGATTATGCGGTTACAAACGTATTGTTGAAGCTGAACCTTATACTCTTTTGTCCTGTACTACTATATCATGGGAGACTTATACTCAATATGTAATGGAAAGTTACATAGGTGTATAGTATGCTGATGTATTCTGTGGGTATATTCTGTGGGTATATTCTGTGGGCAGGCGATTGCGCATGAATCAACCAGCCCATCCATGCGCGCCGCGCGTAAGCAACCGCAACCAAACTAGAGCAAGCACACGCCATGTCCGATCAACCCAAGAAAAAAGTTCTCGTTGTCGATGACGAGCCGCGCATGGTGCGGTTTGTGAAAATGAACCTCGACCTGGAAGGCTATCTCACGCTGGAAGCCAACAATGGGATGCAGGCATTGGACAAGGTGCGCGAGCACAACCCGGAGCTGGTATTGCTGGATGTGGAAATGCCGGGCATGGATGGTTTCGAGACCTTGAAACGGCTGCGCGAGATCAGCGACAGCGCAGTGATCATGCTCACCGTACGCGCCGATGAAGAAGACCGCATCAAGGGGCTGGATCTGGGCGCGGACGACTATGTGACCAAGCCCTTTAGCCCGCGCGAGCTTGCCAGCCGCATCCGCGCGGTGTTGCGCCGTTTTGAAAGCCAGGGACGCCCCGAAGCCCAGATCATCCACATCGACGATTATCTCCAGGTCGATCTTCAGCGTCGGGATGTAATCGTGAATGGCGAACGGCTGGGTCTGCGCCCCACCGAGTATCGGCTGCTCTACCACCTCATCCAGAATGCGGGTTGGGTGGTGCCCCACGAAACGCTGCTCACCAAAGTGTGGGGACACGAGTACATCAACGATAATCACCTGTTGCGGCTCTATATCACCTATCTGCGCAAAAAGATTGAACCGGACCCGGCAGATCCCCGCTACATTTTCACCGAGCGCGGGCTGGGCTATCGGTTTGTAGACTATAAGCCGGAAACGCCCAAAAACAGCGGCTAAATCGCGGCTGGATGGGGCAGGCTGCTATGCTGGCCGCACGCCCGACTCTGCGGGTGACTCTGCGCGCAATTTCCAACTTGCCTTTCTCTCCCCATTTTTTGATCCCCATCGCCCAAGTGTGATATGATTATCACTTGGTACAAAATCGATCCTGTATCAAATCGGTCTTGTATTCATTGTAGTAAATCGATTCGGTGAACAAACACGCCTTGGGACTCGTCACTGGGTGCCGCCGATGGATTGTGCGCCGGGGTTGTGCCGTCTGATGCAGACGACTACAGCCCACGCAGAATCATCACGGTCAGTAGACGGGGTTGAACAGGGCGGATGAACAACCCATAAAGGAGAATAACTATGTCGGTTGTCAGCATGAAAGCGTTGCTGGAAGCCGGTGTCCACTTTGGGCATCGCACGCGACGCTGGAACCCCAAAATGCGTCCGTATATTTTTACGGAACGCAGCAGAATCCACATTATCGACTTGCAGCAGACTGTGCTGCGCCTCAACGATTATTATGAGATGGTGCGGGATACCGTTGCCAAGGGTGGCTCGATTCTGTTTGTAGGCACCAAGCGGCAGGCCCAGGCTTCGATTCAGCAGGAAGCCGACCGCTGTAGTATGCCCTACATCAACCAGCGCTGGCTGGGTGGCACGCTCACCAACTGGATCACCATCAAGCAGCGGATCGATCACTTGCTGCGTCTGGAACGTCGTTGGGATGGCGGTGAATTTCGCACGCTTTCTAAAAAGGAACAATTGGCAATCCAGCGCGAGATTGAAAAGCTCAATCGGCGGCTGGGCGGCCTGAAAATTTTGCGCAAATTGCCCGAACTCATCTTCGTGGTGGATACTCATCAGGAAGATCTGGCGGTCAAGGAAGCCAATAAGCTGAAAATCCCCATCATTGGTATGGTGGACACGAATGCCGACCCGGATCAGGTCGATTATGTGATTCCCAGTAACGATGACGCCATCCGCGCCGTCAAACTGATTGTCAGTGTCATAGCCGATGCCGTGGAAGAAGGTCTGCGCATCCGTGAGATCGACATGGCGGATACTGGTCAGGTGCGCCAGCAGGATTTGGCCGAGATGGAACAGTATCTTGGGCCGAGCACGCTGGCGAAACTCCAGGTCAGCGATGAGGACGATCTGGAAGATATCGAAGTCGATGAGGATTTGGCTGCGCTGGACCTGGA
>JBBDIO010000015.1:0-7498 GCA_040880365.1 Litorilinea sp.
AAATTTCCCCGCGAAATGTTGTTCGCTCTACAAATTTCCCCGCGAAATGTTGTTCGCTCTACAAATTTCCCCGCGAAATGTTGTTCGCTCTATTGGCGTGCCAGCATGGGGCCTAGCCGCCGCCCACCCAACAGGTGCATGTGCAGATGATAGACTTCCTGCCCGCCGTGTTCGCGACAGTTGACCAGCAGCCGATAGCCATCGGCCGCGATGCCCTCTTGGCGCGCCAGTTTGGCCGCGACTGTGAACATGCGCCCCAGCGCGGGCTCGTGGGCTTCCTCCACATCATCAGCCGTGGGGATGACTACATTGGGCACAATGAGGATGTGGGTAGGCGCTTGCGCTTTGATATCGCGAAACGCTGTCACCAGTTCATCCTGATAGAGAATGTCGGCGGGGATCTCTTGGCGGATGATTTTGCTGAAAATAGTTTCTTCGGGCATCGGTAAATCCCTTTTGTTGGTAACTATCCGTATAGCAGGCTGCGGTTGTCAGGCTGTGTGGATATCAGGCTGCGGTAGCCTGGGCGTAGATAAAGAATGTATCGGTCTCCTGCACAACTGCATCCAGACCATTGCGGGCAAACGCAGCGCGCAGGGTGTCGGGCGTATAGAATATCTTCACAATCTGATAGGCGCGGCCATCGTTCAATTTGCGGGTGTGGATGAATCCCTCGTCGGGCAGGGCATGATCGCTGGGCAGCGAGGTTTCATCGCGCCGTGAATCGATCATAAATGCTTTGCCGCCGGGTCGCAAGGCGCGCCGAACTTTTGCCAGAAACGGGTCCAGTTGCTCCGGTGGCACATGCGAAAGCCAGAAGGAGAAAAAGACCACATCATATTGGGCTGTAGGCTCCCACAGAAACAGGTCTGCCTGTTCATAAGTAATGGGCGCTGCGCCTACCTTGTGGCGGTTGATTTCCAGCATCTCTGCCGAAGCATCCACCGCGGTTACATGGTCGGCCAGCTTCACCAACTCCTGGGTCCAGATGCCGGTGCCGGGCGCCAGCTCCAGGGCGTGGGCAACGGGTCCCAGGGCGTGGACGGCTGTATGCAGGGCGTCGCGCGCGGTGGCGGCTTCGGTGTGCCATTTGTTGTTGATTTCTGCGCCGCGATCATAGCGGCCCTGGCGATAGAACCATTCATCATACTCGGTGGCGCGGGCCTGATAGTAGGCGATTTGCTGTTGCAGAATTGTGGGATCGGCCATGAATATTGTGCTTTCTAGTAAACAGTTTGGTAGGCGAATTTAATCCGTCTGAAAACCAATCAGGGGCATGTGGCCCGCTAGACAAAATGCCGGCGCGCGCTGCCCGGTTGACAGGCCCCATTCGTACAATCGGGATCATAATCCCATCGGTGCGAATCGACCAATTACCCCGGCCTATGGTCTGGGGGGTATACTTATTTCAGATTCACGCGATCAGACTCCTGGTTACGCAGGATGCTGTAACCGGCGAGGCAGCGACAGGAGAGGTGTATGTACGCCATTCAGGTAGATGAAGCAACCCCCGAACGAACGTTGCATTGGCAGCCGGTGGATGCCCCGATTCCCGCGCCCGATGAAGTGCTGGTCGATGTGGTCGCGACTGCGCTCAACCGGGCCGATCTTATGCAGCGCAAGGGGAACTATCCGCCGCCACCGGGTGTCGCGGATATTATGGGGCTGGAAATGGCAGGGCGCGTGGCCGCGCTGGGTACCGAGGTCACAGGCTGGCAGGTGGGCGATGCCGTCTGTGCGCTTTTGCCGGGTGGCGGCTATGCCGAACAAGTGACGGTCCCGGCCGCCATGCTCATGCCCATCCCCACGGGGTGGACGTTTGCCCAGGCCGCCGGTTTGCCCGAAGTCTTTCTGACCGCACACGTGAATATGTTTATGGAAGCCGCACTTCAGCCGGGCGAACGCATTTTGGTGCATGGAGGGGCCAGCGGCGTGGGGACGGCGGCGATTCAACTGGCCAAGGCTGCGGGCAATCCTATCTATGTGACCGCGGGCAGCGAAGAGAAGGTGCAGGCCTGTCGCGATTTGGGGGCCGAGCTGGCAATCAACTATGGCACAACCGATTTTGTCGAGGCTGTGCGCGACGCGACCGATGGCGCGGGGGTGGATGTGATCATGGATATGGTGGGCGCAGATTATTTCGCGCGCAATCTGGAGCTGTTGCGGGTGCGCGGGCGACTCGTCTTTATCGCCACGCTCAGCGGCGCGGAGACGGCGCTGAACATTAGCGCGCTCATGGGGCGACGCCTGCGCCTGATTGGTTCGGTGTTGCGTCCGCGCCCTGTGGTCGAAAAAATTGCCATCAAAGACGACTTTCTGCGCCGGTTTGGCAGCGGGATAGAAAAGGGCACAATCCAGCCCGTCATTGACCGGATTTTTCCCATTGCCCAGGCCAACGAAGCCCAGGCGCATATGGCCGCCAATCGGAACATCGGCAAGATTATCTTGCAGGTGCGGGAAGAATAGGCCACAAGATAGGCCATAGTCGGGTGCGCCCGGCGCACCCTGGCACACTGCCAACAAGTTTGCAAACGTTTTTAGCCGGGAAGGATTTTCAAAAATATGTCTGATCCCAGAGTCGATAAATTAGCCGATATTCTTGTGAACTACTGTACCGAAGTGCGCGCCGGTGACTGGGTATTGGTGCGTGGGCATGTGGCTGCGCTGCCGTTGGTCAACGCCGTGGTCGATGGCGTGGTGCGCGCCGGTGGCAATCCGACGGTGCAGCTGGAAAGCGATACACTGACCGAGACCATTCTGCGCGCGGCGACGCCTGAACAACTGGGCTGGATTTCGCCCCTGGATGAGATCATGGCGGAAAAGCTGGATGTGCGCATCGGCATTTCGGCTGCCGAAAATACGCGCACGCTCACAGGCATTGATCCGCAACATCAGCAACGCTATCAGGCGGCGCGGCGCAAGTTTATGCGCACCTATATGGAACGTTCGGCGGCGGGCACACATCGTTGGGTGGGCACGATTTTCCCCTGTGCCGCGCTTGCTCAAGAGGCCGATATGAGCCTGCGCGAATATGAAGATTTTGTCTATGCCGCGACGTTTGCCGATCAGCCGGATCCGGTGGCCGGGTGGCGCGAAGTCCACGATGTGCAGCAGCGGCTGGTAGATTGGCTGGCCGGCAAGGAGCAGGTTCAGGTGCAAGGCCCGCACATTGACTTGACCCTCTTGATTGCGGGGCGCACGTTTATCAACAGTGACGGCAAGCGCAATATGCCCAGCGGCGAAATTTTTACCGGACCCGTGGAAGATTCAGTCAACGGGTGGGTAAAGTTCAGTTATCCTGCGATTCGCGATGGGCGCGAGGTGGATGGTGTAGAATTTGAGTTCAAGGATGGGCGCGTGGTGCGCGCCTCGGCGCAGAAAAACGAGGCCTATCTCCTGAGCCAGCTGGATATTGACGAGGGCGCCCGCTATCTGGGTGAGTTTGCTGTGGGCACCAATTACAAGATTCAGCGTTTTACCAAGAGTATTCTCTATGATGAGAAGATTGGCGGCACGGTACACATGGCGGTCGGCGCGGGCTATCCCGAAACCGGCAGCAAGAATCAATCGAGCGTGCACTGGGATTTTATCTGTGATATGCGCACCGACAGCCGCATCCTGGTCGATGGCGAGCTTTTTTACGAAAACGGCCAGTTTGCGATCTAGATTTTAGCATTGTGGGGGGAGCAGCGCCGCCCACAATGTTTGACCCGGATAGTTAACCAGAAATTTGTATGAGGAGAACCTTGATGGAAGTCCGTGAGATTATGAGCAGCCCGCCGATTACGGTGCGGCCCGATTCCGATATTCGTACGGTGGCGCGCATGATGCGCGAACATCAGATCAGCGGTCTGCCGGTGACGGATGAACACGGTAAGCTGTTGGGCACAATTACCGAGCTGGCGCTGATTCGTCGCAATGCGCCGCTAAAGAAACCCCAATACATTGCCGTGCTTTCTGCCTATATTCCCGTCAATCTGGAAGACCACCGGGAATATCAGGCCCAGTTGAAGCGCGCGATGGCCCTGAACGCCGGCGAATTGATGAGCGCACGCAACAAAACCATCGAGCCGGACACCTCGATTGAAACCGCGCTGGAGCTGATGCTGGATCCCGAGATTACACTGTTGCCCGTGATGGAAGGCGAGCAAGTAGTGGGCGTGGTCACGCGTACCGATATTGTGCGTCTGATTGAGTCGTTGGAGATGTCGGAGACAGATTAGCGTGCATGCGGTCTATCGTTCGACCGAGGAGGTGCGTGGAATGTTACTTTCCAAATTGGAACAATGGAAACAGCAGCACTGCCGTCAGGGACGTGAAGAGGGATTCGAACAAGTGCGCCGTGAAATTATTCTTGCCAGGCACGGGCGTGATTTCGACGCGGCTACCATTGCTGATGTAACGGGTTTACCCTGGGAAAACGTCAAGGCCACGATTCTGGGCGCAAACCAGAACGACACTGCCGACTCTAAACCGTTGCCCTAGGCTTGAAAATTTAAGCCCATAGCTCATCATCTTCTTTTTCAGGATCGTATTTGCGTTTGGTTGGGATTAGCGCGTTGTCGCGGGCGGTGGCGCGCTCTCGATCTTCGCTGAACCAGGCCGCCCACTGTTCCGGGGCGTTGATATCAATGCCGCCATGTTTGGTGAGACGAGTGCGCACACGCAACATGACGGGGGTATTGACCGCCGATCCACTGACAATGACCTGGCCTTTGCTCAGGCTGGGCAACTCGCGCAGCAGATCGCGCCCCACGCTTTCCACCGATTCGGCAATCCGATTCTGGTCAATTGGATTGGTGATGCGCATGATGCACTGGGTCATACACTGGCTGAGCACGTCGCTATCCAGCTTGCCGGGCCGCTGCGTGATAAGCCCAATGCTGACACCAAACTTGCGCCCCTCGCTGAGAATCTGCTTGAGTACGTCACTGCTCACCGCTTCGGCATTAGCCGGTGCATAGTTGTGCGCCTCTTCCATCAGACAGAAAACGGGGAACGGGATGTGATTGCGCTCGCCTGTCACGGCGCGGCCTTTTTCCGTATCCAGCCGGGCCTGATAGATACGTCGCAACAGGGTTGCAGCAATGACCTGTTGCTCCCGCTGATCCACTTCGTTGAGCTGTACCACCGTGCATTGGCCGGGCTGGAATAGCTCCTTCAATTCCTGCGTTTCAAAATCGTTGAAAATCGTGCTGCCACGCAGGGCGCTGTTGATGCGCCAAATCAGGGCACCCGTCGTGGGGTCCTCTTCCATTTCCCCAAATTCGTTTTCCCCCTCGCGTTGCCCTTCGGCGACGGCGCGCACCGCGGCCAGCAGTTGCTCCAGCGTATAGCTGCCGTTCTTGTTGGTGCGATGGGCGTGGTTAAAGGCCCGCGTCAACTGGTAGTGCATCTTTTCCGACAGGTTGGGCAGCAAATAGCGTAGGTCGGCCAGGGTCAGGCTGTCGATGCGCACTCGAATTTCCGTGGGGTTAATAATCCGCACTTTGGGTTTATAGCTGCCTTCGGAAAACGCCTCATGATTCTGCATTTCCTGCAGGGTGTGATATTCCCCGTGCGGGTCGATGATCAACACGGCGGCACGATTGTAGGGCATCATCAATTCTTCCAGCAATACACCCGCCAGATAGCTTTTGCCGCTGCCGGTGCTGGCGATGATCGCCAGGTGGGTGCTGGTGAAGCTCTGCACATCCAGCGCCACAGGCACCGCGCCTTCGGTCCGGCTCAGGAGACTGCCCAGAAACGCGCTGCCGAGTTGCCCGCGTTCGCGCTTGCTCAACACGCGCGCCAGCAACGAATCTTCGGCAATGTAGATGGGCGAGCCGCCTGCCGGGGGCACGCGCGGGTTGATAAAATCGCCCATTGCTGTGCTGTGATAGCCCAGCACCGCTACGGTCACTTCGAAAAGCTCGCTGCTATCCTGGTCATAGCCAAACAGCCCGGCAATCTCCATGGGGGGCACATTGGGATCGGCCATAAACGTATCGGGGAAGAGCCGCACGGCGCGCCGCCCAGTGACACGGCCCAGAATTTGGCGCGTTTCGCCGTCTACGTCGGCAATGTAATAGACGAATTCGCCGTGTTTCACCCGCCGGTCGGGATCCGGTGCAATAAAGGTGAATTCGTGGGGTGTTTCGCCGGGTCCTTTGACAGTCCCCACACAGTGGGTTTCTTCGGGATCTAGGAAAAGGGGCATGGAATTGGGCATTTGGGTTTTGGTGTAATTTCTGAATTGAACAACGAAACTGCGTAAAAGTAAGCGGCCCATGCATCTGTCTGGCATATAACCAGCGCGCTAAAAACGTGGCGCAGATTGGGCAATACCACGAATTAGCCGTTGGGCTGGACAATACTCTTCCAGGCCAGATTGTTGCGCATGACGGCCAAACGGTCGCGCTGGGCAGGAAATAGTCCTGCCAGGCGTTCGGCCACATTCATTAGCAAGGGGGGGACCAGTGGATTATTCTGCCCCAGCAAGACCGGCACATAGCGGAGCGTGACCCGTCCATTGCCGTCGTCGTGAAAACGGGTCAGATCCGCCTGATCCAGGGGATAGACACGATCATTCACGGTGGCCGCCAGTGGGGGGACTCCCTGATGGCAGACCCCCTGACTATCTTCCCAGCCCACCGTGATGATGCCGACCAGGGTCGCGGTTTCGGCGAGATAGTCGGGCGTGAAAATTTCCAGTTCCTGCCGCGGGCTGAGACGCGGACCCAGGGAGCCGAAATCGGGGTTGAGCAGCAGCGTGTTATAGATAATGCCGATCAGCCGCCCTTCGTGCCACCCGTTGCCTGTGAGCGACGCTTCATCGCCCAACGTGAGCGCGACGAAGGTCCCAAAGCTGTAATCCACAGGCTGGGGCCATTCGGCGACCTCACCGGGATTGTAGACCTGGCACACATAGTCGATATGCGTGTTGGATTTGACGATCTTTCCAATCGGGTGCGGATTGTCGCGGGCGACCTGAGATTCCATTGGCGTTGTCATGGGGATATCAAACCAGAACTTTTGTGCGAATGCAAATTGGGCAGAGGATGGCAAATCGGGTTGAGTCTTGTTTGCCATCCTCTGTGTCTGTGATTTGGCGCGGCCAACCGTGCGCGCGGGGTGAGCGTTGCGGCTGGCGGTTTAGTTTTCGATGCTCACCGTCACCGAGCAGGGCGGCGGGAAGTTACCCGTTTGATCCACCACGGTGAGTTTGAAGGTATATTCGCCATTGTCCAGATCCGTGGAATCGAAGAGGATCAGCGCGCCCTCTACAATCTGTTCTGTGCCTTCGGCGAGGAAGGCAAATTCATCTTCATCGGTAACGCCGGCCCCCAGTGCGTATTCCACCTTATAATAGTCAAAGTTGATATGGGTGGCGGTGCCGACAATCTGATATTCGCCCTGGATGACTTCGCCTACGCCCGGCGCAAAGATTGCCGCACGCGGGTCGGGGCAGATGGGCGGTTCGACGACGACTGGAATGTCTTCTGCATCGTCCTCTTCT
>JBBDIO010000015.1:7598-8938 GCA_040880365.1 Litorilinea sp.
GTGGCGGTGGGCAGTTCATCGCTGTCCGCTTCGGGCGTTGGGGTGGGAATGGGTGTCGCAGTGGCTGCCGGTGTCGATGTGGCAATGGGTGTCGGTGTGGCGATGGGTGTCGCAGTCGCGGCGGCTGTCTCAGTTTCGGTATCAGCTTCGGTGGTGATTGGCGTAGTCGAGGTGACGCCGGTCGTCGTGGCAATCACCGAGGTGGTGATGGTGTTGGAAAAACCAATCTGAATATCCAGATTGACGACAATGGGCACTTCTACCGTCAGGGTGCCGGTAGGCCCCGGCAGGTTGATGGTCAGGGTGACGGGCACGGCCTGCACAATCGACGCCGTCATGGGTTCGATGGAAGGCAGTTCGGCCTCGGCGTCTTCGTCGTCAATAATGGCGTCGTCAATCGCGGTGTCGTCAATTGCGGTGGGGGTTGCCTGTTGCGCGCCGACGGGGGTATGGACGGTGGCGACCAAAACGACGGATAGCGCGACGGCAATCAGAAAACTCCATGTGGCTTTTAACATTTTCCTGCTCCTGTGTGTGAATACATGTTGTCTAGCGACCTCCCAGACCAGAGAGGGTGATGCCTTGCACAAACCATTTTTGCCCAACAATATAGATGAGCAAGACGGGTAGAAGGGCAATCACCGAACCGGCCATCAGCAGATGCCATTCTGTATTGTATTGTCCTTGAAATGCGCTCAGGCCAACGGGAATGGTGCGCATGTGTTGGCTATTGGTGATAACCAGCGGCCAGAGAAAATCGTTCCACGCGGCTTGAAAGTTGAAGATTGCCAGCGTGGCGAGCACTGGCCCGGCCAGCGGCATGATCACTTGCCACCAGATGCGCCAGCTCGACGCGCCATCCATGCGCGCGGCCTCGTCCAGTTCCATAGGGATGCTCATAAAATACTGGCGCATGAGAAATGTGCTGAACACGCTGAACGCCGAAGGCAGGATGAGCGCCTGATAGCTGTCATACCATTGCAGATAGCGAATCAGGATGAAATTGGGGATCATCGTCACCTGAAACGGGATCATGAGTGTGGCGAGATAGAGCAGAAAGAGCGCCTCGCGCCCGCGAAAGCGCAAACGGGCAAACGCAAAGGCTGCCAGCGACGCTGTGAGGATTTGGATCACAGTGGTCGCGGTCGCCACAATCAGGCTGTTGAGATAAAAACGTCCAAACGGGATGACACGAAAGGTCTCCACATAATTTTCGAAGGTGACTTGCGCCAGCGAAAATTCCTGGCGCAAAATTGCGCTCTTGGGCATAACCGAAGCCATGAACATGATGGCAAACGGCAGGAGCACCATGATTCCGGCCAGCAGCAGGACGATGTGTA
>JBBDIO010000016.1:0-6881 GCA_040880365.1 Litorilinea sp.
TATTGGTCACAAAACGCAGGTTCAGCGGCTCGCCATCGCGGGCGCGCATACCATCGTCGCCCAGCACCCAGCCTGCTTCATCCAGCAACTGCGCGGCCATTTCGGGGTCATAGGGCAGAGGCGGGACATCGTCGTTGGCATAGGGGCTGAGGTCCCACGGCGACGCGGGCGTATTGGTCAGCCCCAGCAGCAGATCCTGGTTGATCTGGTCGCGGTTGAAGCCATAGGCGAGCGCGCGGCGCACGTTCGCATCCTGCAACGCGGGGTGTCCATCTTCGCCGACATTGAAGAAGATGCCTTCCATGAAACCCGACGGCGTAGATACCACATCCAGCGTGCCCAGGGCTTCCAGTTCGGGCACATCGGAGAAGGCGATAAAGACGCCGATATCGGAATCACCGGCTTTGATGGCCGCAACCTGAGCGGCATCGTCGGGCGTGATGCGTACAAAGATGCGCTCGATGCCTGCTGTGTCCCAGTGATTTTCGTTGCGGGTAAAGAGCAGGTGGCTGCCCGATTCCCATTCGCTGAAGACATAGGGGCCGATGCCGACGGACGGGGCGCGGTTCCATTCGGCACCGTCGAGCGTGCCGGCTTCTTCCAAAACGGGTTCCAGCACATGGCGGGGCAGCACAAAATCAAAGACGGCCGAAAGCCACGGCGCAAACGGTTCGCTGAAGGTGATGACGAGCGTGTGATCGTCTTCGGCGGTCAGGCTTTCGATCTGACCTTCGTAGGGGGCGCGGGTCATGACCGAATTGCGCTCATCCAGAATCATCTCATAGGTAAAGACAAAATCGTCGGCTGTCAGCGGCTCGCCATCGGACCAGACCGCATCCTCGCGCAGGTGCACAGTGATGACGCGCCCGTCTTCGCTGATGCCGCCATTTTCGCTGGTGGGAATTTCGCGCGCCAGCTGGGGCACCGGTTCCAGGTTGTCATCGAAATTCCACAGGCCCAGCAACCAGAGGTCGTTGAGAATTGCGCTGAACCACATGGTGGTATAGATGGGGTTCAGGCTGTCGGGTTCCTGGACAAAGGTGATGGTCGCCAGCGATGACTCTGTGGCGGCTGGGGAATCGTCGCCTGCGGGCGCGGCAGTATCGGGCGCGGCCGCCGGGGCACATGCACCTAGGGCCAAAACCAGAATTAGCCCAAAGAACAGCGCGCGCGTGGGCCGTAGGTGGGAAGATCTGAGCATGGCAGAAACTCCTTGATTGTGTATTTGAATGAAAGGCGTAATTGACTGATGCTGTATTTGAAATGCGTGCGCGACAGTGTGGTTAAGATAGAAGGTAATCAACCTTAAAATTAACAGACATTGTACCAAAAGCCGCGACAATGTCGAAACGCGTTTTTTGTGCCGAGGGCACACTGTGAAGGGGATGCGTGTGGGTGATGTCAGGTGTGGGGAGTGGGCTGGGCTTTGGTGAATGCCAGGGGGCGGCGGCCATAGAGTCCCCACCAGACGGTGAGCGTTTCGACGGCAAAGCCCGCCAGCAGGGCGCTGATGCCCAGGGTCGCGCCTTCGATGCCCAGCAGCGGCAGGCTCAGCAAGGCCAGCAGGATCGCAAGAATGCGCGCGGGGCCGCTGGGCGCGAGTGCGGTGGTGCGGCGATGGTAGAGGGCCTGCCCGTGGAGATAGGCGCGGGCGGTGACGATGAACGAAAAGGCGGCGAAGATCATCATGGGCGTGCGCGCCAGCTCGACCAGGCGCGGCGGCAGACCAATCAGATCGCCCAGAATATAGGCGCGCAGCGGCGTCCAGAACAGGCCGACCATCATGAGCAGCGAAACGCCGCCGCAGATGAGCGTGAACCGTGGGATCCGGGCTTGTGCGCCGGCATCTTCGCGAAAGGCCGAAGGCAGATTGCGCAGTTCGTTGAGCCAGCCATAGGGGATGCGCCCCAGCGTATAGGCGACTGCCAAAACCGCCAGCGCGGCGGTCGCGTCTTCGCTGCGCGAGACAAAGACGTTGATAAGCGGGCGGCTGAATTCCTGCACCAGCATGATGAGCGCGAGCGGCCAGAAGAAGCGCACAATATCGCCCAGGCTCAGGCGGGTATTGGGCAGGCCGGTGCTGGGCAGGGGCGCAGGGCTGGCGCTGAGCCGGGGCGCTTTGGGCAAAACCGGACCCGGTATGCGTCCGGTGAGTCGCCCGGCATAGCGGCGACAGCCCCAGAGCATGAGCGAAAGCTCGACCAGAATGCCGGTGTAGATCACCAGAATCGGCAGCAGAATGGGCACACGTTGCACCACGGGCAGGGGTAGCATAATAAAAACGGTGATGATGCTCACCGTGAGGTTGCTGAGCGTGGCATAGCTCACAAACGCGGTGCGGCGCACGCGCAACAACAGCCCCGTGTGAAAGAGCGCCAAACCTTTGATAATGGGATAGGGCATGAACCAGAAAATCGCAGTGCGCACGGCATCGCCCAATGTGGCATCAATGCCGTGCAGCCCCTCGACCACGACAAAGCTCAGAGGCGTGAGCGCCAGCACTGCCAGCCCGCCGCTGAGCAGCGCGCCAAAGCCCGCCACAAAGCCGCGCACTTTGCCAAACGCGGCCGGCCCATCGACCAATACCAGCCCCATCTCTTTGGATTGCGCGAGGGGGCCGGTGAGAAAGAGCACCAGCCCCCAGGCCAGCCCAAACGCGGCCAGGGTTTCGGTTGCCTGGGGCACGCGCGCCATGCCGCCGTTGAGCACCTGGCTGCCCAACTCGAACACAATCGCCGTGATTGCCAGGGGCAGAATAAAACGGCCAAAGCGTGTATAGTGTGCCACTGCCTAGCGCGTCCCGGTTTCTGAGTCAGCGTCTGCTGTGCCGGATTCTGCTGTGTCGGATTCAGCTGTATCAGTTTCGATTGCCGCGGCGCGCATCTGCGCGGCGCGGATGCGCGCCATATCAAACTTGCGGCTGCGGTCGAAGCCATAGATGCCGTTCTGTTCCTGATAGACATCGGTGAGCTGGGTGTAGCAATAGCCGAACATGGCAGGGTCTTCGAGCAGGATGGCGCAGAGTTGCTCGAAGCGGGTGTAGAACTCTTCGATGCTGGTGGGGCGTGCGCCATAGCCCCAGGAATCGTCGCCGGGTTTGGCCGCGGGGTTCCACCAGATACCGCCAAATTCGCTGACAAAATAGGGTTGCCCGCGATAGGGCACAGACCACTGTTCATCGGCATATTCATTGTTCGGCCCCACGCGCGGGCCGTTGTAGTGGGGCACGCCCGCGCCGGTTTGGGCGTGGTTGGCGCGGAAGGTTGCCGGGTCCTGGGCATAATCGTGGCTGTCGTAGACATCGCTTTCGGTCACGCGATGGCTATAGCCCGAAACATCCAGCACGGGGCGGGTGCTGTCCATAGCTTTGGTCGCCAGAAACATGCCGCGGGTCACATCATCCAGATTGGTGATGCGGTCGGAGAGGGGTTGCCACGTTTCGTTGAGTGGACACCAGCCCACAATCGACGGGTGGTTGTAATCGCGGGCCAGCACTTCCAGCCACTGGGTAATATAGGTTGCGCCCGGCTGCTGGTGGTCGTGGCGCGGACCCTGCCCCCGGCAGCCCCAATCGCCAAATTCGCCCCACACCAGATAGCCCAGGCGGTCGGCATGATAGAGAAAGCGTTCTTCGAAGACCTTTTGGTGCAGGCGCGCGCCGTTGAAGCCCGCCGCCAGACTCAGTTCAATATCTTCTATCAATGCGGCATCGCTGGGCGCGGTCATAATGCCGTCGGCATAGTAGCCCTGATCCAGCACCAACCGCTGAAAGATGGGCGTGCCGTTGATTAGAATCTTTTTGCCATCGAATGTAATGCTGCGCAGCCCGGCATAGCTGGTGGCCTGATCCAGCGTCTGGCCTGCTGCATCCAGCAAGGTGAACTCCAGATCATAGAGAAACGGCGCGCCCGGCGACCAATGCTGCACCTGGTCGGCGGGGATGGCAAGGGTGAGTTGGGGCGCAAAGTCGGCGACGGGCGTTTCGGCCTGGGCAATTTCTGTGCGCGCTTCTGCGTCCGGTGCTGCATGGAGGCTGCTTTGCGCGGCAAAAAGCCGTACGCGCAGACGCTGCCCCGGCTGCGCGCCCACCAGCGGCTGCACAATGTGAAACGCACCCGCCGCCAGATCGGGGGTGATGCGCGGGCGTTCCAACGCGGTGTGGGACACGGGTTCCAGCCAGACGCTTTGCCAGATGCCCGTAGTGCGCAGATAAATCGCCCCGCGCGGGCCGAAGGTCTGGGCCTGTTTGCCGCGCGGCTGGGGTGGGCGATGGTCGTCGCGCGCCCGCACCACAATAGTCAGAGTCTCTCCCGCCTGTGTATTCGCTATGTCGCCCAGATCGCAGGTGAAGGGCGAAAATCCACCCCGATGGCGGCCCACTTCCTCGCCGTTGACCCAGACGGTGGCGTCGTAGTCTACGGCCTGAAAGTGGAGCAGGATGCGCCTGCCGGCCCAGGCTGCGGGCACGTCTACGGTGCGCCGATACCAGACGGCATTGAGAAAATCCTGGTTGTCGATGCCTGAAAGCGGCGATTCGGGGCAGAAGGGCACTTGAATGGTGCCGGTCAGCGGACGCTCGCGCAGGCCGCGTTCCAGTCCGCTGTCGCCCGCGTCAATTTCAAATTGCCACGCGCCATTGAGACACAGCCAATCGGGGCGGACAAACTGGGGGCGCGGATATTCGGCGCGCGGCATGGCTGTGTTTGATGGGGCAGGTGTAGGCGTGGCGGATGTAAGCGTGGCGGATGTAGGCGTGGCGGATGTAAGCGTGGCGGATGTAGGCGTGGCGGGCATCATGGTTGCTTTCTAATGGTTGAACCGGGAGCGGCATGGGACCCCGGTGTCCGGTCGCCCACATGTAGGATCAGTTGCTGCTATGATAGCGTGTCGTGGGGATGTTTTCCAAGCCCGGCCCAATCCAAAAACCAGCTGCAAACCCGGCGTAAACCCTTTGACACCCCCCAGGGCCTATGATAGCCTACAGCAACCGCGGCAGTGGTATCGTGCCGCGCGATTCTGCATCTGCACCCTGTGATTCAAACCGGATTATTCGCATGGATCCTGCGCATGGGATCCTACAGTGGAATGTCGTCTCTATGGACGCTAGTCGCGAGTCTGTCATCGAAACCAATTCTGTCGCTCACCCCAATCCCCAGCCCGATTCTCAGTCTGTTGCCCAGCCCGGCCTCACCTCGCCCCTCGATAGTGCCGACCCCACGCAGTTGGCCCAGGGCCTGGGTCTCTATGTGATTCCCGTGGATCAGGTGGTGACCCACGAACGCTATAACGGCGAGCGGGTGCAGGGGCTGATGGCGCGCATTGCCGCCGAAGATCGGCTTATCAATCCGCCGGTAGTCGTCGCGTATGGGGGCCGCTATGTGGTGTTGGATGGCGCAACCCGCGTGACGGCATTTCGGCGGCTGGGCTATCCCCACATTATTGTGCAGGTGGTGGATCTGCATACGCACCGGGTGCGGCTGGATACGTGGCAACATACGGTCCACGGCGGCACGCCCGCCGATCTGCTTGCCATGCTGGGAAGCATTGAAGGCTTGCGCATTACACCCATGCCGGTTACCAAGCTATTGGGGCGCACGCCGGTGCGACCTGTCATCGGCTATTTGCTGACGCCCGGTGACCGCGGCTATTGGCTGGAAATGGACGCGACACAAATCGCAGAGGAACAGGATGGGGAACAGGATCGCGAACCGGGCGGGGACGCGTGGCTAGCGCTCTTTAACCGGCTGGTGGATAGCTGCGGCGCGTGGGGACGCATCGAGCGCACGCTCTCTACAGATATGGATGCGCTGGCGGCCCACTATCCCGATTTGGCGGGCCATTTTGTCTATCATGGGTTCGAGGCCCAAGAGGTGCTGGCCCTGGCCGCGTCGGGCCATACGGTGCCCGCCGGCATCACGCGCTTTGTGATTCCGGGGCGGATTCTGCGCCTCAATGCGCCGTTGGATCGCCTTCTGGCCGATGAACCGGCGGCCAGCAAACGCGCCTGGCTCAACGATCTGGTCGCCGCCAAGATCGCCAATCGGCAAATGCGCTATTATGAAGAACCTGTGATTTTGCTGGACGAGTGAGGCAGTAAAAAAGAAGTAAAGAGGTGATATGCGCTTATTGGCACTCTGAGGCGTCGCCGGGGAAGTAGCTTGCCGGCACAGTGATGGGGTCTACCCGATCATAAAATCCCGCGGCATCCAGCTCGTAGGCCGTGATGAGGATAGGGGTAGGGCTATCGCTCTGGAAGTCGAAGCTGTGAAAGAATTCCCGATAGATGCCAAATGTGCCGCCTGTTGCATATCCCAACGCCAATATCTCGCCCGCGGGATCGGTAATCTCCAGCGAAACGTTGCCTTCAAATGTGTTGGAATAGCCGGCGAGCAACACGGTTTCGCAGAGGCGCGCGCCTTCTTTAGGCTGGTGAATATCAATGAAGCGTTGTCCTGGCAGCAGCGTCAGCGGAATTTCAACCTCTTGCATCATGCCGCCATCCTGCATAGATTGTTCAAAAACAACCAGGGTGGCACTGACGGGTTCCTGCACGGTGAAGCGCAGGCCGGTGCGAAAGAAATCATAGCCATCTACCGAACCGCCAGTGGTGTAGCGTTCGGCAAGCACTTCGCCATCTTCCGCGCGCAACTGCATTTCCACATTGCCTTCAAAGGTCTGCGACAGGCCGATCACTTCGATCTGGGAGTGGTGTGCGCCCCCCGCCGCGGGCGAAAAAACATGGATGCGTCCGGCGTCCGCTTCCTGTTCCTCGGCTACGGCCTGCCAGAGGGCTAGCGCTGCCGAGGGTTCGCCGTACATTTCGGTGTGCAGGGCCACATGCGTTTCGTTGTGTATGTGTCCCTGGGCATCGGCATCCTCGC
>JBBDIO010000016.1:6981-8901 GCA_040880365.1 Litorilinea sp.
CTGCCCTTGGTGCCCTCACCAGATTCCAAACCCGAAGTGTCGGCATCCTCTTCCATCGCGTTGCCACTACCGGTGTCGGTATCAGTATCAGTCTCAGACGCATTGCTGTCACTGGCTGCGCTTGGCGCAAGGAATACACTTTCGGGCGCGGGGATGGTCAATATCTGGCCCTGATAGAGATAGGCGCGCCCCCCCAAATCATTGGCCGCGACCAGATCTTCCACGCTGATGTTGAACTGGCGCGCGATGATTTGGAGCGAATCGCCGCGCAGCACCGTGTATTGACGGGCTGTGGGGGCAGTCTCCTCCATCCCATTTTCAGGTTCCGTTTCCTCCTCGCTGGGGCGCGTCAGACGCAATTCCTGGCCGCGATAGAGGGGATAGGCGCGCGTAAGGTTGTTGAAGGCGACCAGATCTTCCACGGATACGCCTGTGTTCTGGGCAATCAGCTGGAGCGAATCGCCCCGGCGCACAATATACACATCGTCGTCGACAGGGGGCGCAACCACGGCCGCGCGGCTGGCCGTCGATTCCCCGTCGCTTTCTTCATCCTCGCCCGCTTCACCCGCGGCTTCTTCATCTGCGTCTTCGGTTGCGTCTTCGGTGATGATTTCCGCGTCGGCTGGGCGCAGATAGAGATCGGAAGTGGCCGGCACGCGCAGCCGCTGTCCTATGCGCAAGTCGACGCCCGCTTCCAGCTCATTGGCGTCGAGCAATTCGTCTACACCCACGCCAAAGGCTTCGGCCAGCGCGTCGGCGCTGTCGCCACTGCGCACGATGTAAAACAGCTCCCCATCGATTTCCACGGTGGGAAAGGAATCGCCCGCCCAGGCGGTGTGCAGATCGGTGCGCCAAAAGGCGACGCCGGCCAGGACGAAGGAAAGAAGAAAAATACCGACGAGCGTGATACGTGCCTTGGAATGCTTAGCCATCAGCGGCGCTCCTGTGCGTGTGTCGAAAGGAATCTGTGCAGGCCGGACCAGTCGTGGACGAACGTTGTCGATTCACGGGTTCGGTATGGACAAAAAATGCCTGCGCAAACGAATATTTCAGGCAAAGAAAAATCAATATAAATGTTTACTGTTTTCTATATGGACCGGCTTTTCGGACTATACGTTGGATGTATATAGACTGCCCGTGCAGATAGTAGCGGTCTGTCGAGCATGTCAGAAAAATTGTGCCAGAAAACAGTATGCTAAGAAGACCGGCTGAGAAGACTTATTGCACGCGCGATGAAAGGCTTGTCGATGGTAGTCCAATGGTAGTCTGTTTCAGACAAACTCTGTGCCTAACATGATACCATAGTCTTCTCGTGTAGAAAAGTGTGTTTTGCGCCGATTTGAGAATCTTTCGCGATTGGATCAAAGGTTACGGCGCGCGCACATCATGCGGCGTCAACCACATTTGTGTGCCGTCGCTCCAGATGTGGATGCGCCCATGTAGATCGTTGCGCAAAACGGGCGTGGCGTCCAGCGTTTCCAACACCTGGGGATGGGGGTGACCGTAGCTGTTGACACCCACCTGGATCACTGCCAGCCAGGGCCGCACTGCGTGTACAAATGCCGGGCTGGTGCTGGTTTGGCTGCCGTGATGACCGACTTTGAGCACGGTAGACTGGAGCGTCTCCGATGTCTCCGATAGATCTGATGGATCTGATGGATCGGTGTGGTTGTCTGCCAACAGATCGGCTTCGCCGGCGCGTCCGGCATCGCCGGTCAGGAGTACGCTGAAATTGCCGTAGACCAGCTTGAGCACCAGCGAATTTTCGTTGGTGCCGTCGGGTCCAATATAGCCCGCGGGGGGCGGCCACAGGACCCACAACACCTGTTCTAAAACCGCCCAAATCGACACACAATCCCCGTTGGCGGTTTCCTCATTTAGTGCATCCTCACGTCGATTCGTTCGCGCTTACTGACGAAT
>JBBDIO010000017.1:0-8879 GCA_040880365.1 Litorilinea sp.
TGGCAGTGGCATTACGTCGGCGGTAGACGCCATCACAGTGGAACCCGGCCCTGCCACCAAACTGGAAATTATTTCCACCGCCTATACCAACGTCACGGCAGGGCAGGCATCGGGCATCATCACTGTGCAACGCCAGGATGAATTCAACAATCCGAATACCGCCGACGATGACGTGGTGGTGCTATTGAACGCGACTGCCAGTGTGCTGCCCGGCTTCCTGAATAACAGCTTCCGGGTGGCAACGTCGCCCTTTAATCAGCAGATCACCGAAGTCATTATTTTAGAGGGCAACAGCACCGCCGCGTTCACCTATTATGATGAACGTGCGGGTGTCAAGACTCTCGAAGTGGAAGATGAAGCCGGTGATCTCGCAGGTGATACTCAGAATATTACCATCAGGCCCGATACGGCCAAACGACTGCGTTTCCTCAATGAGCCCCTGACGCTGGAAGCGTCGGTTGCTCCTGTACTGTCGTCGCCCTTAGTCATCCAGCGCGTGGACCAATTCACCAATCCGGTTACCGCGGATCCCGCGATGGTTATCGGTTTGACTGGGACCTCTGGAAGCGGACAGTTCCTGAATGCAGCAGGCACGGCACCGGTGACCACGCGTACCATTGCTCAGAATAGCAGTACGGTTTCGGTGGTCTATACGGATACAGTCGTCGGCAGTTACCTTGTGGGTGCTGAACGTCTCAGCGGCGGCGCGCCCAGCGTGCCGTCGGTTGATGCAGCCAATCAGACCATCACCATCACAGCTGCGCCGGCAGATCGCCTCATGTTTGAACCGGCTACGGCTACCATTACGGCGGGCAACGTCTCTGACGCGTTCAACGTGGTGCGCCGTGACGAGTTTGGCAACCTGGCAGATGAGGATGACGAAATTGTCGTCACGCTCGATACGGCGTCGGTGGATGGCGAGTTCCGCGAGGCGGTGAGCACCGGAACGATTACCACTTCGGTGACGCTGGGCGCGGGCATTGCCCAAACGCCTGTGCGCTATTTCGATACGCTGGCGGGCATACATTCCATCACTGGTTCCTATGGCACGCTGGATGACGCGCTGGGCACGATTACGGTGCTCTCCGCGCCCGCCGACAAGCTGGTCATGATCACGGATGCGCGCACCATCACGGCAGGTCAGGTATCGGACATCATTACCGTGCAACGGCAGGACGAATTCGACAACCCTGCCGACCAGGATGGCGCAATCGCGGTGGGGCTGGCTTCGTCGAGCGGTGTGGGCGCGTTCTCTGCCGTTGATAGCGGGACGCCAACGATTACTACAATCAACATTGCAGCCAGCGCGGCCAGCGCCAACGTCTATTACACGGATACGCTGGCTGGCGCGCACAACATCACCTTTACGGCCAACCTGCCCGGCAATTCCACTGCAAGCGTGAGCCAGAGTGTTACGGTTAACCCCGACCAGGCTTTCGCGCTCAATTTCAGTACGCCCGAACGCACTACGGTCGCGGGCACGAATTCGCTCACCATGACCGTGGAACGCCGCGATCAGTTTGGCAACCTGAACACGTCCGACGCGGCAGTGATCGTAAATCTCACCACCAGCGTGCCGTTTTCGGCTACCTTCCGCACGACCGGCGGCGCGTTGCTCTCGCCGCCCAACCAGGTGACCATCAGCCAGGGCACGAGCGCGGCTTCGTTCCGCTATAACAACGAAATGGTAGGACCGGGCACGCATGTGATCACCGCCAGCGCGAATCTGCCCCAGACGTCGAGCGCGTTTGTGACCCAGAATCACATTATCGAGCCGGGCGCGGCCGACTACTTGAGGGTGCGCGGACCCGATTCCACACCTACGGCGGGCGTGACGCAAACGTTGAGCATTACGGCGTTCGACAGCTTTGGCAATGTGGCTGTGGGCTATGTGGGCGAACAGACTCTGCGCTTTGCCGGCGCGGAAGACGCGGTATTTGGCGGGGCCATCCCCAACGTGACCGACAAGGACGGCACTCCCCAAAATATCGGAGAGACGATTGGCGACGGCGTCACGGAAGACGCGCTCTTTGATTTCGTGAACGGTGTGGCGCAGACGGATGTGATCAGCCGCGGGTTGATGACGCTCTACCGTGCCGGCGAATTTACCATTACGGCGCGGGCCGCGGCCAATGCGCCATATGCCCAGCTTGATGCCGTGGGCAGCAACGCATTTGCGGTGGATGTGCAACGCGGTGATCTGGCAGATTTCCAGATTCAGGACGAACCCGACGGCACGGGTGCGCCCATCCCCGACCAGGACCTGCGTTCGGGCGAAGAGCTGGTGCTGTATGTGGTTGCCATCGACGCTTATGGCAATGGCCTGCCCGATGAGGACGTAGAGGCTCTACTATGGTTAACTGCCACCGAAAGCTCGTCGGTGAGCGGTTTGCCCGTGGTTAATATTGATCCGGCTGGCGCTTCTGAGGTGACGACTTTGACCGGCTCAGTTTTGGGTACGGTGACCATCAGAGCGGTAATTAGTACCACGAACACGCCCGAAACCGCGCCAACCGGCGTGATCACGGTGGTGCCGGGCGATGTGGCGTCGGTGAATGTGGAAACTTCGGCCACCAATGTGGAGCGTCAACTGGTGCCCACCCAGAGCATCAGCGCCAGCAGTTCCATTACCGTCTATGCCACGCTGCGCGACGCGGCGGGCAATCTGGTGCCGGTGGATCTGGATGATTCTGATGTGGATTGGGATCTGGTAGACATAACCCCCGACGTGGACGTTGATGATCTCGTGCCGGATGGCCGAGAGGCCGTCTTCACTGGCAATCTGGTTGGTTCGGCGGTGATCCGCGCGACCGTGAACGGCTCGCCCGGTCTGGATGTCTTCCCGTCGGGCATCATTACGGTGGTCGCGGGCGCACCCGCGGGGCTGGAGATTCGCCGCGCCGATGCGGCGGCTACCATCAACGTGGAGGCCGGGGCCGAAACGTATCTGCGCATTCGGGTCTTCGATGCCAACAACAACCTCGCCAACATCAACGGCAATCGCACTGTCACCTTCTATGGCGCTGCGCCCGCGCCCGATCTGACGCCGCCGACAGTCACCAATAACGGCAATACTGCCATCGAATTCGGAGCCGCCACCGCCATGAGTTTCAGCGGGGGCATCATGACCCATTCGCCCACCGGACAGGGGCGCATGTTCCTCTACGACGCCGGCGCGGGACAAGACATTACCGCGACCCTAACGCTGCCCAATGCCACCGTCATCGGGATGCGGAATGGCGGTGAACTGACTGCCAATGTCAGTCACGCCGATCTGGCAACCTATGCCGTGAGCCTGAACGCCCCGCAAACCAATACCGTGCCGTTTAGCGGTGTGAACACGGCCACCGCGCGCGATCTCTATGACAACCCGGTGCTGAATTTCAGCGCAGACGATACGCCGCTGACCGTTACCGCCAGCGATGGCGCGGTGCTCTTCACGGCTACCGGCGACAACATTATCGACGATAATAACAATGTAGACGATGGCGTGGTGGATCTCACCGCCTATGGTATGACCTATACGGGGCTGGCGAACCAGAATATCACCTTCACCGTGAGCAGCACTACCCCCGCCGCGACGGGCAGCGCGACCATCCTGGTGGATGGCGGGCCTGCCCAAACCCTGGCCGTGACCAACGAGGTCATTCCGTGGAACTGGCCCGCGGGTGAGCAACTGATCAATCTGCAAGCCCGCGATGCCCAGGGCAACAATTCGCCCGGCTATGCCGGACCGCGCACGCTGGTCTTTGGCAAGAGCGGCAGCACACTGCCTGCGCACCTGCCCTATGTGATCGATAGTGTCGCCGTTTCCCAGACTTTTGGCCTGGGTACGACGCTGAATTTCGACGCCCAGGGACAGGCGCTCTTTGTGCCGGTGGGCCTCTTTGCGGCGCAACCCGGCGTCACCGTGACCTTCACCGATACGATCCCGCCCACGGGCGCGGCCGATCCGCTGACGGGTACCTTCACGGTGAATGTGCTGGCGGGGGGGCTGGATAATTTTGCGTTTGACCTGACCAGCCCGCAGGCCGTGAGCGAACCCTTCGACGACGACAACAGCCTGACCCCGCGCGACGAGTATGGCAACGTGGCTGCGCTCACCGGCGCCGACGTGCCCATCGCGGTGACCGCTTCGTCGGGCGGCATAGTGACCTTTACCGCGGCTACCAATGGCGACAATACGCTGGTCGCCGCCGACTTCAACACGCCACCGGGTGTGGCAGATCTCACTGCGCTGGGCATGGTCTATGCCGGCGCGACGGGGAATATCAGCTTCACGGCTACCAGCGCCAACGCTGTGGTGGGTGTATCCGACCCGGTGGTGTTTGAATCGAATACACCGACGCGGCTGGAAATCCAGGGCACGGGCGACCCCGAAGAGGCGGGTGAACCGTTCGCGCTCACAGTGGTGGCGCGCGATGGCTTTGGCAATATCACAACGGGCTATACCGCGACCGAGGATCTGATTTTCGAGGGCGCGAGCAATGCGCCTGCGGGCAATGTGCCCCAGGTGTTGGGCGAGGACTTCGGTGACGCGGTCGAGGTAAACTTCGAGGGCGGCATCGCGGCAATTGCCGATGTAACCCTGGTCGCGGCGGAAAGCGCGATCATCTCTGCCACTATCGGCGGCAGCGGCGTGGGCAGCGATCCCGCGGGCAACTACACCGTGACGGTAGCGCCGGGCGACGCCGATGAAGTGCACCTGGCAACCGCGCCGGATGCGGCGCAAACTGCCGGCGCGGCGTTGTCCCCCGCCCCGCAGGTGCAACTGCGCGATGTCTATGAAAATGTGCGCACGGGCGACATTACTTCTACAGTTACGGCAAGCGTGCAAGGCCCGGGCATCTTTACCACCACTTCGACCATTGTCGAGAACGTGACCGGCGGCGTGGCGACCTTTAACAATCTAACGCTGGAAAGCGCCGGACTCTATACGCTTACCTTCAGCACCGATGCCGGCCCCGCGCCGACTGCCGGGGTTACCTTCACCGTGGCGAGCGCAGCCGCGGCGGCCATCACCCTCACCGGCCCCGCGACCGTCGAGGCCGGCGCACCCAGCGATCCCTTCACCCTGGCGGTCTTTGACCAGTATGGCAATCTTACCGGGGTGGACCAAGATACCACCATCGGGCTGACTACCGACGCGTCGGGGACCTATACCTTTACCCCGTCCAGCCCGCTGACCCTGCTGAGCGGACAGTCTACGATACCCTTCACCTATGCCGATGCGCTGGTGGGGATGAAAATCGTGACGGCAACCGTGAGCGCAGGCGATGCGGGGATCACGTCGCAAACGGCGTCCCGGCCAATCACCGTGACCGGCGGCGCGCCCGCCCAGGTGGAGCTGACCGGCCCTGCCTCTGCGGTGGCAGGCACCCCCAGCACGCCTTTTACCCTCACGGTGAAGGATGCGCTGGGCAATATCACGCCTGTGAGCGAGGATACGACTGTCACGCTGTGGGCCGATTCCGACGGGATAATGGATTTTGTCCCGCTCACGTTGACTATCGACGAAGGCGGGACAAGCGCCATCTTCACCTATTCGGATACCGAAGCGGGCAGCTCGACAGTGACTGCTACGGTATCCGACGGCGAAGACGGGCTGGAGGACGAAGCGGACTCGCATACCCTGACGATTGAACCCGGCCCGCCAACGGAACTATTGCTTGAGACACCGCCGGATCCCACCCAGGACGCAGGCGCGAACGTGGCCCCAGCCATCGAACTGCTTGTGCGCGATACCCACGGCAATGTGACCAGCGCGCTGGACAGTTCTGTCATTTCGGTGACGGTCAACGGCCCGGGTGCGCTATCCAGCGGCACTTCATCGCAGCTTCTCAGCGGCGGCGCGGCCACTTTCAGCGATCTGACGCTGAATACCGCGGGTCTCTACAGCCTCACCTTCTCGCTGGCTGCGGAGCCGCTGGCTGTGGATACGGACGACTTCACTGTGGAGCCGGGCGCGGCCGACGAAATCAGTATGTCGGCGGGCAATGCGCAGACTGCGATGGTCGGCACAGCTTTGCCTGCGCCGCTGGCAGTGCTCGTGACCGACGCTTTTGACAATCCGATAGCCGGGGAGAGCGTGCAGTTCACGGTGACGAGCGGCGGCGGTGTATTTGCGACGCACGCACCGGTTGTGACCAACGCCAGCGGGATTGCGACTTCTACCGCGTGGACGCTGGGCACGATTGCCGGTGTCAACACCGCGAATGCGACCAGCACTGGATTGACCGGATCGCCTGTGTCGTTCTTCGCGACCAGCACTGCCGGCCCGGCGCACATACTGGTGGTCAATGGCGGGGATGCCCAATCCGCGACGGTGAATACAGCCGTGGCGGTGCCGCTGAGTGTGCGGGTGGATGATGTGCACGGCAATCCGGTTGCGGGCCAGAACATCCTCTTCGAGATTGAAAGTGGCGGCGGTGCGTTTGGAACGAGCGACCCGGTAGTGACTAATGCCAGCGGAGTGGCGACGGCAACCGCCTGGACATTGGGCACGGTGGCCGGTCTGAACGAAGCGACTGCGAACGCACAGGGTGGGCCTATCGCGGGCGCGGCGGTGACGTATAGCGCGACCGGCACCGCCGGTGCACTCGACGCGCTGCTGATTCAGGAGCAACCGAGCGAAGTAGATGAAAATACCGCCATCGATCCCGGCCCGGAAGTCGCACTGATCGATCAATACAGCAATGTGCTAATCGCCGACAATAGCACAACGGTTTCGGTTGCGACCAGTGGAACCTTTACCGGTACGTCTACCCTCATCGAGACGGTCGTTAACGGTGTGGCAACCTTCGATAATCTGGCCCTGACCAGCGCGGGCACGTTTACAATGACTTTCTCTGCTACCGGCATCGATCCGGTTATCAGTGACTCGTTCACTGTAACAGCCCCGCCATAAGTACAAGGCATAGCAGGCAAAGGTGCGATTACGGCTGTGCCTGCTATGCCTATGCGCGCGTAGTCTCTCCCCCGCGCTTCGAATCTATCTCTTCTCAAATAGCCCCGGTCCGTTTATAGCCTCTTAATACAGTTGGCGTATGATAGTGCGCAGACTGTCTTTTTGATATTCACAGATTGTGGTGTTCACAGCTTGAAAGGCTCTACATGATTTCTATACTTGCGTTGGATCTCGACGATACGCTGGTGCGCAGCGACCAGACGGTTTCGCCCCGCACGCTGGATCTGCTGCAGCGCTGGGAAGCAATGGGCAACCGCATTGTGATTGCGACCGGGCGTTCGCCGCGCAAGGCGCGCGAGATTCCCGCCGCGCTGCACCATCTGCCCTGGGTCTGCTACAACGGCGGGGTGGTGCTGGTAGATGGCGAAACGGTCTACAGCCGCACGCTGACCACCACGACCGCGCATCAACTGCTGGACTATTATCAGAACGAATTGAAGCTTTCGTGGGTGGGGCTGGCGGGCAATGACCGGCTCTTTGTGAACCGCGCGCGGCACAGCAACGATCCCACCTATGTGCCTGATATGCTGACGGTGGCCCATGAACCCGCCATGAAGATCTATGTGCCGCTGGATGAATTTCAGCGGCACCATCCCACCGACACCGGATTGCCCGCGGGCTGCCGTTTGCTGCCTTCGGAAAAGTATAATTTCGCCCAGATCATGCCCGACGATGTGAGCAAAGCCGCGGGGCTGCGTGTATTGGCCGCGCAGTGGGGCGTCTCGATGGATGAATTCATGGCTTTTGGCGACGATACCAACGATATCGAAATGGTGCGCGAGGCCGGGATTGGCGTGGCGATGGACAACGCAATTCCCGAACTCAAGGCCGTGGCCGACCGGGTGACGCTTTCGCACGATGAGGAGGGCGTGGCCCTGGTGCTGGAGGAGTTTGTGCCCGCGCTGACCGCGTGAGCAGAATCACGATTTCGTTTGCTGTGCCTGCCTACTGGTGGTAGACTCGTGCTATAGCAGTCTCGCACGCGTCGATACTTGTTTTCCAGGATCTGCAAGCCAAATCTATGTCCGATGTCTCGTCACGCAAGGCTGTTGTGTCGCACCAGGCGACCCTGATTTACAACCCCCATGCCGGATTTAACGATTGGCGCAAGGTGGTCGCAGGGGTGGCCGCGCTGTGGGAAAAAAGCGGCTGGCAGGTGGCAGTGCGACCCACCGAACACGCCGGACATGCGACGGAACTGGCAGCCGATGCGGCGCGCGCCCAGCATGGCCTTGTGCTGGTGGCCGGCGGCGACGGTACGCTCAACGAGGTCGCGAATGGATTGCTGGGCACCGAGACGGTGCTGGCGCCTTTGCCGGTGGGCACCACCAATACGTTTGCCAAAGAACTGGGATTGCCGCGCCCCAATTTTCTGCACCCCGACTGGTTGAAAGACGTCTCCAAAGCGTTGCAGCGAGGTACAATCCAACGCATGGACATGGGCCAGTGCGATAATGGCCGCGCCTGGCTGTTCTGGGCGGGCATTGGCATCGACGCCTATCTGGTAGACCAGATTGAGCCGCGTCCCCGCTGGTTCAAACGCCTGGGACCGGCGGGCTACCTCGCCAAATCGCTGGCGGTGCTGCCCAATTTTTCGGGCGTGCGGGCGCAGGTCAGGGTCGATGACAAGGATTATGCCGGCGAGTTCGTCATGGTCAATATCAGCAATAGTCGCCTTTTTGGGGGGGGAGAACTGCGTTTGAACCCCGACGCTGTGCTGGATGATGGCGAATTTGAGGTATGGATGTTTCGCGGGCGCGATTGGCCCCAGGTGCTGCAATATATGCTGGAAATTTCGCGCGCCCATCATGCCCAGCACCCCGATGTAGAATTTGTGCGCGGGCGGCGCGTCGAAGTCAGTGTGCAGAGCGAGGCCACCTTTCATATTGATGGCGAACCGGGCGGACATGCG
>JBBDIO010000018.1:0-7745 GCA_040880365.1 Litorilinea sp.
TGCTAAAAAGCTACTTCGTGCGTGGCAGAGGATCGTGTCGAGCGCCCCACGATAGCACGGCCTCTAGCGCACTCTGGGCAATGGGATACGGGCATATATTCACCTGTCGCTGCCCGCTGATCGTCCTCGTTAGAGTGCCGTGCGCAAAATCGCGGTGTATTCTTCTGTCGATAACTCAAGCGGATTCCCCTACAACCTGCTGGATTGCACCGGACCCACGCTGGATTGGCGGGGCGGGCGTTTTACGCGGTCTACTACGCGTGAAATGATCCGCCAATTGCGCCGGTGGGTGTATACTGGGCCTATGGATGAACGCATGCGCTGGGACCGGGCCGCGGATGATCTCTATGCGCCGCCGCGCTATGCCGGGGACGATATTTACTATAGTCCGTGGGCCGCAGGCGAGGCCGATTTGCAGTTGCTGGGCGATCTGCGCGGGCGTGATGTGCTGGATCTGGGCTGCGGGGGCGGTGAAAACAGCGTTGCCCTGGCCCGCGCGGGGGCAGAGGTGACAGGGCTGGACATTAGTGGAAGGCAGCTGGCCCGGGGCGCGCGTCTGGCGGTGCAGCACGGGGTCACGGTGCAATGGCGCTGTGCCGATATGCATGATCCCACGGCATGGCCGAGTGCCGCGTTTGATCTGATTCTGGCGGCGTATGTCTTGCCCTATAGCCGCGATCCGCTGGGCTTGCTCAACTTGTGCCGCGCCGGGCTGCGTCCGGGTGGACGCCTGGTGATGAGCCTCGATCATCCGCTGCGTGCGTGTTTCTGGGATGACGACGAGCGCGAAATTGTGCCGTTTCCTGTGCGCAACTACGACGCGACCGCGCCGCAGATCTGGCGCATGAACGACACGTCTGTAGACTATCGAGGGGGGACGCTGGCAGAATGGCTGGCGCTATTGCGGGCGGCGAAACTGGAGCTGGTTGACCTGGTAGAGCCGATGCCGACCGCGGCCATTGCCGCAGAATTCTGGCCTGCCGATAGCAGTCTCGCGCCCCTGGCGCACATTCCGCACACGTTGATTCTGTGTGCGCAAAACGGTCACCGTTGATCTTCTTCGCCCCATAGCGAGTGATGCGGGCAACGCGCCACCGACTACACGGGGGCCAACCGTCCACACGGGGTCACACCGACCACACACCCATTGATCGCAAAATCACGGACTACGGAATTTGAGAATGACGACGCAACCTTCAATATCGCATCAGAAATCGCATGAGAATGTGCCGGACCTGATTCGACCTGCGGCACCGGCTGCCGCCCAATATCCGCTGCCTGTGCCGTTTACCATTCGGGAGATTACCCAGGATAATTACCGCACGCGCACCTTTGTTTTGGATGGTGAACTGGACGCTGTGCCGGGGCAATTTGTGATGGCGTGGCTGCCGCGCTTTGATGAGAAGCCTTTTTCGTTGGTATCCGCTGCACCCTTGACGCTGATGATTACCGCGGTGGGGCCGTTTACGCGCCTGGTGCATACGCTGGCCGTGGGAGATAGCCTGTGGCTGCGCGGGCCATTTGGGCGCGGGTTTACGCCCCATGTTGGGTTGCCGAGTGCCGACCCGGAAGCCCGGAAGCGGCGGGTTGCGTTGGTGGCGGGTGGCTATGGGGTTGCGCCGCTCTATTGGTTTGCGCAAACCTGGCTGGCAGAAACCAATAGAGCACGTGAGCGGGCATCTCTGCGGCCTGCGCTCACGGTGATTCTGGGCGCGCGCGGTCAGGCCGATTTGCTGTATCGGGAACGTTTCGCCCGCCTCTTTGCCCATTCCCCGATTGCCGACTCCCCGATTGCCCAACCTCAGATTGCCGACCCCCGTGTTGCCGACCCCGGTCATAGGCTGGTGTTGACCACCGACGACGGTTCCCACGGTTTGCAGGGACGGGTGACCGATGCGCTGGCCCCGTCGCTGGCGGCAGGCGAGATTGGCGCGGTGCTGGCGTGTGGTCCCGACCCAATGCTTATGGCGGTAGATGCGCTCTGCCGCGAATTTGGGGTGCCGGGCCAGCTAAGCTGGGAAGCCTATATGCGGTGTGGGGTGGGGCTGTGTGGCTCGTGTGAGCATGGCGGGCGGCTGCTGTGCATGGATGGTCCGGTGCTGGGGATTTAGCAGGACGGCTACCCAAGAAGCGCAGTCGAAAATGTGGGCGAGGCTTTGCGTGTTTGGGGGGCTTGGGGTATCGTTAGACAAACTATTGCGCCGACGGCTGCGGCTCTGTGCCGGCAGCCGTTTGTAATTCTGCCGAGTCTGTGCGCGGTAGATCAGATAGGGCGCACGTATCCAATTTTGCGCAGGCCGCAGGCGTTGCGGTCGCTGCACACATGAAGAATGATAAGCATCTATGGAATCTACGGTAGACAACACTGATAGCGCTGTGCGCGCGCCGGGCCAAAAGCGCACACTGTTTCAGTATTTGCTGGTTTCGGCACGCGGGTTTTGTATGGGCGCGGCCGATGTTGTGCCCGGTGTATCGGGCGGGACGATGGCCTTTATTCTGGGCATCTACGAGGAATTGATCAACAGCATTCGCATGGTGGCGCGACCACCTTTCTGGCGCGCGGTGACCCGGCTGGATTTTGGCGAGGCCATGCGTTTGGTCAACGTGGTCTTTTTGATCTTTCTGGCGCTGGGCGTCTTTGCCGCGATTTTTCTGCTGGCGCCGGGGATTGAATATCTGCTGGTGCATCAGCCCATTATTATCTGGAGCTTTTTCTTTGGGCTGGTGTTGGCGTCGGTTTTCGTGGTGGCACAACGGGTCTCACACTGGCAGGTGCATTTGTGGCTGGCATTGGCCGGGGGCGCGGTTGCTGCCTATCTGATTGTGGGATTGGTGCCCGTGCAGACGCCGAATACTTGGTGGTTTTTGGTGCTGAGTGGTGCAATTTCCATTTGTGCCATGATTCTGCCGGGCATTTCCGGCTCGTTTATCCTGGTATTGCTGGGCAAATATCAATTCATCCTGTCGGCGGTGAATCAGCGTGACGTGGTGCCGATTTTGTGGCTGGCACTGGGTTCGAGTATTGGTCTGATTACTTTCGCACAGGTGCTGGGTTGGCTTTTCCGCCATTACCGCAATGCCACGATTGCGGTGCTGACGGGGTTTATGATTGGTAGTCTGCGCAAGGTTTGGCCCTGGAAAGAAGTGCTGGACTCTATGGTGGATCGCCACGGCGAGATGGTGCCGATTGTTGAGCGCAACATTCTCCCACCCTTGATGGCGGGAGGCAGCGTGAATATGGAAATTCTGATTGCGCTGGGCGTGGGACTGGTAGGTCTGGTGGTGGTGCTGGGGCTGGAACGCCTGGCGACCGCGCCCGACACAAGCACGGAACAGGCCCGATAGAGGTGGCTTTGGAGATGCCCATTGCCGCAGTGATAGCCGCTGCCGGGCGCAGCACGCGTATGGGTGAACCCAAGCAGTTGTTGCCCTGGCGCGATGCGACGCCTACTGGCAGTGTGCTGGGCACGGTGCTGATAAATCTGGCCGCGGCAGGGGTACAGCCGGTAATCTGCGTGGTGGGACATGCGCGGGACGAGATTGGCGCGGTGGCTGGCGCGGCAGGGGCCGAAGTGGTCTACAATCCCGACTATGCCACGGTGGAAATGCTGGCCTCGTATCAAACGGGCGTGCGCCATTTGTTGGCGCACCATGCGCAGACGACCGGCGCACTCTTTGCAGTTGGCGACCAGCCGCACATTCCGGTGCGGGTGACGCGCCAGGTAATTCACCATGCACTGTGCCGGCCCCGTGCCATTGTGGTGCCCAGCTATGCCATGCGTCGGGGACATCCTATGTATATCCCGCGCGATGTGTGGGATTTTCTGCTGCAACTCGGTCCCGAAGAATCCATGCGCGCGGTGATGCGCCATTTTGCCGACCGGGTGGAGTATGTGACTGTTGGCGTGGAGGCAATTCTGCTCGATATGGATACGCCGGAGGACTATGCAGCATTGCGGGCAGGCTGATGCTTTGTACACCCACTGTGGAACGTGCATTCTATACTTTCCCGGGGCTTCCTGCTACAATAAGCAGAGTATCGTTCGCGTGTGCGTAGTCGAGTGTGATGACTTGTACACGGGTAGAAGATCACACCGCTAGAAGATTATGTGGAGAGAAGTATGTCTGGAACAATTTACCATCATTTGCAGAAATTACTCGATGTCGGGCAAACGGTTGCCGTGGCTACGATTACAGATGTAAAAGGCTCGGTGCCGCGCGAGGTAGGCGCGAAGATGATTATCCATCCCTATGGGCAGCACGTGGGCACGGTGGGCGGTGGCTGTGGCGAAGCGGACGTGATCCGCATCGGCCTGGATGTGATTCAGGATGGCGCGGCGCGCAATGTGCATGTAGATCTGACCGAAGATATTTCCATGCAGTCGCTGGGCGTTTGCGGCGGCATCATGAATGTATTTATCGAACAATGGCGGCGTGACACTGCCACCGAATTTGCTGCGGATGCCGCGGCTCAGACTCCGGCGCGCGCGTCTGCCCCGCAAACGACCTGAGCGGGACATATGAACGATGAAATTCTGGCGGTGCTGCTCACTGCGATTGAAAAACGGCAGGATGTGGCACTGGTCAGTGTAACCGAGGCGGACGGGGCGTTGGCGCATTTGCAGGGTCAGCATCTGTTGGTCTGGCCCGATCCGGCGCGTGCGCTGCTGGGAAATGCCGAAATCGCCGACGTGGCCCCATCGGTGCTGGACGATGTGCGGGCCGCGCTGGTCGACCGCGCCCATCGCCATTTGGTCTATCCACAGGCCGATGACGGCGCAAACGCAGACGTGAATGCAGGCCCGGATGATGTGGTGAAGCTGTTTGTAGAGGTGCAGGCACAACCGCCGCATCTGATCATTGTTGGCGCGGGGCACATTGCGGTGCCTTTGGCCGCGGTGGGGGCGCTGTGCGATTTTGAGGTGACGGTGCTGGATGACCGCCCCCAATATGCCCATCCGGATCGATTTCCCGCGGCCCAACGGGTGATTGCCGGATCCTTTCGCCCGGAATTGCAGAAGCTGCGCGCCATGCCCGGCGCATTTGGTCCGCACACGTATATTGTGCTGGTGACGCGCGGGCATCAGTATGATGTGGAATCGCTGCTGGAAGTGTTGGACGATCCGTTGGGCTATATTGGCATGATTGGCAGCCGCCGCCGCATTCGCGCCGTTTTTGAACTGCTGGAGCAGGAGCAAGGCGTGCCGCCCCACAAGTTTGACCGCATTTATGCGCCGGTAGGGATCGATATCGGCGCGCGCACACCAGCCGAGATTGCCGTGTGTATCATGGCGGAAATTGTCAACGTCATGCGCAAGGGGCCGGCGCCCTCGTTGAGCGACCAGATCCGCACCGAGCGCAGCGCGCGGCGGGAGCGTGCCGCGCAGGCGCGCCCGACTGTTTAAGCTGGGCGCGCGGGGATACCTTGATCCACATGACACATAAAGCCAAACCCGGGGCTGTTGATGGCGGTGAACCGGGATGTGAACCGATTTTAGGTGGAGATGCGCATACAACGTTGAGCGAGTTGCGCACACGACTACACGCGTTTACCGCCGCGCGCGATTGGGGGCAGTTTCATACGCCCCGCAGCCTGGCGATTAGCATCGCAATAGAGGCAGCCGAGCTGTTGGAACACTATCAGTGGGACGGCCATGATGGTGCGCGACGCGTGCGTGATGAAGGCCAGGTCAGCGCCGAAGTGGCGGCGGAATTAGCCGACGTCATGATCTATTGTCTGCACTTTGCGAATGCCACGGGGCTGGATGTGAGCGATGCCATCCGCGCCAAACTGGAACGCAACGAAAGCCGTTTTCCCGCGGCCCAGATTCAGGGCAAACTCACCCTGGACGCATCTGAAGAAGAATCAGACGCCTAGTTAGACGCGTAGGCCGGGCAGGTGGTGCTAATCCGTGTCCGGTGCGCGGTCGTTGTCGCTCGTCAACGTTTCTGGACCGGAATCTTCTGGTATTTCTTCTTCATCTCCCCAATCCACTTCATCCCGCCGGGTAAAAAACAAAAACAGGACCGACCCATAGCGGCGACGGTCAAATTCTGCCAGCGTGTCCAGTTGCACGGGCGTATCTTCGCGCGGGTGAATCTGGACGACGACTGTGCCGAATTCTGCCAGCAACTCCAGCCGCCGATCCACCTGGAGCAGCGCTTTGCTCCATAGTTCCTGATATTGGGGCGGGGCAATGAAGATCAGGTCATAGGGCGCGCTCCGGTTGCTCTGGAGAAAGCCAAAGCTGTCCCCGGCGAACACTTCGGCCCGGTCGGCGAGCTTGCAGTGGGCCAGATTATCCTGGATGGTCTGGAGCGCGCGACGGTTGCGTTCGATAAAGGTGGCGTGCGCGCTGCCACGACTCAAGGCTTCGATGCCTACGGCGCCGGTGCCACCAAACAGATCCAGCACGCGCGCCTCGATGAGATCATCGCCCAGGATGCTGAACAACGCTTCTTTGGCGCGGTCGGTGATGGGGCGGGTGGAATCGCCCGGCACGCTCTGCAAACGATGCCCTTTGGCCTTGCCCGCGATTACGCGCATGGGTGGCTGGATTTCTGGTTGAGCGGCGACTGAATGGGCATGGATACCTCTATCTTTGACTGGCGGGTTGAACTATTGAGTGGTGACGTGCCATGTGCCGTCGTCCATGATGCGGAAGTAGCGCACCGATGCGTCTTCGAAACAGGCTATCAGCCGCCCTTGTTCAAAAGGCTGGTCTACCGCGTGCTGACACAGGCGTTCCTCGCGCTCGACCAGACCCAGGGCTTCCTGGAATTCGGGATTTTCGCACCAGATTTTGCCAAAGCCGCGGCGGGGCAAGGGGGGAGAATCGGCTTCCCCTTCCAATGGGTTGCAGGTAAAGGTTGCATCGCCTTCCTGCCACTCGTCGGGGAAAACCTGATAGGTGCCATCGGGCAACAGCACATAGATATTGCCTTCGCTGCCAAACCAGAGCATGAACCCGTTGTAGTCGGGGCCGGGGCCAAATTCGTTGATGGCAACCGGGTCGAACTTGGCGGGGGCACGCGCACAGCCCATGCGCGTCTCGATATCCATATAGCCTGCCAGATCCAGATTGGATTCGATCTCGCATTCGGTGGGTGTTTCATCGACAATCAGCGGGGTGAGCACCGCCGTACCGTTGGGCACCGCAGGGGTAGCCGATGATTCCGGGGAGGGTGTAGATTCTGCCTCCGCGTCACCGTTTTCCTCACCATTTTCGGCACCGTTTTCGGCGATTGTTGCGTCGGCGGTCGCTTCGGCATTGGGATCTGCGTCGGGGGTTTCGCCAGTGTCGTCGCTTTCTGCGGATGCAGCCGTTGCCCCCGGCGTCGTGGCGGGCGCAGATTCCTCGACGGGCGATTCACTGGCCGGGGTGTCGATTATTTCTTCGCCGCCGGCGGGTGCAGGCGGAGTGTTTCCCCCGCACGCGGTCACTGTCAGCGCGACAAGCAGAATCAGGAGCAGGGCGAAGGCACGGGACAAGCGCAAGCCGAATGCGAAAGCAGTTGAATGGCTTGGGCGTGGCTCGATGATATTACATTGCATAGTTGTTCACTTTCCTCAAAGTTCCGAAAGTATCCGAACGACAGAGTGCCGTGGGTCAGGTGGCGCAGTTTTGGGCGCGTCCTGGGCGTGGGGCATGATCTGCCGGATATTACACACGCGCGCGCGTGACTAATTGCGCAGCCCTACCGTGATCGGTCCGATTTCGATGGCATAGCTGCTGGGACCGGCG
>JBBDIO010000018.1:7755-8868 GCA_040880365.1 Litorilinea sp.
GGACCGGCGCTAATGGGGAGCCGCTGTCCTGTGACGGGATGATACAGACCCACGGCTACGGTATATTCGCCGGGGGGGGTGTCCTCCGAAAGCAGCAAGCCATAGCGGTCGATAATCTCTTCACCGGGTTGCCAGGTGGTGGTAGGGCGTAACCATTGTACAGGTTGACCGTCGCGCTGGGCTAACCGGTCACCGTCCTGATCGAGCAGATGGACGAAAACATGGTAATTTTCGGTGACGGGCTGGAGCGATTCCCAGCGCAGGGCCAGGAGCAACTCGCCGCCGGGATGGGTGTTGGGCGTAAGCCCATAGCCACTGAGGCGGATCCAGCCATTTTGGGCGTCGATGCCATCGGTGGCAACAGGATCGCCAAAAATTGTCCCCAATCCGGCCTCTTGCAACGTTTGCCCTGGGGCAAGCGCGAACAGCGAGATACGCGGAGTATCGGCCCCGGCGGGGCGTGACTCGTAGAGCAGGAAGTCTTCGCCGCGCAGCGCGCGTTCCCACGCCGATTGATCGGCGGAGGGGAAGTCGTGGACTATCCAGAGCCTTCGGTATTGAGTACTCAGGCGGGTCAGCCATGCGGCCTGTTCGCCATCCAGTTCACCCGCATCGCGCAGGCCATAGACGGGCAGGTCACCGTGATAGGCATTGGCAAACTGCTGGGTGGAGGTGGGAACCAGGTGCAAAATGGCATCTTCGGCGCTAGCCGCGTCTTGAATTCGTTGGGCAAGCTGGCGTTGCACCGTGGTGCCGGCGGTTTGGTAGACGGTGGTTAATACCAACACCGCGGCAATGAGCACGCCCAGCACATAGGGCCGGGTTGCCGTCTCCCACAGGCTGACGCGGGCGGGGTGACTGTCGGCCAGGTGACTGTCGGCGACTGGCGCAGTGATCAGTTGATAGAGCAGCGCCATACCGGATATGAGCAGTAAGAGCAGGAACGCAAAGAGCAGCCACATATTCCAGCCCCAGGTGTCGAGGCTGGTCATCCAGAAAATGTGGAGATGCTCTGGGCGCAGAAATTGCCACTGTTGGACCAGGGGCGAGTAGTCCAGGCGGGTGAAGGTTTCGGGCGCGAAAAGCGGTTGCACGGTGGCATCCAGCCAGTTT
>JBBDIO010000019.1:0-8807 GCA_040880365.1 Litorilinea sp.
GTCATGTGCAGCATCACGGTCGCCACATCTTCGCCGCGCACGGCTTCGTGGCGCAGGTCGCGGTGGACGTGCTGGGTATGACAATAGAGCGTCTGGGCTTCGCCAAAGAGGAAGCGCGCCGCATCGAGGATGTGCGAACCGATGTCGGTGAGGATGAATTGTTCCAGGTCCGCCAGGAAGGGCTGATTCTTGAAGACAGGAAAGTTGGAGCAATAGTGAATGCGGGCGCGGAAGGGCGTGCCGATGCGGCGGGCGTCCAGGGCGGTTTTGAACTCGCGCAGGGGATGTTGCCAACGCCAGTTTTCGTGAACGAAAAAGGGCACGCCGGCCGCGGCACAGTGTGCCACCATTTCTTCGGCAACTGCCAGGGTGGGTCCCATTGGCTTTTGGGTGATGACGGCCAGGCCGCGGTCGGCTGCCATCTTCACCAACTGGCTGTGGCTATCCACATCGGTGATGATGTCCACGAAGTCCAGTTGTTCGGTGTCGAACAAAGTGGCGGCATCGGTATAGACGTTGGGCGCGGCGGCCTGGCGCGTGGCGGCGCGGGCGGCTAGCTGTTCGGCTTTGGCCGCGACCTGGTCGCAGATGGCGACACAGGTCACGCCCGGAAGTTCCTGCCAGGCCGCGAGTTGGTATTTGGCCCAGAACCCCGCCCCAAATATGGCAAAACGTAGTGTCATGAACGCATCCTCACAGTTCCAGACTTACTGTTGCACAAATGATGCTAAACTGATTTGTTTAGGAGAACATACTATTTTGTGATTTATCCTGCCTAATCCAACCTGCCCGAAAGTTCTTGCTTTGGCGGTATGTATCTTCTCATTCAGCCGGTCACGGCTCGTGTACCGTGATTACCACATTGCCGGTCTTGTGTCCCGCTTCTACATAGTGGAAAGCCTCGACTATCTCGGCAAGCGGATACGTGCGGTCTAGCAGTGGTTTGAATTGCCCTTCCTCGATCAGCATGACAAAGAATTCGATATCCTCTTTGCTGTGCGTAGGAAATGGGAAAAGTATTCGCCGACCCTGGTAGCTGCCAAACTGTCTGGTCCAGAGCGCGAGCAGCGGATTGCTGGCATAAGGGCCGAGATCGGTCGAGAAAAATGCGCCGCCGGGCGTGATCAAATGCTTGCAGGCAAAGAACGAACTGTTGCCAACTGCGTCAAAGACAATATCGAAGGTTTCTTTACTCTTGGTAAAATCAACCTGCTTGTAGTCCAAAACAACATCAGCGCCCAAGGAGGCGACCAGCTCGACGCGTGCCGTATCGCATACGGCGGTAACGTGTGCCCCGAAATACTTGTAGAGCTGTACCGCCGCCGAGCCGATCGCGCCGGTCGTGCCGTTGATAAGCACGCTGGTTTCGGAAGAGACCGGAGCCGCACGCACGTTGCTGTAGGCATAGTGCAGGCCTTCATTACACGCCGCCGCCTCGGTAAATGAGAGGTTCGACGGCATCCGGGCAATCGGGCCATCGGCATGAGCCACCAGGTATTCGGCGTGTCCGCCAAACTCCGGTTCGGCATAGCCAAAGACCTTTTCGCCTTGACGGAACGCGGTCACATGCGCCCCCACAGCCTCGACCACACCGGCATATTCATTGCCCAGGATTGTACGTCGAGGACGTAACAGTCCGCTGAAAAAGCGGATGAACCACGGCTTTGCGCGCAGATACGCCTCGTCGGTGCGATTCACCGACGAGGCGTACACCTTGACCAGCACTTCATTGTTCTGGGGTACAGGCCTCACGACGTCGCGGATTGCGAGCGCTTCGGGCGACCCATAGTTTGTATAAACCGCAGCTTTCATCAGCGTAGCAGACATAGACCATACCCCCGAAACAATGTGTTGCACCCCATCCGCAAGCTGCGCCGCACGAGAAGAGAATCTGTGATATCACGTAAAAATTACAGTTTATGTGGCAGAAATGGCGCTGAGGCGCGACATCTCTTCGGCCTGGAGATCGATATCTACCGCACCCAGATTTTCGCGACCGCGGTCCAGGTTGCTGGTTTTGGGGATGGTGATGACGCCGGGCTGGTTGAGCAGCCAGGCCAGCGCGATCTGGGCGGAGGTGACGTCGCGTTCGCGGGCGATTTCCTGGACAACAGGATTTTCCAGCACGCCGTTTTTGATGGGCGAATAGGCGGTGAGGAGAATGCCTTTGTCCTGGCAATAGCTCAGCACGCCATTTTCCATAGGCGTGCGGTGCAGCAGGCTGTAGTGTACCTGATTCGTGGCAATCGGCGCGTCGCAGAGGGCGCTGGCTTCTTCGATCTGTGGCACGTCGAAATTGCTCACGCCCACGCGCCGCACAACGCCGCTGGCGAGCAGTTCATTCATCGCGCGGAAGGTGTCGCGCAGGGGAATGTCTTTGTTGGGCCAATGGATAAGATAGAGATCCACATAGTCGGTTTGCAGCCGTTTCAAACTGCCGTGGAGCGCGGCCAGCACGTCGGCGTATTGCAAATGTTTGGGCGCCACTTTGGTGGTGATAAAGAGATTGCCGCGTGGGAAATGTTGAATGGCCTGCCCCACCAGCTCTTCGCAGTGGTTCGCGCCATAGGATTCGGCGGTATCGAGGTGGGTGTAGCCTTGCGCAATGAGCTTTTGCAGAATGTCGATGGTCTCGGCATCGGCGCTGTAATCGGCCTGGCCGGCACCGCCCATGGGCCAGGTGCCCAGGCCGAGCGCGGGAATCGGCGTGCCATCGGGTAGTTGTACAGTACGCATGTAGGTTCCTTCCTAAAATTTTGGCTGCAAGCGAATTTCAGCCGGATCTGAGCCTTCTAAAAAGTCGAAGTCCGCGCCCTGGGGCGCCTGGTTCACATGTTGCAGATAGAGCTTGCCATAGCCGCGGCGATAGGCAGGGGGCGGGGCTTGCCATGCGGCCCGGCGGTCTGCCAGCGTGGCCTCGTCCACATGCAATTGAATGCGCCGGTTGGCGACATCCAGTTCGATTTCATCGCCGTCTTGCACCAGCGCCAACGGCCCGCCCACTGCGCTTTCGGGCGCGACGTGGAGCACAATCGTACCATAGGCGGTGCCGCTCATGCGGGCATCGGAAATGCGCACCATATCGCGCACGCCTTGTTTGAGCAGCTTTTGGGGGATGGGCAGGTTGCCGATTTCGGGCATCCCCGGCCCGCCCACCGGACCACTGTTTTGCAGCACCAGCACCGAATTTTCGGTGACGGGCAGATCCGGGTCGTTGAGACGTTCGCGCAGGTCATCGACATCGCGGAAGACCAGCGCCGGGCCGCGGTGGTGCAGAAAGTGGGGCGAGGCCGCAGCGTGTTTGATTACTGCGCCATCGGGCGCGAGATTGCCGCGCAGAATCGCCAGCCCACCTTCGTTCTGCAACGGTTGCGCCAGAGGGCGAATTATATCGGGGTTGTTGATGGTCGCGTGCGCGACATTTTCGGCCAGCGTGCGCCCGGTGACGGTCGGCAAGTCGCCGTGGAGCAGGGGCAACAGCTCTTTGAGCACGGCAGGAATCCCCCCGGCATAGTAGAGGTCTTCCATCTGATATTGTCCGCTGGGACGCAGATTGGCAATGAGCGGCGTGCGGCGGCTGATTTCGTCCCATAGCGCCAGCGGCAGATCCACACCCAGACGCCCGGCAATCGCGGGCAGATGCACCACGGCGTTGGTGCTGCCGCCCAGCGCACAGATAAGCGTAATCGCGTTTTCAAAGGCCTGGCGGGTGAGCAGTTGCGACGGACGCAAGCCGGCTTTGGCGACTTCTACAATGCGCCGCCCCGAATGTTCGGCCAGGCGGATGCGGCGGCTATCTACGGCAGGGATGGAGCCATTGTCGGGCAGCGCCAGGCCCAGGGCTTCCATGGCCGAATTCATGGTCGAGGCCGTGCCCATGACCATGCAATGCCCTTTGCTGCGGAAAACTTCACCTTCTACGGCCTTGTATTCTTCGGCGGAAATGGTGCCCGCCGAGTATTCGGCAGTGAGGCGGCGGCAATCGGTACACGCGCCCAGAATCTGGTCGCGAAAATGACCGTTGAGGGCCGGCCCGCCCGAAACGACGATGGTAGGCACATCGGCGCTGCACGCGCCCATGACCGCGGCGGGCGTGGTTTTGTCGCAATTCACCAGCAGCACGACGCCGTCGATGGGGTTGCTGCGGATCATCTCTTCGGTGTCCATCGCGGCCAGATTGCGGTGCAGCATAGAGGTGGGGGTCAGATAGATTTCGCCCAGGGAAATGGTGGGAAATTCCAGGGGGAAGCCGCCTGCCTGCCAGACGCCGCGCTTGACCGCTTCGGCCAGTTCGCGCAGGTGGCTGTTGCAGTTGTTCAACTCGCTCCAGGTGTTGCAAATGCCGATCACCGGGCGACTCATGTCCTCTTCGTCATAGCCCATAGCCTTGGTGAAGGCGCGATGAGTGAATCCGGCCACATGGGGTTCGTTGAAGAATGCAACGCCGCGTAGTTCCGGGGTGGATTCTGGGGTAGCTTCCGGCGCGGGTTCCGAAGCGGATTCGGGCTGCGTGCTGCCGAGTTGCGAGACCGATTGTTCAGATGCTGATTGTGCGAATGATTCTGGCATGGCAGTTTGGCTTTGCTGTGTGTGTTTGGGCGCGGGCTGGCGTTCAGGCCGCGCGGTCGGTTGTCCAGTCCAGAAGGATGCCCAGCGCGTTGGCATCCCAGGCTTTGAGCAACGCATAGGCGTCGAGGGCTTGCGCCCAGGCGAAGCGGTGCGTGATTAAATGGGCCACCTGGAGCCGCCCCCGCGCCAAGAGGCGCATTACTGCCTGGTTGTCGTCGGCCTGGGTCCAGCAGCCGGGCTGGGATTCGTAGCGCGGGCGCGCGATGTTGTGCGCGCCAATCACGGAAATGCCCTTGCGATGCACTTCGCGATAGAAATTGACCTGCTCGGTTTCGCCGCGCGTGCTGCCCAATAGCACAACTCTGCCGCCCGGCGCAACCAGTTCCATGGCGGTGACCACGGCATCGGGATGCCCTGTGGCTTCGATGACGACCGGCGGGCCGGCGGGGCCGGTTTCTTCGGTCAGGCGCTGGTTGAGTTCGACGCCCAGTGTGCCAATCGTCACATCCGCGCCCGATTGGCGGGCATAGGGGTGGCGTTTGGCTTCGGGCTCGATGGTGATGACCGGCGCTGCGCCATTGACGCGCGCACATTGGGCCGCGAGCAACCCAATCAGCCCCGCGCCCAGGATGGCGACCGGCTCACCGACTTCGATGCGCGCCCGGCGTATGCCCTGCAAGGCAATGGTGAGCAGGTGATAAAAGACGGCATCTTCGGTAGACAGCCCCGCGGGCACGGGCACACAGTTACGTTGGTCCACCGCGACGAGCGCGGCATGGTTGCCGGGATTGGCAACCCGGTCACCAATGGCCCAGGTTTGTGGGGGTGAGTCTGCCCCAATAGCATCTGCGCGCGCGGGACCAATCGCAACCACCGTGCCCACATTGCTATAGCCCGTGGGCAGCGGATAGCTGCGCGAGGTATTGGGCAGCCCCAGAAAAAAGGCGCGTTCGGTGCCGGGGGAAATGAGCGACGTTTCGGTCTGGATCAGCAATTGCCCCGGCGCGGGCTGCGGTGGTGTGTAGCTCTGGATTTCCGCCTCGCCGGGTGCGGTGAAAACGATGCGTTTGGGCAGGTTCATCGGTGTGGCCTTTGCCTTCGGCTGGACAGAACCAAAATCGTGGGCAAAAAATAGCGAAACCGGGCGGAATCTGCACAGATGCCGCCCGGTCTCGCTGTGTGATCTAGTGACTGCTAATCAGATTTTCTTCGATGTAGTCGAAGTTGATATCCAGACCCAGACCCGGATCCTGGGAGACGTGGACAAAGCCTTCGTCGTCCATGGGATCGACCTGCTTGTTGAGCCACGGCGGCACCTTTTCCCAGTCGATGAAGGGATGGAGCAGACCGCGCTCATAGAAGAGGCCGGGGCTGAACATGGCGCAAAGCACGTGCAGATTGCCCGCGCCGCCGCCATGCACTTCCATTTTCATGTTAAACGCTTCGGCCAGATGGGCAACCTTGACCAGGGGCGTGATGCCACCCAGGTCGCCAATGCCGCCGCGCACAAGATCACATGCGCCGTGCTTGATCCACTCGGCGCGGGTATACATCTTGCCTTCGGCGGTCTCTGGGCCACAGATGGGCAGAGATGTGTTTTCGCACAGCCAGATGTACGAGGACATGCTGTGCTCATCCATGGGTTCTTCCATCCAGGCGTAGTCCAGCTTTTCCAGCTCGCGGGCCAGATAGAGCGATTCTTCGCGGCCATAGTAGTGGAAGGGATCGAGCATGAGCGGCACATCGGGACCCACGGCTTCGCGCACCGCGGCGCAGGCCTGGATGTCGCGTTTGGCATTCGGCGCGCCGGGCATGGGCGGCTGCCAGGTGTGGAGCTTGAAGGCTTGATAGCCGCGTTCTTTTATACACCACTCGGCGAATTTGGCATAGGCTTCGGGCGTGTCGAGACCGCCTTCCAGGTCATCGCCACACATGGTGCTGGCATAGGCAGGCACCTTGTCGCGGGCCGCGCCCAGCAGCTTGTGCACGGGCATGCCCACCGCGCGCCCGGCCAGATCCCACAGCGCCATATCGATGACCGTGAGGATCTTGTCGGGCAGGGTGGCAAGGTTCAGACGCTGGCGTTCTTTGAGCAGATGCCACATGCGCTCGCGGTACCACGGGTCTTCGCCCACGATAATGGGCTTGACGGCGCTTTCCAGCACGCTCTTGGACACGTTGCCAAAGGCATAGCCCTTGACGCCTTCGTCGGTGTGAATCGTCAGCAGCGACTGGCTGGCGTCGTGTTCGGGGCCGGGATGTCCGTGGCCTTCAGAATCGCGCACCGTGTTGGAGCGATGTTTGAAGGTCTGGACGGTAATGTCGGTAACTTTCACCAGATGTTCCTCTCTACTCTCTGTGATCTCCTGCGAGATCGGTATGAATCTGCGATCTCCTGGGGAGACCGAAAAAATGAACTGGCAGACTGTGATCGGCGGCAGCAGGGTGTGTGCACCGGGTTCGGTCTACACAGGGGGCATGTCTACACGGGGTAGTGTTGTGATTGGGACCAGCTGTATTGGGGGCGATAGCCAAAGGCCTGGGCTGCGCGGGCACAGCTCAAGGGCGATGTGCGCCCCGACAGGTCGCCGCGCAGTTCGGTGGCGTTGCCAAAGTGGGTGCGGATCAGATCGACCGTGTCTACATCCAGCACGACCTGCGGCCCGGTAATGTTGTAGGGGCCAGAGGGCGCGTCCGCCGATTCGATGGCCTGGCGGCAGGCGGTTGCCGCGTCGCGGGCGTCGGTGCGCGTCCAGAGCAGCCAACTGCCCGAGGCCGGATCGGACGCCATCGCGTCGATTTCGGGTGCGATTTCTTCGGGCAGGCGCACGCCCATGAACCGAAAGGAGAAGATATCCATGCCATAGTTGGCGACAAAGTAGGCCGCGGCTTGCTCTCCTGCCATTTTAGAGAGTGCGTAGCAGTTGACCGGGCGCAAGGGATGGTCTTCGTCTACCGGCGCATAGACGGGCGGCGCGGCGGCAAAGCCATAGATCTGGTTGGTCGAAGCGGAAATGACGCGCTTAATGCCCAGATCGGCGCAGGCCTGAAAGAGATGGTAGGCCCCGGCCACGTTTTCGGTGTAGGTGCGCGTATCGGGCACCATGCCCGCGTTGGGCCATGCGCCCAGATGCACAACCGCCTCGGCTTTTGTGCGCGCCAACGCCTGATAGACCTGGCCGGCGTCGGTCATATCTACCTGGAGAAAGTCGCCCGGTGCGTGGGGCGCGCGCTGCAAATCGAAATTGGTGACAGCATAGCCGGCGTGGGCAAACTCGCGGACCACATAGCGTCCGATGCGCCCGCTACCGCCGGTGATGGCAATGTTCATGGGAAATTGTACTCTCTAGGACGGGGCGCGTGTTGGTTGCTGATATGGCTCTATTATGGGGTGAATAGCGGCCTGTGTCAACGTTTGAAGACAAGTTTTTCGGGTGAGCCACGCGTGCTATGCCAGGGGCGCGTTGATGCGCGTATGGGCCAATGTCGCGCCGCCGTTGGCAAATGGGGCGCCGGTCAGCTCGGCTGGCGGCGCGGGGCGTGTCTCCTGGGGGCGGGCGATTTGATTGACCTGCAAACGGTGGCGCGCGGCGAGTCGTTGCTGGATCCGGCAGTCACCCAGCGGGTTTTTGACCGGATGCGTGCCCATGCCCGCCACGAGGAAGGGCAGCACTTTGCCCTATTGACCGAACAGGAATTGCTGATTTTGGGATTGATTACCCACGGCATGACCAATAAGGAAATTGCCAAGCGCGTCTACTTGAGCGAAAAGACTGTGCGCAACTATGTCAGCTCGATATTGGGCAAGCTGGAAGTGGCCGCGCGCGCCGAAGCCGCAGTCTTTGCCGTGCGCCATCACATCGAAAATCACCTGCCGTCCGATTTTGACGACCGCCTGGCGGCTAGCCGACGATGCGCGCCGTATCGGTCGCGGCGTCGCCAGTGTGCACCGCATGGGGGCCGGCGGGCACATTCATGCCGGCCTGGGTCTGGCAATAGGCTTCTGCCGCCAGAATTGCCTGTTCGGCACTCCAGAAAAAGCTTTCTGCGCCCAGCTCCATATCCAACCCACTCCGTTGGAACATCTCTCGCACCGTCGGCTGTACGCCGCTGAGCATGAGCCGTTTGCCGTGTTGGGCGAGCTGTTCGTGCAGACTTGCCAGCGCCTCTAGTCCGGTTACATCGATCATGGGCACCGCGCGCATGGAAAGGATAAGCACTTGCACATCTTCGGCACG
>JBBDIO010000020.1:0-4565 GCA_040880365.1 Litorilinea sp.
ACCAGCAGTGTGGATACAGAAACCGAGCACGAAATTCAGCAGGCGCTCAGTACCATTATGGAAGGGCGCACGACCATTATCATTGCCCAGCGCCTTTTGACACTCAAGAGCGCGGATATGATTCTGGTGCTGGATGAAGGGCGCATTGTGCAGCAGGGCAGACACGATGCGCTGCTGGGGCAGCCGGGATTGTATCGGGAAATCTACGATCTCCAGTTGCGCGACCAGGAAGAATTTTCGGCAAATCAAAACGCGCCGGCGTTTGCAGATGGCGCTTCGACCAGCGCTTCAACAGGCACTTCGACCGTAGAAGAGCGGAGCTAAACGATATGACGCAACAAGATACAGATAAGCAGAAGGATCCGGTCACCCCATCAAAGACGGAACCGCTGCACAGCGCGGCCGGTGTGCGTCGGCCCATGGAGAGCGTGGAAGAAGAATATGTACCGCCCATGCGCATTGGGTGGTTCAGTCGCCGGGCAAGCGCCGAACAGCACGAACGGATTGCCCGCGAAGAAAAGGTGCGCGAGCTGCTCTCCAATGAAGAAGACGATTTGCTAGGCAAGGCGTATGATGCGGGCCTGGTGGGTCGGCTGGTGCAATATCTGCGACCCTATCTGGGCAAAACAATTTGGGCGATGATCCTGATGGCGGTGTCGTCGGTCATGAGTGTTGCGATTCCGTGGCTGATTGGGCGGGCTATCGATCAGGGCATTGTGCAACGCTCTATGCCCCAATTTCAACTGTGGATTGGGCTGTTTGTGGGCGCGGCGGTGGTGGAATGGATCACCGGGCGCGGGCGTATCGCGATTATGGCCTATGTGGGCACTATCATCGTGGCGGACCTGCGCAGCGAGCTGTTTCAACATCTGCACCGGCTCTCGCTGAACTTTCACAACAATTACAGCGTAGGCCGGCTCATGAGCCGGCTGATTTCGGATGTGGGCGTACTCCAGGATTTCGTAACCTGGTCGATTACCGGGCTGGCGCGGTCGGGTTTCGTGTTGATTGGCATCACCATTGCCATGCTGGCTATGAACTGGCGGCTGGCCCTGGTCACGTTTGCCGTGGTCCCGCTCATGTGGGTGCTCACTAACTATTGGCGGCGGCATGTGCGCATTGCCTATCGGGCCACGCGCACGCGTCTGTCGCTCATCAACGGTTATCTGAATGAATCGATTTCGGGTATCCGCGTGACCCAAAGTTTCACACGAGAAGCCAAGAACTTTCGCCACTTCGATGACCTGAATCGCTCCTATTTTGATGCCAACGTGCGCGCCACCTGGCTGACGGCGCTCTTCTTTCCCGGTGTAGATTTCATTGGCTCGTTTGCCACGGCGTTGGTGGTGGGTGTGGGCGGGTGGCTGGTGGCGGGCGATCTGCTCACTGCCGGTACGCTGGTGGCCTTTGTGCTCTATGTGGATCGCTTCTTCGAGCCGATTCGCGAGCTGGCGCAGCGATATAATACCTTTCAGGCAACCATGGCCGGCTGTGAGCGCATTTTCTACTTGCTCGATACGCAACCCGATATTCATGATGCAGAAAACGCAAGTGAATTGCCGCCGATTGTGGGGCGGGTGGATTTTGAGAATGTGGGCTTTTTCTACAACGCCGATGAACCCGTACTGCGCGGCGTGACGCTGAGCGCGGAACCGGGCGAACGGATTGCGCTGGTGGGCGAAACGGGTGCAGGTAAAAGCACGGTGATTCGGCTGATTTCCCGCTTTTTCGATGTGACCGATGGCACAGTCCGAATCGATGGGCACGACATTCGACAGGTGACTCAATCCAGCCTGCGTTCCCAATTGGGGATTGTGTTGCAGGATCCTTTCTTGTTCAAGGGGACGATTGCCGATAATATTCGCTATGGGCGGCTGGATGCCTCGGACGCGGATTTGGTCGAAGCTGCGACGGCGGTGGGCGCCAACAGGTTCATCGACCTGTTGCCCGATGGGTATCAGACGGATGTGGGCGAGAACGGTGTGAATCTGAGCGGTGGACAGCGCCAGCTGCTCTCGTTTGCACGGGCCTTGCTGGCCGATCCCCGGATTTTGATTCTGGATGAAGCCACCAGCAGTGTGGATACCGCGACCGAGAAATTGATCGAATATGGGCTGGACCATTTGATGAGTGGCCGTACGTCGTTTGTGATTGCCCACCGCCTGAGTACGATTGTGCAGGCCGATAAAATTGTGGTGATGGACCAGGGGCAGATCGTGGAAATGGGGCGGCATGAGGAATTGCTGGCGCAGCGGGGTCGCTACTATAACCTGTATACCATGCAGTGGGCTGCGCAGATGGAACCACAGTTTAGCCGCAATTAGACGAGAAAGCAGGGCAGACGGATGACGCTGGATGAATTTCGCGCAAGTTTGACGGAGGATGCGCCGCCGGAGGGAAGCTCCCCGGCGCTGGCGGCGCTATGGTATGATGCCAACAGTGATTGGCATCGGGCACACACGATTTTGCAGGATGATGAGGGTGCCGATGGGGCCTGGGCACATGCTTATCTGCATCGGGTCGAGGGTGACCTGCCAAATGCCGGCTATTGGTATCGGCGGGCCAATCGCGCGCCTTCGGGTGCGCCTCTGGAAGAAGAATGGTCGGCTATTGCCCAGGAGCTGTTGGCGCGTAGCTAACCGTTGCCGGTTTTTAGCGCCTTACCTGGCCTGCCGCCCGGCTATCCGGTCCCAGAATTTACGGAATCTACGGAATCTGCGGGAGATATGCCTGACCAGGAACCTATTGTAACCGACACAGACGCGAAAACGGGTGCGGATACACGCCCCGCGCACGTGGCCCGTGACGAATCTACAGATCACCGGCGGCTTTTGAGCGCGGCTTTGCCCTTTGTGGCATCGGATCGAGTGCAGGATTTGCTGGGCGTGCGTCCGCTTGCCCGTGGGGGATGGGGTGCCGCACTGTTTGCCGATCTTTCGGGCTTCACGGCGCTAAGTCGAACGTTGGTAGAGGAGCTTGGCCCGCGCCGCGGTGCCGAACGCGCAACCCACACACTAAACACCATTCTCGAACGCATCATCGCCCCGGTCCACGACTGGGGCGGTTCTGTGCTCGCGTTCAGCGGTGATGGTTTTTTGTGCTGGTTTCCTGTGCCCACATTGGATGATGAAGAATCGGAAGCTGCGGTAGAAGCTGCTTTGGCGGCTGGCGTGCAGGTGGCGGTGGGCTGTGCGTTGCATATGCAGCGCGCCTTGCCGGACCCCGACACCGGAGACGAATTGGCAGGAGCGGCGGTGCAGACGTCGTCCGCGCTGGGCCTCAAGGTTGGCGTGGCCGGTGGGTATGCGTGGCGTTTTGTGGTGGGTGAACCTTCGATTCAGCTGCTGGATGCGATTGCAGGCGCACGCGTGGCGCAAGCGGTAGATGCTCAGGGTTATGCGCAGTCGGGAGAAATCTGGGTGGCGCGCGCGGTGGTGGGTCTGTTGCCGGAATTTGTACATCCTGTAAGGTCGCAGGGCGAGAACAAAGTCGAGGACGATTTCGCCTCTGGGGACGCTGAGCCGGCAGATCCGCGGGAGTCTGATGCTGCCGCTGTGCAAATCGCTGGAACAGGACTGCTTCCCGATCCACCAATCGCTGTGGTTCCGATTGCAGATCTGCACGCTGCCGCGGTTGCCGCGCTCACTTCCGCACAGATTCAACCGTGGCTACCTCAATTCGTATGGGGGCGCTTGCAGGCGGGGCAATCGCGTTTTCTGGCGGAACTGCGCCCCGCGGTCGCGGTCTTTGCCCGTTTTGCCGAAACCCAGATGGGGGATACGCCTACGTCGCAAGCCTTGCTGGCGGCCTATGTGGGTTGGGTGCAAGAGGTTTTTCAGCACGCAGGGGGAACCGTCATTCAGCTTACCCTGGGCGATAAGGGTAGCTATATCTATGGGGTGCTGGGCGCGCCTGTGCAACACGATGATGTCGCGCGCAGCGCCGCTCAGGTGGCCCAGCAATTGGCCCAGGGTCCGCCTGATGGCGAATTTCGCCCCCAGGCCCAGGTGGGCGTGGCGCAAGGACGGATGCGCGCTGGTGAATATGGCAGCGCCACGCGTCGCACCTATGGCGTGCAGGGCAGCGCGGTGAATCTGGCGGCGCGTCTGATGATGCTGGCCTCTCCAGGCAACGTATTCGCAGATCCTGCGGTCGCAACGCTCATGGAAACGTATTTTGAACTGACGCCGCTGCCTCCCGAACAGTTGCGCGGTTTTGTCGCGCCCGTTCGGGTCTATCAACTTGCCGATGCTCCGCCGCGCCGCACCGCCCAGGAACCGTTTGCCCACATGTACCTGGTACGGCGTTCCGACTTATTGGCCCGGTTGGAGGAGCGATGGCAAAGGGCAGACGCAGCCGGGCTGACGGTCTGCCACCTTGTAGGCGAAGCGGGTAGCGGCAAGAGCGCGCTGCTGTGGCAATTTGCCCAGGAGTGCCCGACGGAAGCCTTGAATATCAACTGCCGGGTCGCAGCTACGGGTTCTGCCTATGGCCTTTTTGTGGCGCTGCTGGGGCAGTTGTTGGATATCGGCGCGGATATGCAGAGTGAGGCGGCATGGTCCGCA
>JBBDIO010000020.1:4665-8727 GCA_040880365.1 Litorilinea sp.
TGTCGACTGCACTGTCGACTGTACCGTCAACGGCAGTGGGGGCAGATGCGGATGCCGAATCGGATACGTCTTCGGGCGCGTGGCACAGCGATGTGCCGCTGGCCGTATTGAGCGAGGCGCTGGGGCGTACGACGCTGGAGAATGCGGCGGGCCTGAATGTGGAGCAACGGCGGGCGCTGCTGGCGAGCCTGCTGAATCGTGCCTGGGACAGGGCCGCGGCGCAGGGTCGGCGCGTGATCCTGCTGGATGATTTTCAGGCGGCAGATCCAGAATCACAGGCGGTGGTTGCCCAGTTTGTCCAGGAGGACACACAGGCGAACCGCGAGTTTGGTTCTGGCGGGCGAATGTTGGTGACTGCCCAACGTGAGTTGCCCGCAAGTGTGGCCGAGGCTGCGCCGCGCGCCGGAACTGTGTTGCCCATGGAGGGCCTGGACGAAATGGAAAGCCGGGACTTGCTCCAGCAGCGGTTGCATGGGCCATTGGATGCCCTGGCTTCGGATCTGCTCTTGCGCTATAGCCAGGGTAATCCGCTCTATCTGACGGTTTTGGCGGAAGAATTGGTCAACCAGGGCACACTGCATCAATCCGACTGGCTGGATCGCGCGGCGGAACCCTCGGCTGTGCCAACCTGGCAAGTGGCAGAGGAGATATTTGGCAGGTTGCAGACTGCGCGCTGTCTGCAACGACGAGATGGGCTGTGGCGGCTGCGCGCGGATGCTGTGTTGGGACCAGCAGATTTGGGCCTGCCCGACAGTCTGCATCGACTGGTGCTGACGCGTCTGGATCGCTTGCCCGTTTCGGCAGGTCTGACGCTGCGCGTCCTGGCGGCAGCCGATGCGGGCCTGGATGAAACGCGCCTGGCTGCTGCCCACCCCGATGCCGACGCGGCGCGGCTTCACACCGATTTGAATACGCTGGCGGTGCATGGTTTTGTGCGCGCCGTGGGCAAGCCCGGTGCGTTGGCCTATGCTATCACCAACAGTGTGGTGCAGGATGTAGTCTACGAATCTATGCTGGATCGCCAGCGGCGCGAATTGCACAGCGCATTGGCCCATGCCTATCAAATCACCGCAGCTGAATCGACACTGGGCGACGTGGTCGAGCCGCTTGCCTATCACCTGTATCGGGGGCAATTGGAGAGTGAGTCGGCGCGTCTGCGGGCGGGCCGCGCCCTGGAACAGGCCATCGAGACGGCGCGCACGCGCTATGCGCTGGAGACGGCGTTGGGGTATGTAGATTGCCTGCTGACGCTGGCGCCCAGTTGGCAGATCTATGCCACCCGGTTCGATATTTTGCACGCGCTGGGGCTGCGTCGTGAACAACAGGAATTGCTGGATACGCTCGCACGTCTCCACGATGCGCCAGGCAACGAAGTGGCGTTGTGTCATGCGCGCTATTACGAAGCAATCAGCGATTATGACGCGGCCCAGCAGTGGACAACGCGTGCGTTGGAAATTGCCCAATCTGCCCGAATTGCGGCAGAAAGTGGGACAGAGGGTGCGGCAGAGGGTGCGGCAGAAAGTGCGGCAGGTGAGATCGAGGCATACTGCCTATTGGGGCAGATTGCGCGGCGCAGAGGCGACTTTGCCGCGGCGGCAGCCGGATACCGGGCGGCGCTGGCTGTGCCTCTGGCGTCAAGCGACCCACAGCGTCTGGGCGAAATCGCCTATGGCCTGGGCATTGCGGCACGCCATCAGGGCAATTTCGAAGAAGCCCACCAGCGCTTGCAGGCGGCACTGGATGCGTTTCATGCCTGTGGGTCGCGCGCAGATGAAGCGTTGGCGTTGACGGCTTTGGGCGTGCTGGCCCAAATGGAGCGGCGCTATGACGCGGCGTATACTTTGCATTCCCAGGCGTTAGACTTACGCCGATCCATCAATGATTGGCCCGGCGAAGGCTCTAGTCTGGTGAGTCTGGCCCAATTGCGCCGCGCGCAGGGCTATCACGCCGAGGCCGTGCAGCTATTGCACGGCGCGCAGCGGATTCACCGCGCCTTGCACGACCGCTGGTGGGAAAATCGAATTCTCAATGAGATTGGCGTGATCTATCTGATTGCCGGGATGCTGCCCGCGGCCCAACGTGCATTGGAAGAGGGGATCACGCTGGCACAGGCAATTGGCGACGTGGCAGGCGAGATGGTGCTTTTGTTGAACCTGGGCCAGGTATTGCGCGACAGTGGACAGTTGGATGCGGCGCGTGCGATGCTGGGTCGTAGTTTGGAGATGGCGCGGACGCGCAACGAAGTCTACATACAGGCGCAGTGTTACAGCGATTTGGCGCGTACGCACCTTTTGGCTGGTGAGACGCCGCAGGCTTTGGCAAATGCCGACAATGCGTTGGAACTTCTGGGCGAACTGGGTTTGGAAACGGCTATCACCGCAGACCTGGCAACGCAGGCCGAGGCCTATTTGCAGCGGGGGCAGGTTGCCGCGGCGCAAGCCTGTGCGCAGCAGATTGTCGCCACCCTGGACGCGGCCGAGGGCGAAGGCGCAGATTTCCCCCAGCGGGATTATTGGGTGGCAGGGCGCGTATTTCACGCTACCCAGGACCCGAATGTGGCCGTAGCTGCCCTGGAAAAGAGCCGGCGACACCTGGCGCTGATGGCAGAGCGCTTTCAGGATGTGGAGATGCGTGAGGCATTCCTTACCAATAGCGCGGTCAACCGGGCTATCACAGCGGGAGTGTGGACGCTGGACGCGTAATTGGGAAAATTTTCGGGTGGCGACCTCTGATTGACTTGCGATGCAGAACGGCCGCCCTGCTCTTGAAAAGTTGCGAGCAGGGCGGCCATTTGATATTGCGATTTGGTTGGTGCGACCCCTGAACCCTACTCGCGCAGTGAAGTGGGCACGTAGAGAGCCGGAGGGTTAAATCCGCCCGATGCCAGCAGCGCATAGATCCCAATCCCCTGGCTGGGGGCCGAGGCGATCATGTCCCCGTTGGGGTCTTCGACAAAGTCGGTGGGCAGTTCCTGCCAGATCGAGCCGGTCCAGTAATGGAGCGCCAATTCTCCCTGTGGCTGGTCAACTCCTGCCGGCGTCGCGCTGGATGAGGCGAGCGCCGCGCTTTGGTTTGCCAGCGTTTCCAGCGCGGGATAGCGGATGCTTATCACGCCGGCATCTACGAGTTCGGGTGGCAGCGCAATCAGCCGATAGGGCGCGCTGATCATCTCCAGCGTGGGGGGCAGAGGCGGACGTCCGATCATGCTCTGCCAGGCGATGAATTCACCTTCTTGCAGGGTGACACCCTCTGTGAGCAGGAATACCGCGCGTCCATCGGCAGAGGCAATAACAGGCGCGTGTCCAAAGCTGCTGGTCGGCCCGGGCAGACCACCGCCGTTTGCGCCATAGTCGATGATGGCTTCGCGCCGAGGAAAGCTGGGGCCGGGCACTTCGGCAGCATAGACCTGGACGAAGCCCGACATGATGGGTGCGGTATAGACAAACGTGCCGCGCACGCCCGACGCGGGACCATTCTGCGCGCTCAATTGTGCTTCGATGTAGCCGTTGCCGTCTTCGGGGTAGAGCCGTGCTACCAGTGGCACATTGACTGGCTGGGCAATCTCAATCTCCATAGTGAGGGTGGTGACGGGTGTCAGCAAGATCACAGGTGCCCAGTTTTTATCTTTGCGCAGGGGCAGTTCATTGTCGCCGGCGACCAGCGAGTCACAGCCAAACTGGTGACGTGGTGTGCCCGTGCTAGTCGGCGCTACGTCAATATCGATCAGGCAGAGGCGATCCCCGACCTGGCTGCCGATGAGGTTCATGACCGTTGTGCCCGCGACCGGCGCGCCCTGGTCGATGATGCGATCCTCGCGGAAGAGAAAGGCGCGCGCCAGCGATGATGCGGTTTCACCATCCACATACAGCAGATCAACGGGTTGCGTGGGTGTGCCCGGATTGGTGCCCTGAGCCGGGATCAAATCCGTTGAGGTGATGCCCGCGGGCAGATCCGCCGTCGAGAGTACCGGCTCTGATGGTGGATTCAACCACTCGTAAAAGCGGCTGATGGTAGCCCATTCGGCGCGGTTGAGCAGATCGTTGCCAAAGGTGTCGCGCCAGT
>JBBDIO010000021.1:0-8717 GCA_040880365.1 Litorilinea sp.
CAGGAAGCCCAAACCACCGTGGAAGCCCTGCGCGGCGCAGGGGATATGATTGACCGGCTGCAAACGCAGCTGCACGGGCTGGGCAACCCCAAACAGAAACACGCCATCGCCGCGGACCAGGCCGCCAGGCATGACGCTGTCGACGCACGTCGCCAGACTGCGGCCCAGGCACTGGCGACCAGCCAGACCACAGCCGCGGAACTGGGCACGGCCCTAGCCGATTTTGACGATCTGGATCGCGCATTGGCGCAGGCGCGCGCGGCGTTGCAAAGCCATCTCGATGCCTATCAGGCGGTGCTGGGACACCGGACGCTGGCGCAACAGGTGGAAACCCGCCGCGCGACGCTGGCGAAGGTGTATTCTCAAATTGAATCGGCCCAAGCCGCGCTGGACGCGGCGCAGAAGGCCGCCGACGCGGCCCGTGCCCGCTTCGATGCCCCGGCTTATGCCGCGGCGCGCGAACAGGAACAGACGTTGCGCACCCAGATGGGCGTCCACGAAAGCGAGACCCGCTATACGCGTGAACGGCTGGCGCGTCAGGAGGCGGAGGTGGAGACTCTGCAAGCGCTGGCGCAGGAAATGGCAGAAATGCAGGCCCGCCAGCAGACAATCCAGACGCAGGAGAAATCGCTGGAAAAAATCCGCACGCTGTTGCGCGAGGCCCAGCCCTTTATCGCGCGCGCGTTGGTCCAGCGCATCAGCAGCTCGGCAGAGCAGATTTTTGGCGATATTATGCAGGACTACAGTCGCCATTTGCAGTGGGGCGAGGATTATGGCATTACACTGCGCGTGGACGATCACGAACGGCAGTTTGCCCAGCTTTCGGGCGGCGAGCAGATGAGCGCGGCCCTGGCGGTGCGCCTGGCGTTGCTGCGCGAAATGAGCAATATCGAAGTGGCCTTTTTCGATGAACCTACCGCCAATCTGGATGAGGCGCGCCGCGAATCACTGGCGCGTCAGATTCTGCAGGTGCGGGGCTTCCGCCAGCTCTTTGTCATCAGCCACGATGATACCTTCGAGCAGGCGACTCAGAACGTGATCCGCGTGGAGCGGGTGAATGGATCCAGCCGGGTCTATGTGGGCTAGGGAGCAGGGGTTAGGGGTGCAGGTTCAGGTGGTGGGAGCGTCTTTGAAATCTGCTACGGGCCTGGGCCGCAGCAGCAGCCAGTAGGGCATGAAGCCGTAGTACCAGGCCAGGAGCAGACACAGGCGCAGGCCGTGGACGCCATCCTGATAGCCCGCGAGCCGAAAATAGCGGCGTGTGAATTCGCGCAGCGGTTGCAGGATGAAGTTGTGGGGACGCGGGTGGATACCCCGTTGCCCCAGGATTTTCGCTTCGTAGGCAGCATAGAAGCGTTGCTTGCGGTGAAAGTGGGTCCAGTTGGCGTAGTTGTGGTGGATCAGCGGCGCGTCCAGATAGTGCGCCTCGCCTGCCAGCGTAACAATCTCGTGCACCTGGCGATCGGGGGGATAGTGGGCCGCGCGGCGGCGCAACAGGCGCAGTTGATAGTCGGGATAGAAGCCCGCGCCGCGTGTTTCGTGCCCTGCAATCAGATTGCGCCGGGGCAGCCAGAAACCGGCAGCCTGGGATTGGCGCGTCGCATACGCAAGCCGGGCGCGGATTTCCCGGCCCAGTTCGGGTGTGATCCGCTCATCCGCGTCGATAAAGAGGATCCACTCGGCGTGGAGCGTATCCAGCACGGCCTGGCGTTGGGCCGCGAAATTGTCGAATGGCCGCTGGATCACCTGTGCGCCCGCGGCCTGTGCCAGCGCGCACGTCGCATCGTTACTGATGGAATCCCACACCACCACGGCATTTACCCAGGGGGCGACATTCTGCACACATGCCGCAATATGGGCGGCTTCGTTGCGCGCCAATATGACGGCGACCAGATGCGCAGGGGCACCTTGTGCGGCGGTAGGGATTGCGGGTATTTCGGGTGAAATGTGTGCCATCATGGGCGGCCTCACAGGTTGTGAACGTGCAGGCAGATACGCACAGCGCAAGGTTGCCTGCTATAGACTGAACAGCGTGCAAAACGCATCCAGCTCGCGCTGCATTTCCAGCCCGGTGAGTTGTCCGTGGCGAAAGGCGCGCCACGCGCGCACGCGGCCTGCCGCCCAATAGAGCCGCGCCAGGCTGTGGATGGCCCGGCGCTGGGTTGGGCTGTAGAGTTGCGTGTGTTTGCGCATGAAATAGAGCCGGCTGCGCCACAGACGCACGGTCGTGGCGTGGCGTACCTGGCGACTGCTCTGGGCTTCGTGGTGGATCACCTGGGCGCGCGGCACGGCATAGATGCCCCACCCGGCGTGGGCCATGCGCAGACACCAGTCCATCTCCTCGCAATACATGAAGAACGTATCATCCAGAGCGCCTACCGCGTCGATAGCGCTGCCCCGCACCAGCATGGCCGCGCCCAATACGAAATCCACGGGAAAGGGGTCCGTACCCTGCCACTGGCGCGCAGGATAGCGCCCATTGATTCCACTGTGGAGTAGACGCGTCCAGATGCGGCGGATACCCGGCAAAATGGGCACGGGTGCGAGATCCAGCACCACCTGCTGCCAGTCGGGAAATGCAAACGCCGCGTGTTGAAAGGTGCCATCGCCATAGCAGAGCTGCGGGCCGCAGACGGCCGCATGGGGCGCGGATTCCATGAACGCTAGCAGAGTCTCCAGCGCGCCGGGAGTGATTTCGGTGTCGGGATTGAGCAGCCACACGTAGTCGGGGCGCGGGTAGGTGGGGGCCGTTGTGGTGGTATTCTGGCTGGTGACGCGGGCCGATTTGCGCACGGCTGCCGGCGCGGCGGTGAAGCCCAGCTGATGCAGCGCGCGGTTGTTGCCGCCGGTGAAGCCCAGATTGCGGTCGGCGGCGATCAGCTGGACGTGGGGAAACTCTGCCGCGACCATCGCCGCGCTGCCGTCGTGGCTGGCGTTGTCTACCACGATCACCCGCACGCTCTCTATGTTTGCGTCACCTTTTGTGCTGCTATCTGGCACAGTGTCATCTGGCACAGTGCCAGATAGCACAGTGTGAGCCTGGATGCTTTGCAGACAGCGGCGCAGGTGGTCGCAGGTGTTATAGCTGACGATGACAATCGCGATATGCATGGGGACTAGGGTACGCCGACCTGGACGGTGACGCGGTCTACATAGTTGTTGGGCACTGAGACGTCCTGGTGGATTAGCCCGCCCCACCAGAACTCGCTGGCGAGCATGGGTTCTTCGTCAATCAGAATACAGCCTTCGACCTGGCCCGATGTGCCGGGCAGCAGATACCACTGTTCATCGCCGTCGATCACGCGCCGTTCCAAATCCTCCTGGCGACCGATGGCCCAGCGAAAGGGAAAATCGGTGCCGGTGGTGTCGTAGTTAATGCCAAATCGCCACACGCCCGACTGGGGTCCCCAGGGCCGGATGTCGTTGGCTCGGGCCAGGGTGTTGTAATTCTCGCTGATGCCATATTCCTGCCCCGGCCAGGGACCCGATGTGCGGATGGGCACGGTGCCATGATTGGTGACCACTGCGCGGAAACAGAGCTTTTCGCCCAAAAGCAGGCTAACCGTGCGTCCGTCTGCGCCCTGCCATTCGATTTCGCCCTGGGCAATGTCGGCGCGGGGTTTGCCCCCTTCGGCAATGGTGAGGTCGCTGGTCACGCGCACCGCATTGCCCGCGGCGTCGCGGGCCTCGGCGATGATGTAATAGAGTCCGTCGGGCGGCGGTTCCGCGTTGAGATTCACACCCGCTTCATAGCGATATTGGTGATGGCCTTCGTCGGTGGGCAGCACCAATCCGGGAATCTGGGCGATGGGAAAGCGAATGGCAGGCGCGGCGGGGTCGATGAGATAGACCGCCATCTGGTCGACTTCCTTGCTAAGATAGTAGCTGATGCTCACCCAATCGTCGCGCAGACCGTCCTGGTTGGGGCGAAAGACCTGGGGCACCACGACAAAATTGCGCAGTTCGGGCACGTCGGTATCGGCTTCCTGGAGGGCAATTTTGCCCTGGGCCAGTTCAGGGGGGCCGAGCTGGGTTTCGGGCGTTGCTGTGGCATCCTCTTGTCCGGCGTGCTCGACGATGGGCAGGTTGGCGGCTGCGTCATCTCCGGTGGGCGGGGCATCGCTCGCGACGGCGCGGGCTTCAATCGTCCAGCGATAGTCGCCATCGGGCAGCACATGGCTCAGGATCTCCTGGGTGCCATAGGCCGTTTCGCGCGTGATAGGTTGATCGACCACGCCCCCCCAGAACACGCTGTAATCGCCCGGCGAGCGGCGCTGATTCTGGCGGAAGTAATACCGTTCGCCCTCGCTATTTTCAAAATAAATGCTCACCGCCGCGCTGCGGCGCAGGCTATAGCGAATCTCCGTCACGTCTTCGCGGCCATCGGCGTTGGGCGTGATGAAATCGGGCGCAACCGCCACATCATAGAGCAACGGTCCGGCGGCAAAGTCCAGTTGTCCGCAGCCGGCGACGAGGATTGCCAGCACCAGCGCCAGCCCGCCGCGGGTCACACTGCGGGTCACGCGGCGTAATATCTGTAGAATACGTATGTTCATGTTTCCAGTCTAGCAAATGTTTCGGGCTGGGCAAAGCACACAGGCTCGACATTTGCGCAAACAGCAGTTGATCCGAGTCGTTGACATAGGGTTATTCAATTACGGTCAGTTCGGCGAGCTGGACCAGGTCTTCGCCTTTTTGCGTCAGCAGGCGCGGCAAATCGGGCGCATTGGGGTTGTAAACGGCAGCCACCAGGCGATAGGTTCCGGGCGTGGTGGGTACATCTACAAAGACCGACTGCAATTCTACCTGGCCCGAAAGCCAGTTGGACGAGCCGCCGGGCAGCGAGAGATCGGCCTGGGTTGCGGGGCGGTTGTCGGCGCCCAGCCACTGCACCGAAACCGTATAGTCATCGGTTATGGCACCGGCGGCGCGCCAGACCAGGGTCAGCGCGACCTGTCCGCCTGCGCGCGGGGTAAAGTCGAGCAGTTCGATCACGCCCAACAGATGGAGTTGTTGGGCAAAGGTGCGTTCGATGGCAGTGGTATAGGCGGGTGCGGTATAGCGGCGTGTGCTGCCCAAAATGCGCATGGGCACGCGGATATACGCGCCGGCATCGAGCGTAGTGCCGATCTCCAGCCAGTAATCATCGGGCGGCAGGTTCAGGGGCGGACGCCATTGTTGCAGGCTGCGCAGCATTTCACCCGTGGGCCATTCGGGACCCGGCAACGGGGTGATGGCGACAGTCTGTTCACCCAGGATGGCGTCGGACTCGCGCACGCGCCAGCGCAGATGCAGGTCGAAATCGGCAGGCGGCGGCGCATCGGCGTACCAGTGCAGCTCGGTGGGAATGGCCTGGCCCGGTTCCGCCTGTTCGGTATCAATGGCGACTTCCAGCCAGAGATCCGGGGCCAGCTCGGCAAAGGCGACGCGTGCGTCATCGGTAGCCGCGGCGCGGGGGCCGATGGTCGGCACGGGCAGCTGAATATCCATAATGGCATGTTTGCCCAGGGGCTGGCCGCTCTCGCCCAGAATGTCCAGCCCGCTCAGATCGCCATCGATATCGTAGACGCCCACGCGCAGGCGATACGTGCCGGGCAGCGCGCCCGGCCCGGCCCAGGCCGCGGCCGGTATGCGCCCCAATGTGATCTGATCCTGCTGCCAGCGAAAGACGGGATACTCGAAGCCCGCGGGACGGCGGTCTTCCATGCGATGATAGAGCAATCCCTGTTCGGTCGAAAGCTGGGCGGTGATGCGCAGATCGGCGGGCGGGGCCTCGGCAGCGGGATGTAATTGCCAGAAGAGCAGCAAGTCGCCGTTTTCCGCCACAGTCGAATCCAGCAGATAGATTTGATGGGCGAAATTGGCGCTGACAGGCGAAATGCCTGTGGGTTCAACCAGCACGGCATTGGCCTGGATATCGGTGTAGTGTGCCAGCCCGATGTGCCAGAATTCGTTGCGCACGGGACGTTCTGTGCCGGCGATTTCCAGTTGCAGCGGCACAATCTGCATGGGGTCTACAATGTCTTCCTGCCATTGCACCAGCCAGACATCGTCCTTGCCCTGAAGCTGCTGGCGCAGGGGATGCGCGGTGGTAGCAAAATCCAGAATCGCATTGACATCGAGAATTTCCAGATCGGGCAGGCGCAGGGGCGGCAGATCGGGCGCGTAATAGTTCCACACAGGCCAGGCGTGTCCGCTCACCAGCACAACCTGGTCGGTCGCGCCCCAAAGCTGGTCGGTAGCGTCTTTGGCGGGGGCGTCTTTGGCTTCCGCATGTTTGGCTTCGACACGGGCGCGGATAAACGCGCTCAACTCGCGCCATTCGGCTTTGGTATAGGCGGGGTCGCTGTACCAATTGTAGTTGGCGAGGGTAAAGACACCGACAAGAAAGAGCGTGAGCAGCGTGCCTGTGACGAGGCGGACAACGCTGAACAGTGTGCGGCGCGCGGTGTGTGGTGCAGGGAAGATTTGCGCCAGGCTCGCACTCCACAGCAGGAGCAGGCCGGGGAGGGCGATCATGGCGTAGCGCGCGTTAAATTTAGGCACGAGGAGGGCCAATCCCAGAATGCCCGCGACCGGCAACAGTAGCCATAGCAGGCCGATGAGCAGCGCGCGCCGGCGCTGGTATCCGCCAAAGAGCAGAACCAGAATTGCCACTCCTGTGACCCCGCCAAAGCCCCAGAGCAAAAGCGTGGCGTGCGCTTCGGGCATGGTTTCGCCCGACGTAAAGCGATTCGCTACGTGGCGCATGGCTTCATCCAGCTTGAATTCGCCTTCCCAATAGCTGGCATCGGTGGAAAGCTGGCCGAACAAGGCCGATAGCCACGGCGCAAAGAGCAGCAACACAGTCAGATTTGCCAGCACAAATGCGCCTATGCGCCCGCGCACGCTGGGTGCAGGCGCAGTCGCGTGCTCTGGGGGCGCGGCCTCTGGTGTGGACGGAATAGGTGAGGGCAGAGGCCGGAAGAACAGCAGATCGAGCAGGAAAACGATGCCCAGGGCGGCAATATAGAAAAACGCGAAATAGTGGGTATAGGCTGCGGCAGTTGCCAGGAGCACATAGCCGGCCCAATAGCCCGGCGCGGGCAGGCGGTTCCCGCGCCGGGAAAGCACATAGTAGGCAAGCGCGACGGCCAGCACAGTGAGCATGGAATACATGCGCGCTTCCTGGCTATAGTAGACCAGCAGGGGATGCGCGGCTGCCAGCAAGGCGGCGATGATTCCCGCGCTGCGCCGGTGGGCCACGCGGCAGGTCAACGCGGCCAACAGGGGCGGGAGCAGCACGCCAAAGAAGACGGATGGAAAGCGCAGACTCCATTCACTCCAGCCCGCGAGCCGTCCCCACAGCGCAACCACATAATAGTAGAGCGGGGGCTGGATATCGGCATAGGTCCAGCGGGTGAGATTTGCCAGCGTGCGCTGGGTGATCTCCGCGGTTACGCCTTCATCGTACCAGAGACTTTGCCCATCGAGCAGAAACAGGCGCAGGCCCGCGGCCACCAGCGTGAGCGCAACCAGCGCCAGGTGGAAAGCGCGCGTGCTGGGCGCAGATGCTGCGTGCGCATTTCCGGGAGGCAAGGTGCCAAGGTTCGGGCGGTTAGGTAGCTGCATGAATGGCGTGGGTCACGGCGGGCTAGTCGGCATCGACCGGCGTATGGGGGGCGTCGCCGTGCGCGTGCGCCGGTTTATCGTGCAGGCGGCGACTGTGGGTGGAGGTCTGCGCGCTCCAGTGGAGCGGGGCGTTGGCTGCGGTGTGGGCTGCGGCGGCAATTCGGCGCTCCCACAGCGCGGCCAGCCCGGCCAGAATCAGCTCGCCTGCCATTGTCCACAGGCGCATGGCAAGCGCAATCACCGTGATCACGGCCACCGGCAGGTAGGGCGCAAGAAAGAGCATCAGCGCGCCTTCGCGCACCCCAAAGCCGCTGGGTGTGAAAAAGCTGATAAAACCGATCGCATAGGCAACAGGATAGATGACGGTGAGTCGCAGTCCCAGTTCCAGCAGTTGCCCGCGCGCATAGTCGCCCAGGCTAAAGGCCAACAGGGCAAACGTTGCGCCCCACATGATCCAATTGAGCACTGTGACCAGAAACGCGCTGAACAGCGTGCCGCGTGTGAGCGTACTGCTGAGCGCGTCGCGGCGCACTTTGCGCAGCAGCCAATTGAGCAGATGCATTAGCCACGTGGGATTGATGAGAAAAATGAGCAGCGGCAGCAGCGACAGACCCGCGGGCAGCCAGCGCGGGATGACGCCCAACACGGCGTGCAGATTGGCGTCGCTTTCCAGTAGAAAATAGAGACCGGCAATCGGGGCTGTGCCGAGCAGGGTGATGACCTGATAGATGATCACGCTCGCCATAGTCGTTTCGGCGCGTATACCGTGGCGATGGCAGAGAAATGTCAGGCTTAGCGGTTGCCACACGTTGCCGGGAATATAACGGACGATGGCGCTTTGAAACCAGATGCGCGCCGAATCGGACAGGGGCAAATTTCCGCCCAGGCGTTGCAGCAGAAAGCGCCAGATCCAGATTTCCACGGCCCAGGTGAGCAGGAGCAGTCCTGTGGCGGCGGCGAACCAGACCATGTCCAGACGCCAGGGATAGGCGCGCAATTCGCCCCATTGATTCCCGATCAGGTAGACAATGAAGATGCCGGCTGCAATCAGGAACAGGGGCTGAATCCAACGGAGGAGCGTAGCTGGTTGACCGTTACTCATAGAT
>JBBDIO010000022.1:0-25718 GCA_040880365.1 Litorilinea sp.
GATCTGGTCGATCTGCTGACCGGCTATTTCTATGTGAACGTGCATACCGATGCGCAGCCCGATGGCGAAGTGCGCGGACAGGTGGGCGGCGCCGCTTTGCTGGCCGCGACGCTGGCCGGCGCACACGAGGTGCCGCCGGTAGAGACCGATGCGCTGGGGCGCGTCGTCGCAGCACTGGAGGCGGATGCGCGCACGTTTAGCCTGCGGGCGCACGTGACCGGATTGCCCCAGGTGCAGGCGGCGCACATCCATCGTGCGCCCGCCGGTCAGAACGGCGGCGTGATCTTTGATCTGCTGGCGGATGGGGGAATGCTGAACAGTGCGACACCCCTCACCTATACGACTCAGTTCACATTGGGACAGGCGCTGGAGATGGTGGCGGGCAACTACTATGTGAATGCCCACACGACGGCCTTTGCCGGGGGCGAAGTGCGCGGGCAGTTGATGCGTTTGACGCCGCCCAGCCATCTGCACGCCGGTCTCATCGGCGGCGAAGAAGTGCCTGCGGTGACAACCGACGCAGCCGGAATTGCACGCTTGCGTGTACATCCTGTGTTGGGGCAGTTGGCCTATCGCATCGACGTGACGGATATTGATAATGTGGAAATGGCGCATATTCATCGGGCAGAACGGGGCAGCAATGGCCCTGTGTTCGTGAATTTCGATCTGCAACCGGGCGAACTGACATCTGCTGCACCCGTGGCGGGTGTGAAGACGCTGTCGGGGGCCGATTGGGTGGATATCCTGAGCGGCAATGCGTATGTGAATGTGCATACCCAGGCCAATGCCGGTGGTGAAATTCGCGGGCAAGTCACGACAGCCACGCCCTTTAGCACAACGCTGAGCGGCGCGGCGGAAGTGCCGCCGGTGACGACGATGGCATCGGGTCTGGCGGTAATTGCCCTGCGCGGAGATACTGCTGCGCTGGACTATCGGGTGACCGTGGCGACGATTGACGGCGTTTCCGCCGCGCACATCCATACGGGTGTGGCAGGCGTGAACGGTGATGTCGTGCGCGATCTCAATGGCGCAACCCTGACGCCGACGACGCCAATTGCGGGTTCCGTGGATGCCGACAACAGTCTGATCTTCGATCTGCTGCGTGGCCGCAACTATGTGAATGTGCATACGGCGGAGAATCCGGGCGGCGAGATTCGCGGTCAACTGGCACAGGCTGTGGTGCCCACCGAATACGCGGTGGCGCTGACGCCCGGTGCCGAAATCGCGCCTGCGAGCGCAGCGCAAACCGACCCCAGCGGCGAGGCCATTCTGGCCCTGGACCCGGTGGCGGGCGTGTTGCTCTATACGCTGCGGGTTATGAACCTGGATGAGATTGTGGCTGCGCACATTCACCGCGGCGCGGTGACGGAAAATGGGCCGGTGGTCTATGGTCTGTATGAGGGTGAAACAGCTTTCGATGCCGAGAATCCCATTGCCGGGGCAATCCAGCTGGGCAGCCGGGATCTGGTCGATTTGCTGACCGAGTTCTTCTATATCAACGTACATACCACCAGCCAGCCGAGCGGCGCAATCCGCGGGCAGGTGACGCTGGATTCGCAAGAGGAGATGATGCCGAATCTGTTCGTGCCCCAGTTGGATCGAGGTGACGAATAGGCGAACTCTGAAATGTGCCCGCGCGCCGGTTGAATAGCGCATCGGATGTGATGCGGCGCGGGGTATATTGGTTGGCAACGGGCGTCGGGGGAGTTCAATCCTCCGGCGTCCGTTTATTGTGTCGTATTATTGTTGCGCCGTCTTATTGCGTCGTTTCGTTATGTAGTTTTGCGTACTTTTTCCTGCGTCAGTTAGCTCATTTGTATGCGCTCTGGTACACTTGGCTGCATGACGCGCAAGAAATTACCTCAAAAATTACAAGGACAAGTTGCGATTGTGACCGGCGCGGGCCGCGGGATTGGCGAAGCCGTGGCCGAGATGCTGGCGGCGAGTGGCGCGGCCGTGGTTTTGTCGGCGCGCAGTGTCGATGCAATCGAAACAGTAGCCGAACGCATTCGGACCAATGGCGGGAAGGCGATTGCCGTACCCGGTGATGTGAGCGATCCCGAGGCGGTCGAAGAAGTCGTGGAATCGGCAGTTGAGCAGTTTGATCGGGTCGATATTCTGGTGAACAATGCAGGGGTTATCTGGCCTCTGGATGAATTTGCCGAGTCGGACCCGGATGAGTGGACCTATAACATTCAGGTAAACCTGGTGGGGCCATATCTGATGACGCGCAATGTGCTGCCGTTGATGATAGAACAGCAATACGGTCGCCTGGTGCATATCAGCAGCGGGGCCGCGGTGCGGGCCTTTGCCGGGTGGAGTGCGTATTGCACGGCCAAAGCCGGGCTGGATATGATGAACAAGGTGTTGGCGGTGGAGCTTGCAGACAGCGGCGTGACGACCAACTGTCTTTACCCCGGTCTGGTCAATACGGAAATGCAGAGCGATATCCGCAGCGTAGACACCAGCGAAAGTACATTGGATTTTAGCTTGTGGCAAAATGCCTATGAGCGCAATGAATTGCGTTCGCCACAGGATGTCGCCCGTTCGATCTTTTGGTTGGCGGGGCCGTGGAGTGCCGATGTGACGGGGCAGGTGTTTGATGTGCGCGACGAAGCATTCGCCACACGCATTCGCGCGGACATCGGTGAATAGAACGGCGCGAATAGAACGGCGCGAACAGATATTTGTGAACAGGCGCGTAGATAGTTCTTGCGCCAGGCCACGATTCCCCACCCTCGAAGTACCAGATTTAGTAGATTATCCAGTGCCCCATTTTTGGGCCAAAGTTTCAGGAGGAAAAAATCAATGGGCTATCAACACGTTGAAGTGCCGGCGCAGGGTGAGAAAATCACGCTGCAGGACGGGGTATTAAATGTACCCAATAACCCGATTGTTGCCTTTATTGAAGGCGACGGGACCGGGGTCGATATCTGGGCTGCCAGCCAGCCAGTGCTGGATGCGGCTGTGGAAAAGGCCTATGGCGGCACGCGCAAGATTTCGTGGATGGAAGTCTACGCCGGTGAGAAAGCCAATGATGTCTATGGCGAAGTGATTTGGCTGCCCGAAGAAACGCTGGAAGTGATCGACGAATATCTGGTGGCGATCAAAGGACCGTTGACCACGCCGGTAGGCGGCGGCATCCGCAGCATTAACGTGGCCTTGCGCCAGCGGCTGGATCTCTATGCCTGTGTGCGCCCTGTGCAATATTTCACCGGCGTGCCCAGCCCGGTGAAGCAGCCCGAACTGGTGGATATGGTGATCTTCCGCGAAAACACCGAAGACATTTATGCGGGCATCGAATGGGAAGCCTATAGTGACGAAGCCAGGCAGCTGATTGGCTTTTTGCAGAACCAAATGGGCGTCAAACAGATTCGTTTTCCCGATTCCAGCGGTGTGGGCATCAAACCTGTGAGCGAAGAGGGGACGGCACGGTTGGTGCGGGCTGCGATTCAGTATGCAGTGGAAAACAACCGCGAGAGTGTGACGCTGGTCCACAAGGGCAACATCATGAAGTTCACCGAAGGCGCGTTTATGAACTGGGGCTATAAAGTGGCAGCCCAGGAATTTGGCGCGACGCCGCTGGACGGTGGCCCGTGGCACAAGTTGCCCAATGGCATCATTGTGAAGGATGTGATTGCCGATGCCATGTTGCAGCAGGTGCTTACCCGCCCCGGTGAATATGATGTGATTGCTACGTTGAACCTCAACGGCGACTATCTGAGCGACGCGCTGGCGGCGCAGGTTGGCGGGATTGGCATTGCGCCGGGCGCCAATATCAACTATGAAACCGGGCGCGCCATCTTCGAAGCCACCCACGGCACGGCGCCCAAGTATGCAGGGCAGGACAAGGTAAATCCGTCTTCGGTGATTCTCAGCGGCGAAATGATGTTGCGCCACATGGGTTGGAACGAAGCCGCCGATCTGATTCTGGGCAGCATTGAGAAGACGATTGAAGATCATATCGTCACCTATGACTTTGCCCGCCTGATGTCCGATGCCAAAGAAGTGAAGTGCAGCGAGTTTGGACAGGCGCTCATCTCGAATATGTAATCGCCGCACGGCAGCAATTGCGGCAAGGCAACCGGCAGACGAGTGGGGAGGAATGGGCATGGATGCACAGACCTCCTCACTTTTTGCCTGGTTTTTTGTGAATGACTTTTTTGCCACCGACCTTTTTTGGCAGGGTCCTTTTTGGCGGAGACCTTGAAGCGACGGTTGGCAGGTTTCCTCTAGTGATTTTTCGGCTTACGTGAAGCAGCAAACAACCAGCCCGCAGCCTGCATATTTCCCCAATGGTCATGCCGTCCACGCGCAGACGCTACCATCGAACCCGCCGCAGATCCCGCCGCATAACTCATTGGGGGGTGCGCGGGGTGGGGTGTTTGGCGATCTGCCGGTGGCAGGCGCAGTCACCTTTGTTTTCTATGCTCCCTACAAGCCCTTTGTCAGTCTGGTCGGCGATTTCAACGCGTGGGACACGCGCCGCCATCCGCTTGTGTCGGATGGGCAGGGGACGTGGTGGATTACGCTGGACGATCCTGGGCCGACGCGCTACGGGTTCTATGTGGCAATCGACGAACAATCGCACACCTGGGTCGCGGATCCCTATGCGCGCGAGGTGCGCTGGGTCGATGAGGATGAAGTCTGGGCGTTCTGGCCCGGCACAGCCGCGGCTACAACCCGGCACGCGCCCGTCGCGGGGTGGCAGACTCCGGCCCTGCGTGACCTGGTTATCTATGAACTGTGTGTGCGCGATTTTGGCGGCGAGTGGCGGGGCAACCATCCCCACCTGGGCCAGTTTCGCAATTTGCTGCCGCGGCTGGACTATCTTGTGAATCTGGGCATAAACGCCATTGAGTTGATGCCGATTCAGGCGTTCCCCGGCAAATCCAGCTGGGGTTACAATCCTGTTTTCTACTTTGCCCCCGCCGAGGTCTATGGCAGCCCCGACGACCTGAAACTGCTGGTCGCCGAGTGTCACCGCCGGGGAATCGCGGTGTTGCTGGATGTGGCATTCAATCATGCCTGGGGACACCATCCCTACTACAAAATGTATCCGCCGCTGTTTTCCAGCGCGGGTAAACCGCTGCAAGACTGGAATCCCTTTTTTCACCACACCCCGCCCGCGGTGAACATGTGGGGCGGCGTAGACTGGGATCACTTTGTGGAGCCAACCACGCGCTATTTTCAGGATGTGGTGCGCTATTGGCTGGATGAATATGACATCGACGGCTTCCGCTTCGACTGGGTGTGTGGCGTGGACTATGACGCGTGGAATCCGGCGCGGCCCCACTTCAACCCCTTTCACGGCATCAGCGCGCTGTGTTGGGCGGCGCGCCAGACCAAACCCGATTGCATTCTCCTGGGCGAATTCTGGCAGTTGGAGGGGACCAGTCGCGAGAAGACCGCGGCGCGCCTGGTGCATGAGACCGAGATGGACGCGTGTTGGTCGGGCGATTTTCACCATGTGCTAGAGGCGGTGCTCAACGAGAAGTGGCAATGGGAAAAGCTGGACATCCACCGGGCGTTGGGTGGCTTTCGCGAGGAGGGCTATCACACGGCTGCCCAGCGGGTCATCTTTTCGTGCAGCCATGATGAGGTGCGCCCCGAACACGAGATCAAGTTTTATGCGTGGCGACATTTGCGCCCGCCCGCGAGGATGGCGCGGCAAGAGGCGGCCATGCGCAAGGGGATGTTGGGGCTGCTGGCCGTGCTGGGTGCGCCGGGCGTGCCCATGCTGTGGGCGGGGCAGGAATTTGCCGAGGATACTCCGCGTACCATTGACTTTTTGCCTCTGACCTGGTCGAAGCTGGATCTGGCGGCGCCGCGCGCCCATTGGGCCGTCGTGCGGCGGCTGATTCACGCCCGCCGCCAGTTTGCCGCGTTGAGCAGCGACCACATCGAATTTTTTCCCGATGACTTTGTTCAGGATAAAGTGATGCGTTTTCGGCGCGGTGAAGCTAATGCGAGCGCGGTGTATGTTGCGCTCAATTTCGATAGCCAGGCGCGCCAGGTACGCCTGCCGGTGGCGCGGGGGCGTTGGCGCAATCAGGTTGATGATCGCGTCTACGAAGGGCAGGGCGATGCGATCACGTTACGCCTGCCCGCGTGGAGTGGCGCGCTGCTGACTCCCGAATAAAGCTTGGGCAAAATATTACCATGCACGGCTAATGCTTTAGTGTATGATTTGATCATGATTTGTGGAATGTTTGTGTATGTTTTAGGGGTAAACATCTGTTCAGTGTAATTGTCGTGAATGGGGCGCGCGCGTTACAATAATCGGTGGGGAATCCCTGTGTGGGCCGGGCAGATTGCCGACAGGCGTTGGATGCGCTTTTGCCGGTCTGCGGGGTGATTGTCTGTGCGTTTGTTATGTGTTTCTAACCAGTCTTCAAAAATCTATAATTCATTTTACCGTCTGCACACTTTGCCAATTGACCCAGCCAATGTAGCGCGAATTTTGACGAGCCAATTTGACAAACAAGTGTGACAAGTAGGTGTGACAAGGAGGTCAAATCGTATGCAAGCGGTGGCCCTATACCAGTCGTCCATCGGCAAAAAGGCGATCATGGCGGTAACCGGTCTAATCTGGATCGGGTATGTGGCAGTCCACATGTATGGCAATCTGAAGGTGTTTCAGGGTGCGTTGTATTTTAATGAATATGCCGAAGGCTTGCGCCATTTGGGCGAACCAGTCTTTGGGTTTCGGCACCTTTTGACCGTGGCGCGTTTGGTGCTGGTGGCGTCGCTGGCGGCGCATGTCTGGGCCGCGGTTTCGCTCTATAATCAGGCCCGCAATGCGCGCCCATCCAATTACGAATCGAAAAGAATTGTCCAGGCCAATTACGCCTCTTTGACCATGCGTTGGGGCGGCACGGTGATCCTGCTCTTTATATTGTTTCACCTGGCGCACCTGACCTGGGGCGTGCCGGGCGTGCACAATGATTTCGAGCTGGGCAATGCCTATAATAATCTGGTGTATGGGTTCCAATCGCTGCCGGTGGTGATCATCTATCTGGTGGCGCTGGTCGCATTGGGCTTTCACCTGTTTCACGGCACCTGGAGTTTGTTTCAGACGCTGGGGTTGAACAACAAGTCGGTCGAGCCGCTTTTGCGCAGTCTGGCTTGGATTTTGGCAATCGGCGTACCGGTGGGCTTTGCAGCCGTGCCGTTGGCCGTTTTGTTCGGCATGGTTACACTATAGAATGATTACGGTATAGAAGTCGCGGAGGCTATTACAGATGGCAACAACCGTTAAACCGGATGTGCGGACGATGCCCGATTTTGAAGAGGCAACGCTGGATGCGCGCATCCCCGATGGTCCGATTGATCAAAAGTGGGAAAAGGCGCGCTTTGATATGAAATTGGTCAATCCGGCCAATAAGCGCAGATATAACATTATTGTGGTCGGCTCCGGTCTGGCTGGGGGAGCGGCGGCGGCATCGTTTGGTGAGCTGGGCTATAACGTGCAGTGTTTTTGTTATCAGGACAGCCCCCGGCGCGCGCACAGTGTGGCGGCCCAGGGCGGCATCAACGCTGCGAAAAACTATCACAACGACGGCGACAGCGTCTTTCGCCTGTTCTACGATACGGTCAAGGGGGGCGACTATCGCGCCCGCGAGGCCAATGTCTATCGCCTGGCTGGGGTGAGCAACAATATCATCGACCAGTGTGTGGCCCAGGGTGTGCCCTTTGCCCGCGAATATGGCGGGATGCTGGACAACCGTTCATTTGGCGGCGCGCAGGTATCGCGCACGTTCTATGCACGCGGGCAGACGGGCCAGCAGCTTTTGCTGGGCGCGTATCAGGCGCTGGAGCGGCAGATTCACCTGGGCAAGGTGAAGATGTATCCCCGCACCGAAATGCTGGACCTGGTGCTGGTAGACGGACATGCACGGGGCATTGTGGTGCGCGATATGCGCACGGGCAAGATCGAATCGCACATGGCCGATGTGGTGGTGCTGGCGACGGGCGGCTATAGCAATGCGTTTTATCTTTCGACCAATGCCAAAGGCTGTAATACCACCGCCATCTGGCGGGCCTATCGCAAGGGCGCATACTTTGCAAATCCCTGCTTCACACAGATTCACCCCACCTGTATTCCGGCGTCGGGCGAACATCAGTCCAAGCTGACGCTGATGAGTGAGTCTTTGCGCAACGATGGGCGCATCTGGGTGCCGCGCGAGGCTGGCGACAACCGGCCCGCAGACCAGATCCCCGAAGGCGAACGCTGGTACTATCTGGAAGAACGCTATCCGGCATTTGGCAACCTGGTGCCGCGCGATATTGCGTCGCGGGCGGCCAAGAGTGTGGTGGACGAAGGTCACGGCGTGGGTGAGTTGAAGAATGGCGTCTACCTGGATTTTTCTGAAGCCATTAACCGGCTGGGCGAGAGCGTGATTCGCGACCGCTATGGCAACCTGTTCGATATGTATGCCAACATCACAGGCGAAGATCCCTACAAGGTGCCCATGCGCATCTATCCCGCGCTCCACTATACAATGGGGGGGCTGTGGGTGGATTATCACCTGATGAGCACCATTCCGGGGCTATTTGTGCTGGGCGAGGCGAATTTTTCGGACCACGGCGCCAATCGGCTGGGCGCCAGCGCGTTGATGCAAGGCTTGGCCGATGGGTACTTTGTGGCGCCCTATTCGGTGGGGCATTATCTGGCGAGTGAGAAGCTGGCCCCCCTGAAGGATAACCAGCCCGAAGCGCGCGATGCGATTCATGCAGTAGAAGCGCAGGTGCAGCGGCTGATGAAAATCAACGGCACGCGCACGGTCACTTCATTTCACCGCGAGCTGGGGCAGATTTTGTGGAATTACTGCGGCATGGAACGCAGCGCCGAGGGTTTGAAAAAGGCCCTGGAGTTGATTCCCGCGTTGCGCCAGGAATTTTGGGAAAATGTACGGGTGCCGGGTGAACACGACGACCTGAACCAATCGTTGGAGATGGCGGGGCGCGTGGCCGATTTCCTGGAGCTGGGCGAATTGATGGTGCGCGATGCGCTGCACCGCGAGGAGTCGTGCGGTGGGCATTTCCGGACCGAGCATCAGACGCCGGACGGCGAAGCGCTGCGCGATGATGAGAATTTTGCCTATGTGGGCGCGTGGCAATATGCGGGCGAGGAGTCGGAGCCGCTGTTGAACAAGGAACCGCTCACGTTCGAATATGTGCCGCTTTCCCAGCGCAGCTACAAGTAGACCTTGTATTGGCAGATCGCAGCGGCAGATGGCACGCCGCGCCGATGCCGCTACGAACAGGGCGTCGCGCAGATGACGCCGGCTGGCGGCGTAACCGACATGGAAGCGTGCATCCGGGGTGGATGTGCACACAGTCAGGAGCATGAACGAACATGAAGTTGCAACTCCGAATATGGCGTCAGAAGAGCGCCAATGCCCAGGGGCAACTCGTAGATTACGAGATTGACGATATTAGCGAGGATTCGTCCTTTTTGGAAATGCTGGATCTGCTCAACGAGCAGCTGACCGAGCAGGGTGATGAGCCGGTCACGTTTGACCATGATTGCCGGGAAGGTATTTGTGGTTCGTGCGGGATGGTGATCAACGGCACGGCGCATGGTCCCAAGAAGGCGATTACCGCGTGCCAGTTGCATATGCGCTCATTCAAAGACGGCGATACCATTGTGGTGGAACCGTGGCGCGCCGAAGCCTTCCCTATTGTGAAGGATTTGATGGTAGATCGAGAAAGTTTCGACCGCATTATCCAGGCGGGGGGGTACATTACCGTCTCCACCGGCAGCGCAACCGATGCGAATGCGCTGCCTATCCCCAAGAAGACGGCAGACCACGCGATGGATGCGGCGGCCTGTATCGGCTGTGGGGCGTGCGTGGCGGCCTGTCCCAATTCCTCGGCCATGCTCTTTACCGCGGCCAAGGTGGCACACCTCAATTCTCTGCCCCAGGGTCAGGCCGAGCGCTTTGACCGGGCGGTGTTGATGGTGGATGCGATGGATGCGGAAGGCTTTGGGGGCTGTACCAACATCGGTGAATGTGAGGCCGTTTGTCCCAAAGAGATTAGCCTGGACTTTATTGCCCAACTCAATCGCGATTTGATCCGCGGCACGCTGGCGGGCGCGGGCAAGCAGTAGACGTGCAGGGGCAAGCTGCCCACAGTATGCAGAAAACAGTATGCTGGAAAATTGAAACGGGGAGACAGGCCAGCGTGCGCCTGTCTCCCCGTTTTTGATTGGCTGTGGCGTGTCGTGATCTCGACTGCGCTATTTTTTAGCCAGTTCGCCGCCCTGGTGATCGGGGCGCGTGCCTTCTACGCCCTGCAAAAAGCCCACAAAGACAAATTCTTCGTCTCCGGCGCGCACCGAATGGGCTTCATTGGGTCCAAAATGGACCAGTGTGTTGGGGCCAACCTGGGCTTCTTTGCCGTCTGGCCCGCTGAAAAAGCCCGTCCCCTGGAGTACGACCGCGATGAAAGGCGAGCTGGGCGCGGTATGTTCCTCGATGCGTTGCCCCGGTTTGAGCATGAAACGCAGAATACGCGTGTTTTTGTCGACCAGAAGGGGCTGGGCGAACGGATCTGGTTCGCGGTATTCAAGTTTTTCAAGCAGATTGAACTGTTGCATCGCGTTGACTCCTTTGTGTGGCTACCAAAATGTAATTTCTACTGTCGTGCGTTTATTCTAACCCGTCGATTGTCACGCGTATGCTGTGGCGCGTGTGTTGTGGAGCGTCTATAGTCTACCATTGGCGGGCTGGTTCCGCTTCCTGGTAGACGTGCACACCTAGCACACTAGCCGTGTGCCGGGCAATTGTCTGTACTGTGCACTTGTATTTGTGGGTGCTGGGGCGTGATTTGGGGCAGAGGGTATATGCTGTCTGCGGGCAGAAAACAAAACGGGACCGATCGCCCACGGCTGACCGGTCCCGTTTTCTATTGTGGTAAAGAAGTTACTTACTGCGCCGGCGTCGCCGCGGCATCGGTTTCATAGGCGCTCATGCCATGTTCGGCAATGTCGAGACCCACGATCTGTTCCTCGTCCGAAGCACGGATACCCACGGCGGATTTGAGGATGGCAAACATGACGAAGCCCATGATGAGCGCCCATGCTGCCAGCGCCACACCGCCGATAATCTGGACGATGAACTGATTGAAATCGCCCACAATCAGACCGCCGACGCCATAGGTGCCATCGGCAAAGACACCGACCATGATGACACCCAGCAGACCGACAATGCCGTGCACGGTGATGGCGCCTACCGGGTCGTCAATCTTGAGGGTGCGTTCTACGAACTTTTCGCCCCAGAGGAGGACGAAACCCCCCAACGCACCGATGACCAGTGCGGCCCAGGGCGGGACGACTGCACAGCCGGCGGTGATGGCAACCAGACCCGCCAGAATACCGTTGATTGCGCCCACGCCATCGGCCTTGCCGCTGGAGACCAGCTTGGCATACATGACTACGGTCGCGCCGGCGCTGGCTGCCAGGAAGGTATTGGTGAGCACAACCGCCAGACGCAGGTCGCTGCCGCTGAGTGTGCTGCCCGCATTGAAGCCGAACCAGCCGAAGAAGAGAATCAGACCACCCAGGGCAATGTAGACCACGTTGGTGGGCTTAAATTCGTTGGGCGTGCCATCGGCATTGTATTTGCCCAGCCGAGGACCGACCATCTTGGCGCCTGCCAGGGCGATGAAACCACCGACCATGTGCACGACGCCCGAACCGGCAAAGTCGTGGTAGCCCATGTTGCCCAACCAGCCGTCGCCCGACCAGACCCAGTGACCGCTGATGGGGTAGATGATGGCCGAGACCAGGAAGCTATAGGCCATATAGGCTGTAATGCGGGTGCGTTCGGCCATGGCGCCGGAAACGATGGTGGCGGCAGTGGCGGCGAAAACAACCTGGAAGAACCAGTCGCGGGCATGGACTACATCATAATAGTCGCCCAGGAGCAGGAACCCATCGGAACCGATGAACCCGCCGATGGAGGTGCCATACATGATGGCATAGCCAAAGAAGAAATAGGCCACGCCGCCGATGGCGAAGTCCATGACGTTCTTGGTAATAACATTCACCGTGTTTTTGGCGCGGCTGAAACCCGCTTCGAGCAGGGCAAAACCAGCCTGCATAAAAAAGACCAGCGCACCGCAGACCGCTAACCAGATAAAGGTCAGGGCTTCTTCTGTGGCATTAGCCGATTCGGCGAGATAGGTCTCGCCTGTGGGATCACCCGCAAACGCGACGAGTGTGGTGACGCCCGCAGTCAGAATCGCGAGAATGAACGCTGCGGACAATTGACGTTTGAGTTTGGGACTCATTTGCAGATGGCCTCCGTGTCTACCTGATGGTTACTCTGTGTTGTATAATGACTGAATTATGGTTGTGTGATCCGATGGCTCGGTGACTTATACAGCATTGACGCTTGAGTATTGAAGTTTGGGCATTTGTTAAACCGTGCACAATCTGATGCCAGTATAAAACAAGATAAGGATTGTTTAATCGGCAATTTGCACAAAATTTCTGGCAATTGTGTCGGTGATTTGCACGACCACTACCCGGATTTACCGTATTTGGCGAGGTTGTGGAGTTTATGTTGTAGTTTTTGCACATACGGTGATTTTTGTGCCGGCTACAGAGAATAGGTGATGCGTGGATCGAGCTACGCCGACAGCCCACAGCGAAGAAATCGAACTGTATATCCGCACCTACTATTCGCTGTTGCGGAGTAGTGGGCCTGTGCGCGTGCGCAGCCTGGAAGATACGCACGTTGCCATGAATTCCAGCCTGCATCAACAGGCCGCGTCACCACATCTGGACGTTTCGGCGTTGGTCTATTGCACATTGCGTCTGCCCGAAGTCATGTCCCAGGCCCGCTTGATGATTATGGGCCAGATGGAAGATGTATTTCGGCGCGCGGGCTATGATGTAGAATCCTGGGCCGCCGTGCGCGCCCGTGCCCGGCGGCGGAAATTCTATTTTCAGACCGAAACGGGCATTCTCGCGGCCTATATTGCCAGCGTCAGCGATATCGACGATCTGATTCCCTGTATGACCACGTATCAGATCGAGTGGAACAAGATGCATGATTTGCTCGCCAATACATCCCTGGGTCAGCAATTGGGCGCATCCTGTGCCGCATCTGATGCCGGGCAACCAGATGCCGAGCTTTCAGCTGCACCTTCGTCGGATGCACCTTCGCCGGATGCAGCAGCGCCGGATGCACCGTTGTCGTCGGAAACGCTGGAAGAAGTGCGCCAGATATTGGGGCTTTCGGAAATGGACTTCGCCCGAGTACGCCAGATTTGGCCCGGCGACCGGTTGCACACCAATATTCGCCGGGTAGCCCATTCGCGGCTCGATTTTCGGGTGCATGTGCTGGGAAGCGGTCTGAGTGATTATCGGCGGGGCGTCCAGTATTGGTGGCGGCGCATCGAAGACGACAGCGCCGCGCTCGCGCTGGCCGATCAGCCCATCTATTTTGTGAGTAGCAATGTGCACAGCCTGGTCAATCTGATTTCGGGCGTGGCCTGGGAACACCAGGACGAGCTATTGGACTATGTGCGCAGTGAGAACCCCGAAGGCTTGCTGGACGAGTATGAGCGAATTCAGGAAGACCACCACGGGCACCTGGCAAATTTCTTCTATTATGTGGCGCGCACGTATATGGCGCAGCCGGGGCCGGGGCGGCGGCTCGCCGAGAAGGTGATGACGCGCGAACAGGAGGCAGGCATCACGCGCGTCAACGATCCCTATTGTCTGGATGTGGAAGCGCAGGTGATGCAGATTTCGCGGCTGCGCCAGAACTGGCTGGACCCGCGCCTGGATGTTTTTCTGGATGAGGAATGGGCATTGCTCCACCAAAGCGATGCGTTGATTTTTAACATCGATTATCCGCTGGGTATGGCCGCGTATCACATTTTCAGCCAGGTCGCGACCGCGGTGGATCAGATTTTGGGCGTCTATATTCTGGGCAAGGCCGCGACGTTGAATGGGCGCGTGGGCGATGTGATGATCCCGAATGTGGTCTATGATGAACACTCGCGCAATTCCTATCTGTTCCGCAATTGTTTTACGGCCCAGGATGTTGCTCCCTATATTGAACATGGCAGCGTCTTCGACAATCAGAAGGCCGTTACGGTGCGCGGCACCATCCTGCAAAATCGAGACTTTATGCACGTCTTCTATGAAGAAGGCTATACGGATATTGAGATGGAGGCAGGACCTTATCTCAGTGGCATTTACGAAGATATTTATCCCAAGCGGTATCCCGATGATGAGATTGTGAACCTGTTTATCAATACGCCCTATGATATTGGGCTGATTCACTATGCCAGTGATACGCCCATCAGCCGCCGTCAATCTCTGCTCAGCAAAAGTCTCAGCTATTTTGGGATGGATGCCACCTATGCGTCGTCGGTGGCAGTGATGCGGCGGATTTTGAACCAGGAACTGGCGCGCCAGCAGATGTTGGCGCGCACCAATGGCGAGACGCCGCGCCTGCCGGCGCACGCTTCGGCACGGGTTGCGGCGCGTGCCCATTCCGATTGATGGCGGTTTGCGCGCGTTCCGCGCCGATAATGGCGGCCTGCATCAGTAGGGCAGGCCCACGAGAGTAGGATACAGACCTCAGAATTATGCGTAAACGGATTGATGATTCCATGTCGCCACTGGCGCGCTTTGCCGGGGAACTTGCCGAGCGTGAGCCGGAAATCGAACAGGTGGCGCTGGCAATTGCCGGCATTGCCTATCCCACCGTCGATGTGGACGCGTGTGTGCGCGAGCTGGATCTTTTGGCCGACTATATCGGGCAAGGGTTGGCGGCACAGGCCCCGGGCGAGGATCGCGCGGCCTATTTGTTACATGCCGTGCACAACGAATTGGGCTTTGTGGGCAACCATGATGACTATTATGACCCCGATAACAGCTTTTTGAATCAGGTTTTGCGACGACGCACCGGCTTGCCGATTTTGTTGAGCGTGTTGTGTATTGCCCTGGGGCGCAGGCTGCGCATTCAGGTCGAAGGCATCGGCTTTCCGGGTCATTTCATGGTGCAATATCGCGATGCCCAGGGCGCATGGCTGCTGGATATGTTTCACGGCAAAATGTTGCCCGTGGTCGAAGCAGATGACTATCTTTCCCGCCTCTTTAACCAGCCCGTGCGGCTGCCGCTGGATATCTTCGAACCGGTGAGCGTCGAAGGCATTGCCGGGCGCATTCTCAACAATCTGCGCGGCATCTATTTGCAAAAGGGCGATGTGCGTCGGGCTGTGCAGGTGTTGGAGTATCTCACGATTCTCTACCCGGATAAGGCCCAGTTTTGGCAAGAGCGCGGTTTGCTCAATCAGCAGAACGGTGACCTGGAAGCCGCGGCCCGCGATTTGCGCCGCTATTTCTTCTTGTCGGGGCATCTGGCGGCATTGGTCCACGCTGTGACCGCTGATGTGGATGTGTCGGCGAAGATGTCGCAACAGGATCGGCATGTGCTAGAAATTCTGGAAGAAATCGAACTCACCCGATCCCGCTTGAATTAGCTTCCCCAATTAATCTTCAGGAAAACCAGGAATACAAGAGAGGAACTGTCATGATTGAAACACAGGACATCCAGCGTCCGTCCAAGGATATTATTGAGGCCCTCAAGGAAATCGGCAGCGCAACGGCGAGCGGTGAATTGAGCCGCCTGGGCATTCGCGATCCCCAGATTCGCGGGCCAATTTCCTGGACGCCGGGCAAGACAGTGGTCGGCCCGGCGCTGACGCTGCAATTTATGCCCAAACGCGAAGACCAGTATGGCGAGGATGAATATGCCAGCCCCGAACGCCAGTTGCATCGGCATGTGCTCTATCACACCCAGCCGGGCGATGTGGTGGTGGTCGATGCCCGTGGCGATTTGGGCAGCGGTGTGTTCGGCGAAATGATGCTGACCTATTTTATGGGACGCGGCGGTGCAGGTGTGATCATCGACGGCGCGATTCGTGACTACCCCCATGCCAAAGACCTGGGTATTGGTCTGTGGCTGAAGGGCGTGACGCCCAACTTTCATACCCAGACCAACATTTTTCCCCACGCTGTGAATGTGCCGATTGCCTGTTCGAATACGCTGGTGGTGCCGGGCGATATTATTGTGGCCGATGATGACGGTGTGGTGGTGGTGCCGGCCAAGCTGGCGTCCGAACTGGTGAAAAAGGCCGGCGAGCATCACGAATGGGAAGAATTCTCGCGGCTGCGGCTGGCCGAAGGCGGCGACCTGCGCAAGTATTATCCCCTGCGCGAAGATGCGCGCGCGGAATATGAGGAATGGAAGAAGCAACAGGGCAGGTAGACTGTTGCCGACAGCCCACGGCAATCCACGGCAATCTGAGGCTGGACCAATCAAAAGAGCGGGGCCATCTGTATGACACAGGCGGCCCCGCTCTTTTATTTCCAGACTGATATTTTGCAGGCGGTTCGGTGCGCCTAGAGCGCGGCCATGATGGAATCCAGTTGTTCCCGGCTGGGGCGAACTTTCTCCTGGGGCAGAGAAGCCAGCGGCTCATCGACCAGGTTGAGCAGTTCGGTCATGTCGGGTTGGGATTCATCAATATAGAAAAGCCCGGTGAGGAATTGCTGGCTGGTGCGCGTTTCTTCCAGCAGCTTGTAGGCCGCAAAGCGGTCGGTGGGATCATAATCCTCTGCCAGCTTTTTGAGCACAATCCACGAACCGTCGTGGAGCTGCACTTCGCGCTCGTCGTCATATTCGTCGATCTCGATCTCTTCGTAGGCAGGAATATAGTTAAGCTCCTGCAACGAGATCTGGTGTTCCTTGCCAAAACCATAGCTTTTGGTCGAGGTGTCGTGATTGTTGAACGTGACGCACGGGCTGATGATATCGAGCACGGCGATGCCACGATGGCTCAGGGCTGCCTTGAGCAGACTTTCGACCTGTTTGGCGTCGCCGGCAAAGCTGCGGGCCACGAAGGTGGCGTTGGCGACAATGGCCTCCAGGCAGATGTCCAGCGCGGGCATGTCGTTAACGCCGGCATATTTGAGCTGCTGGCCCTTGTCGGCGGTCGCGCTGAACTGGCCCTTGGTCAACCCATAGACGCCATTGTTTTCCACAATGTAGACCAGGGGCAGGTTGCGGCGCATGGCGTGTTTGAACTGTCCAATGCCGATTGATGCGCTGTCGCCGTCACCGCTGACGCCGATGGCAGTCAGATTTTTGTTGGCAACCAACGCGCCGGTCGCGACTGAAGGCATACGCCCGTGGACCGAGTTGAAGCCGTGGCTATGGCCCAGGAAGTAGGCGGGGGTCTTGCTGCTGCAACCGATGCCGCTGAGTTTGACGACCTGGGTCTGATCCAGGCCCAATTCCCATACGGCATTGATGATGCGCTGGCTGATGCTATCGTGACCGCAGCCCTTGCACAGAGTGGAGGGCTTGCCGCGGTATTCGGTTTTTTCCAATCCCAGCAAGTTGGTCTTGGGTGCCCGCGGGGCGGGTCGTTTTACTTTATCCATTAGGTTATCCTCTATGAAAAATCATAATCAGCAAAGGGTAATGCGTAATTGCGCATATGGCGTCGAACATTTCTGAAAATTACGCATCCCAAACTGCCAATTGCTTGTATCCAGGATTTTTGCAGTTGCCCGGCGTGTCTATTGCCGGTGCGCCAGAATCGAATCGTTGACGAAGCGGGCCGAAAGCGACATGCCGTCGCACTTGGCAACCGAAATCATCTTGTGGGCGAAACCCGGTTCGGTACTCACCAGAATGCGATAGAGCTGACCATCGTAGTTGTTTTCGACCACAAAGACCTGATCGTATTCTTCGCTGGCGATAAAATCGCGGACCTGCTGGCCGATGGGCAGGGCACGCAGGCGCAGGTAGGAGCTTTCGATGCCGGCACTGCGCAGGCGATCGCGCGCTTCGACAATCGCCGGATCGTTGCTGCCCAGGCTGATGATGCCCACTTTGGCACCAGGCTTGGCGTCGATGATGGGCGCAGGCACGAGGGTGCGCGCGGTTTCAAACTTGCGGCTCAGGCGTTCCAGGTTGTGTTCCCAGTCTTCCGAGCGTTCGCTATAGGCGGCATATTCGTTGTGGCCGGTGCCGCGCGTGAAATAGGATGCCATTTTGTGGGGATTGCCGGGCAGGGTGCGGTTGGCAATGCCGTCGCCGTCCACATCCAGATACCGTCCCCAACTGCCGCTCAATTCCTTCAGATCGGCTTCGGAAAGGACCTTGCCCCGGTCCATTGGCTTTTCCGGATAGTCAAACTTGTCGGAAATCCACAGATTCATGCCCAGATCCAGATCGCTGAGCACGAAGACGGGCGTCTGGAGTCGTTCGGCCAGATCAAAGGCGGTGCCGGCGAATTCAAAGCACTCTGCCGGGGTCGCGGGGAAAAGCAGCACATGGCGGGTATCGCCGTGGCTCAGGTAATAGGTGCTCAGGATATCACCCTGCGACGTGCGCGTGGGCAGGCCGGTGCTGGGCCCCATGCGCTGAATATCCCACACTACTGCGGGAATTTCGGCGAAATAGGCCAGGCCCACAAATTCGGCCATGAGGCTGATACCCGGGCCGCTGGTGGCGGTCATGGCGCGCGCGCCCGCCCAACTGGCCCCAATCACCATACCAATGGCGGCCAGTTCGTCTTCGGCCTGGACAATGGCATAGGTTGCCTTGCCGGTCTCGGGGTCGAGACGCAGCTTGGGCGCATATTCGTTGATGGCGTCGGCTACGCTGGAAGAAGGCGTAATCGGATACCACGAGACCAGATTCACCCCGTTGAACAGCGCGCCCAGGCCCGCGGCGCTGTTGCCATCGACCAGGATTTTGTCCTCGTTATAGCCGGTCATGCGTGTCACGCGATAGGGCTGGGTATTTTCGACCGTTTCTTTGGCCGAATTGTAACCGCGCATGACCATGTCGAAGTTGATTTCGATAGGCTTTTGTTTGCCGCCGAAATTCCACGTCAATGCAGCTTTGATTTCATCAATTTCGATGTCCAGCAAATAGGTCAGATAGCCGACATAGACCATATTGGCGACATAGTCGCGCAGGGCAAAGGCAATGTCGGCCCCTTTGACCAGCTCTTTGACGGGCATGGGGAAATAGGTTATATCCTTGCGGCGGGCGGCGATGGGCAGGGCATCGTCGTAGAGGATAATGCCGTTGGGGGCACAGTCCTGCATATCTTCGGCCACAGTGGCCGGGTTCATGCAGACCACCACTTCAATGCCGTCGCGACGCGCCAGATAACCGTCTTTGCTGACGCGCACGTTGTACCAGGTGGGCAAGCCTTGAATGTTACTCGGAAACAGGTTTTTGCCGGTAACGGGAATGCCCATTTTGAAAAGGGAGCGAAGTAACACGTTGTTGCTGGTCTGGCTACCCGAGCCGTTGACCGTGGCAACATTGATGTTGAAGTCGTTTACCCGGAGACCCTGATCATTTTGATCCGAAGGGGCCTCTCTAACCATTACACTCATGAAAATTCCTCCAGGTAGCGCGCATCTGATCTAAGGTGCGCAAAAGTAAAGATGGTAATGTGAATCTAACTGCATTGTTCGGCTTGCTTCGTTGCGATTTGCGACATTGCCCGGCGATTGGCCAATCCGTTTACGGGTGATTCTGTTGACCTGCCGCCGGTTTTCCTGCGTCCCTTTCACTACTTGTGTTCTCAAAAATCTTGCGTTCTCACAAGTCGTGCATTGTGAACATACCCTGTAAACAAATTTTGTAAACTGCGCTTGCCAATCACTCTGGTACTTAACTTTCTGCGACCGTGACATATATGTGGCATATATAAACGTGGCATATATTTGGATGTGCTTGTGTCTCTATGCCTAGACGGGCGTCAGCAGGGGCGCGGTCGGCGCTTCGATACTGATGCCCCGCTGGCTGAGCAGTTGCATGTGTTCCACCAGCAGTTGTTTGCCCAATGCCCTGTCGTTGCCGCAGATTGCTTCGACAATGCGCGCGTGATAATCCCAGACCTGTTGCAAATAGTGAAAATCGGCGTATGTGTTCAGTTCTACTGCTTCGTAGGCGTCCCAATAGGCTTCGAGCAGGCCGACGACAAACGGGTTGTTCAGGCGGCGGAAGATAGTGAGATGCAATTCCCGGTGTTCGATGTAGGGAATCTGAATGCGGGGATGATTCAGTTTTTCCTGGGCTGTCTCGATAAGGCGGCGCAGTGTACGTTTGTCGTCTTCGGTCAACAGCTGCACGGCTTCGTCCCAATAGGCAGCTTCCAGATGCGCGCGCAGACCGCTGAAATCTTCGAAGTGGTGACGGTTGAGTGCCAGCGCGGTGAGCAAACTGAGGCGCACAGGCGGCAAAAACGAGTAGCAGGTGCGGGTGATGCCCCGGCGCGGACTGGCTTCGACCAGGCCCAATGCGCGCGCAACTTCGAGTTGCTCGCGCAACTTGCCCACACTGATGCCAATTTGACGACTGAGATCGGTAAGCGAAGGTAGCCGGTCGCCCGGCTGAAAATCCTGATCGACAATATAGGAGAGGAATTCGGAGTCTAGCTGTGACAACCGCATACGGTGAGGTGTCCTTGCTATATCGAACAAATCCGACGTACTGTTGCACCCGAAATGTACGCTTTCGGTTTACGTCGTCGTGTGGTCGGGTTCAGCACCATTGCTCTGCCGTCCACATATTCTAAATCTACACATTCAAGGCTCATGCCAATAATCTGAATCATTGTATTATTCAGATTATACTATATCTGCGCCCTTTTATCAAGTTTGGGGCGTGCGATTTTGCGTTAAATATTCCAGCGCGGTAGCGGTGAGGATGGCCGCGCCTACGGGCATGACGCGCTCATCAAAGTTGAAGGTGGCATTGTGGTGGGGACTGTGCCAGCCTTCGGCCGGGTCGGAGGCCCCGATGAGGATAAAGCAGCCGGGTGCGCGGTTGAGAAATTCCGACATGTCTTCGGCCACCATCATGGGCGTGATTTGCGTGACCTGATCCGCGCCCACCACGGCGGCGGCGATAGGCTGCAACAGCGCCGCGCCGGCTTCGCTATTGATGGTGGCGGGCACGGTGACATTATGTTCCAGCGTGCAGGTTGCGCCATGCGCGGCACAAATGTGTTCGGCCATTGCGGCCATGCGCTGCTTGAGCAGGTCATCGACCTGGGGATCAAACGAACGGATGGTGCCGGTGAGTTTGGCGCGTCCGGCGATGATGTTGCCCTGGTCGCCGCTGTGGAAACTGCCCACCGTGAGGACTGCGGTCTGGGTGGGATCGACGTTGCGGGCGACGATACTTTGCCAGGCAACCACGATCTGGCTGGCAACCAGCGTGGCGTCGATGGTTTCGTGGGGCGCGGCTCCGTGTCCGCCGCGACCTTCGACGGTGAGATTAAACATGCCCGCGCTGGCCCAAAGCGGGCCGGACTGCACGACGACCTGGTTGAGCGGCAGGCGGCTCCACAAATGCAGGCCAAAGGCCGCCGCGGGCACCGGATCGGCGAGTGCGCCATCCTGAATCATGCGGGCTGCGCCGCCCAATCCTTCTTCGGCAGGCTGAAAGACCAGCTTGACGCGTCCGCTCAGGCTGTTGCGCCGCTCGGCCAGCAACTGCGCCACGCCCATACCAATGGCCGTGTGCCCATCGTGCCCACACGCGTGCATGACGCCATCGTTTTGCGAACGATAGGGCAGGTCGTTTTCTTCGTGGATGGGCAGGGCATCCATATCAAAGCGCAGCAACACCGTGGGCGCGTCGGCGGGGGTGTTGTCGGCTTCCAGCAGCGCCACGACGCCGGTTTTGCCGACGCCGGTGGTCACTTCCAGCCCCAGGTCGCGCAGATGATCTGCCACAATGCCCGCGGTGCGCACTTCCTGATAGCCCAATTCGGGGTGGGCATGGAAATCGCGCCGCCAGGTCTGGAGTTGGGGGAAAATTGCCTGGGCGGCCGCGAGTAGTTCGGCAGGTGTGGCGCTGGTCTGGGACGTGGTTTGTGGCATGAATGGCGGCTTTCTCGAAAGTGCTGGGTTGCTTGGCGATGGGGACAGGTGTGCCCGGTTTACAGGCCCCGGTTTACAGACGTAGAGGTGCGCGCCGGCTAGCGGCTTTCCAACGTTTCGTCGAGGATGATATTCGATTCGCGCACGCGCTCATAGTCGCGGCGGGCTTGTACCAGCACATCGCCGATGGCATCAATGCGTTCGGCTAGTTCTTCCTGGCTGGCGCTGGCTTCCCAGGCTTCGCGCAGCAGGTCTTCGAAAGACTTGGCGCCGTTGACATTGCCCAGGATGAGATCCAGCTCGCCAATAACCAGTTCGAACATGCGGATTTTGCGCGCAAGCAGGTCGATGACGTGCGATTCGATGGTTTCGTTGCAACTCAGGTTAAAAATGGTCACATCCTGGGTTTGGCCCAGGCGGTGGAGACGCCCGATGCGTTGTTCTACGCGCATGGGGTTCCAGGGCAGGTCATAGTTGATGAGCCGGCTGCAAAACTGGAGATTGCGACCCTCGGCGCCGCTTTCGGTGCTGACCATCACGCGCACACCCGCTTCGGGCGAATCGGGATCTTCGTTGCCGCGAAAGGCCGCCACTGCGGCCTCTTTCTGGTCGATATTCAGCCCCCCGTGAAAGCCAATCGCGGAGATGCCCCAGGCGTGGAGTTGTTCGACAATCGTGCGCAGGGTGGCCCGGTATTCGGTGAAAATCAGGAATTTGCCGGGAAAGCGTTCCAGGATTTCGCGCACGGCAACCAGTTTGCGGCCCACGGGAATGGATTCTGCCAGGCTCAGGAAGTGCTGCAATTCTGCGCGGGCTTTGTTGCCGTGGGCGCGGTCGCCTACCATGCCGCGTAGGGTCGAGGCGACCGCTTGCGGGCTGCTGCTCAACTCCTTTTGCAGGGTCATGAGTGTCAGACGCAAATGCTTGTCACTATCGACGGCGCGAAAGCGACGGCGAATGTAGTCGGTGACTTCGGCGTAGAGCTGCCATTCCGGCTCGCTGAGGGTGAGGTGATAGATGGCTGCGCGGCGCATGGGAAAGGAGACATCCACCTTGCTGCGCCGGTTGCGGATCATTACATCGTTGAGCAGGCGGCGCAGGGAAGGCGCATTTTTGGGCTGGCGGCTGTCGGCGTTTTCCAGGAAGTGGCGGCGAAAGGCGCGCACAGTGCCCAATTGCCCCGGCGACAGAATGGTGATGAGGCTGTATAGCTCCATCAAATCGTTCTGTACGGGCGTGGCGGTGAGCATGAGCACGTAGCGTTTGCGGATCTGGTTGACAAATTTCCAGGCCAGCGTGCTGCGGTTTTTGAGCTTGTGGGCTTCGTCCACAATCAGCAAGTCATATTCGCGGCTGAGAATTGCCTCGCTGTGCTGTTTGAGTTTGGCGCGATCCAGGCTGACCAGCCAGCGTCCGCTGGGTGCGGCGCGCAGGCTTTCCCACTCTTTCACAGAGTCGATCACGGTAAATTCTTCGTGGAATTTCTCGCTCAGTTCTTCGCGCCACTGCTCGGTGAGCGAGGCGGGGGTGAGCACCAGCACAGTCTGCACCAGCCCGCGCACTACCAGTTCCTTCATGATGATGCCCGCTTCGATGGTCTTGCCCAACCCGACTTCATCGGCGAGCAGCGCGCGCCCGCGCATCTGGTGCAAAGCCTTGAGCGCGGTCTCAATCTGGTGTTGGTAGTGGTCTACATTTAGTTCGTCGAGGCAGACCAGCTGGTCGAAGCCACGACTCAGGCGCAGCGCTTCTGCCGCGGCCCGCAACTGGTATAGCCCCAGGGGTTCGGGCGGGCGAATTCTGCCGTGGGTGCGGAAGAACGTATCCAGATTCTGATTGGTTTCGATGAGGCGCGGGGGCAGAGAGACGCCCAATTCGGCGATGCGCCCGGCCATTTGGTGATCCACATTGTAGCGATAGCCGCAGCGGAAACAGCGCGTGGCGGTCTCTTCATCGAGCCAGGTGCACTGGGGACAACGCTTGCCCATGACCGCTTCTACGGACTTGGCGCGCTTTTTTTTGGTGTCGGGCGTTTCTTCGCTGATTTCCAGCCATTCGAAGCGTTCTTGCATGGGTAAAGATTATATCCAACTTTGCCGGGAAATGCCATGTGCGCCCCCTGTCATTTGACAAAGCAATCTGCGCGCGTGTGCAATCACTGGTGGCGGTTTGCAGCCTGTCAGTCGCAGCGGTGCTTGGACAGCTTTTTAACAGCCATGTGCCTCATTTTCCGTGCTACACTCGCGATAGCCGACCGTATTTTACTATCGTATTTATCGCGTTTTACGAAATTTTACCAAGGTAATGGCTGGTAATGGCTGATAGCTTTCAGGCAATCCTCCCATGTTTTGACCAGATTGTGAAGTCCCGAGTGGAGTCCCAATTGTGAAGTGACGGGCCAAACGCGGTCAGCCCAAATTGGGTGAAACGCACGCGGACGTCGATTGATGTCCCCTTAGTTGATGGAGAAAAAAATGAAACGTATATGGCTGTTATATTTGCTGGTGGCGGCACTGTTTGCCGTAAGTGAGGGTGTGCTGGCGCACAATGTTGCCTATGCACAATCGGGCACTGTCGCGCCTGCCGATGTGGACCCCGAACCCCAGCCGCCTACGCTGGAGGCGGTGCCCCTCTATGCCCCATTGATGGGTTCGACACCGCCCGCAGCGTGTATCAGCGTGGATGTGCCTGCCACAACGCTGTCGCCGCTGCGCACCACCCCGGTTGAAGTGGAGGTCCTGACTCAGAGCGTCAATCAGGTCCAGCTTGGGGATCAGATTACCATCGCGAATGCTAGCGGCGTGGCAAGTTTCACATTTGATGCGGTGCCCAATCAGGTCTACAGTGTGCAGATCGATGGACGGCCCGCAGCCAATTGCGATTTTGCATTTGCCGAAACGCCCAGCCAATGGTTTGGGATACACGGCGATCCCTATGCGTGGGTGGGCCAACAGAGTTGGCTGGATCAGGATGGTTTGCTCTATCTCTTTACCGAGCCAACCACAGAGTTGGTGATTTCTTCGGATTTGCTGACCGCAGATGCGCCTAATGAGGGCCATTGGACCTATGTACTGCACTATGCCGGGGAAGCAATGGAGTTGTATGGCGGCATTTTGCGGCCGGGCAACGGCACGTTCCAGCACTTCTATCGGGTCGTGCTGATCACCGACGACGGGCGCGTTTTGCGGCTCACCAATCTGGGCCATGTACACAGCCCCGCGCGCACCGGCGACCTGACGGTAGATAGCGGCCCCGGCACCCAATCGTATCTTTGGAACGAAAACGGCACCGTGGATCTGGACGGTTTCAGCATTGAGTTCAAGATTTCCCATACCCACAACGGCATTCACCAGGCCGCGCTGGTCACCGTGCCCGCTGACAATAGCCAGTGGATTTTTTCGCGGGAACACAACGGCGGTGGCGCATTTATTTCGGCCCGTATTGACGGGCGCGTCATCACCGATGACCCTGCCGACGTGGGTGGCGTCTTTGGGCGTTTGCTGCGCGACGAGGATCCGAATCTGGACAAGTGGGTGACCGGGGTGACAGATGAAGGCGAGATGCCCGTCCGCTATCAGGCGCCTGCCGAGCCGGAAGCCGACGGCAGTGATGTCTCTGTAGAGCCGACTGATGCTGGCGACACTGATGCAGGTGATACTCCTGTTGACGATACCAGTGCAGGCGACACTGACACAGGCGACACTGAGCCAGAGTCGAATGACTCGGATGTGCCGGCATAGTTTATGTCGTGCGCGGAACGCTA
>JBBDIO010000022.1:25818-38067 GCA_040880365.1 Litorilinea sp.
CAGAGTCGAATGACTCGGATGTGCCGGCATAGTTTATGTCGTGCGCGGAACGCTAGTTGACGGCCTTTTCCGAAGCGGCGCGCGCCCGCTGTGAGGCCCAGGCGCGCAGCATGGAGATCTCCTCCAGCATCATCTGGCTCAGGGGAACGGTGTCTTGCAGCACGTCCAGCAAGTCGGCCATTTCCAGGGGGCGGTTGATGTCGAACGCTTCGTAGAGACCCGCGATCACCGCCTGTTCGATCTCTGCACCCGATAGCCCGTCGGAGGCCATCGCCAGGGTGCGGAGATCGAACTGTTCGGGGTCGCGGTTGCGTTTGATGAGGTGGATCTTCCAGATTTCCGCGCGTTCGGCGGCATCGGGCAGATCCACAAAGAATATCTCGTCAAAGCGTCCTTTGCGCACCAGTTCGGGCGGCAGTTGATCCACAATATTGGCGGTGGCGATCACAAAGACGGGCGCCTGTTTTTCCTGCAACCAGGTGATGAAGCTGCCAAATACGCGCGCCGCGGTGCCCGCGTCGCTCACATTGCTGGACCCCACGCCCGAAAAGCCCTTTTCGATCTCATCCACCCAGAGCACCACCGGCGCAATGCTTTCGGCCACGCGGATGGCCGTGCGCAGATTTTCTTCGCTGGATCCTACCAGCGACGAGAAGAGCCGTCCCACATCCAGGCGCAGGAGAGGCAGCCGCCAGGAATTGGCGACCGATTTGGCGACCAGTGATTTGCCGCAACCCTGCACACCCACCAGCAGAATCCCCTTGGGTTCGGGCAGCCCAAAGGCGCGAGCTTCGTCGCTGAACGCGCGCACGCGCTTGCGCAACCACTCTTTCAGAATGCCCAACCCGCCCACATTCGCCAGCCGTTCATCTGATGTGTAGAACTCCAGCAAGCCGCTTTTGCGGATAATCTGCTGCTTTTCGGCAGTCACCGCGGCAATGGCGTCGCCATCCAGTCGCCCCTGGGCCAGCACAATCGCCTTGGCGATGGCGTTGGAGGCTTCGCGGCTGGTTAGCCCCAGACAGGCCTGGATGAGCCGCGCGCGGCCGCGCCGGTCGAGGTCAACCGTGATGGCGTCGTGCTTTTTTCCGGCGCTGACAACGGAATCCAGCAGCCCGCCGAGTTCGGTGGCCGTGGGCAGGCTGAAATCGACGACGGTGATTTCCTTTTCCAGCTCGGCAGGGATTTTGAGGACGGGACCGAGCAGGATAACCGTTTTGCCGCTGGTTTCCAGGGCAAAGGCCGCTTCGCGCAGACGGCGCACCACGGTGTGCTCGCGCAAGAAGGGGTGAAAGTCGCGCAGGACCCAAATGCCGGCTTCTTCGGCTTCGATGATGCCTGCCAGCAGCGCGAGCGGATCGCGCTTGCCCGTGTCGGCCCGGTGTGGCAGGGCAGGATTCACCAGCCCCGATGTAACGCTCCACAGATAGAGTGGCTTGCGTTGCTGCGTTGCAAGGGCTTCAATTTCGACTAAGGCCCGCTGTTCTTCGGGGGTGATGACCCATAGCAGAGGATAGCGGGCGCGGATATAGACATCTAGCGTTTCTTGCATGTTTGTCTCACTGTAAATATTGGGAATAGGGCCAGATTTTCCACTTTTCCAATTCCGCGCCGTTGAAATAGACGCGTGTGGATGACCAACTCTGCACGTAGTCCCAGATGCGCCAAAAGCGGCGCAGTTCGCTACGTTTGAAGATGACACGGTGGACAAGCTGGCGATTTTCGTCCATCAACTGGGCATAGCCGGGCAGTTTTTGGGCGTTGCGCATGACAACTTCGAAATATTCGGAGCGGCTGTTGCCAAATTCCAGGATGAGTTGCCAGCCCCGTTCGGGCAGCGCGCTTTCGCTTGCCACCGGCGGAATATGGCGCGGCGCAGATGTCGATGTAGAAGCCGCAGCGGTTGCGGCGACGTTGCCGGGCGTGGCCGCGGATGCCGCTTCGGTGATCGTTGCGGAACCAGATTCGGTGGCGGGCAGACTATAAAGATCGCGCAGCAGCGGCAACAGGGGCGCGCGCAGGTCGGGCTGGGGAAATTCCAGGCGCAGACCCCGATGACTGGCGCGCCACGGTTGGGGCGCAGTGACATGTTCGGGCAACTGTTGCAGGGCGTGGTGCAAGAGCCGTTCGCCCAGGCTGGCTTCCAGCGAGGAGAGATGCAGGCGCAGCACATCGACGCCAATCGGGTCTTCCACCGGCGCGGCATGGGGCGGTTGGATCGGCCAGAGTGTGGAGAGCGTGACCAGCTCGCGCGCGTCCAGTGGCTGGCCGAGCAGAGCCTGACAGCCCAGCGCAATGCCTGCCAGCTCTGCGGGCAACAGATTCAGACCAATCCACGCCGCGAGACCCGCGCCATCCTGATCCAGCCAGAACGCCAGCAGTTGTACACGCCCCAGCGCAGGCGAACGAAGCCACGCGGGCGATTGCCACAGGCGGGGCAGCAGTTCGCGCGCCTGGGCTGCAAGCGCATCGCCGCCCAATAGCCGCACTTCCAGATGGGCACAGTAGAGCTGTTGATAGGCAGGCGGCGCGGGTTGGGTCGGGTCGTTGGAGGCCCAGGTGAGAAATTCATAGCGTTGGCGCGGGGAAAGCCCGGCATAGCCAACGCCCAGGCGCGGCGGTGTCTCTGTGCCCCCGCCATCGTCCACATGCAAGGTCAGATCGATGAGGGTAGGGTCAAGCTGGATCGCGTCCGGCTGGGTAGCTTCTGTGCCTATGTGCGTGCCTGCGCGGGCGCGCACATGCTCTGTGCCGGTGGCTAACGCCTGGTGTACAATGTGGGCGACCGGCGCAGCGTCTCCGGCAATGCGCAGCAGCGGGTTCAGTTGAATGGTAAGTGATTGTTGCGCCATAGTTGCATCAAATGGGCCGTACACTGGTATGTGGCAGTAACTAAACGGTAGCCATTAAACGGTAGCCATTAAACGGTAGTCATTAAAGGGTTGCCCCGTTTGGGGCGGCGTGCGATAGGGTATCATACAACCGGCGTGAACGCGACACAAGGTGGCGCGTCGCGACATGGCGTTTGCCCGCGACGCAGTTTGTAAATGGCGGCGGCGGGCTGTGTAGGGCGACATGAATTTCAGAGAACGCTTTGAGGAGTGAACATTTTGAGTGGAGCGGCGCGCTGGAAGGTGGATTTGCACTCACACACCGTCTATAGCAAGGACTGTCTGACGCGGCCTGCGGATTTGATCGAACGGGCGCGGGCCAGGGGGCTGCATAAAATTGCGGTGACCGAACACAACAACGTGGCGGGCGCGCGGGCGGCGAAACAATTGGCCCCGGATCTGGTGATTGTGGGGGAGGAGATCAAGACGACCGAAGGGGAGATCATCGCCTACTTTGTGCGCGAAGAAGTGCCCGCCGGTCTGACGCCCAAAGAGACCATCAAACGGCTGCGCGACCAGGGCGCAGTAATCAGCATACCCCATCCGCTGGATAGTTTGCGCGGGTCGGCAATGGGTCTGAAAAGTGTGATGGGCATTATCAAACAGGTGGATGCGCTGGAAGTTCTGAACGCGCGCTGTGTGCGCCCCCAGGACAACGCCGCCGCGGTCGAACTGGCCCGGCAGCATGGCAAGCTGGTCACCGCGGGCAGCGATGCGCACACGCTCTACGAGGTGGGGCGCGCCTGGCTGGAGATGCCGCCGTTTGATGATGACCCTGCGAGTTTTCTGGTTGCGCTGCGCCAGGCGCAGGTCGCGGGCGGAGTCAGCCCGTTTTGGCCGCATCTTGCCAGCACATATGCCAAGTGGCGCAAGCGGCTGCTGGGGATGCCGCGCTACGCGGTGGGGTAGGGTCGAACACGGCAGGGCCGGACACGGCAGAGTCGAACACGGTGATGGGTAACGGTAACAAGCACGCATCACCGACCGGGAAGCAGATTATTTCTGCGCGACCAGGACCAGGAAATCCGGGTCGGCGGTGGTCGGATCATCGCTGAGCGCAGGCAGCACTTCGATCTGGTCGAAGCCACAGCGGGCAAGCAGCGTGCGATAGTCGTTGATGCTATAGGCTTGCAGGGTCTGGGCATAGCGCGTCAACTGGCCCGTGTTCAATTCCACGACAAAGTAGCGGATGGTACTGGCCTGGGCGGCTTCGGACCAGAATGCCTGTTGCAAAACCAGATGCGGCGTCGCGCCAAAGAGACCACTTTCTGCAACATACCAGGAGGGAGCCACTTCACCGCTGCGCCGGATGGCGTCGGAGGTGTGGGCTTCCAGCACAACCTGGCCCTGGGGCGTCAGCGCGGCGTGGGCCTGGGTCAGGATGGTCTCGGCATCGCCGGGGCGAAAGACATTCAGCTCTCCAAACAACAGCATAATCAACTGTTGATCGCCGGGGTAGTCGGTGGTGCGAATGTCGCCTTCGATGAACTCGCAGGCAAGGCCCTGCTCGCTGGCTTCGGCGCGGGCATAGCCGATGGACGCGGGCGAATAATCGATGCCGGTGCAGATATGGCCCAACTGTGCGAGGCGATGGCAGTAGAGACCCGGCCCGCAACCCAGATCCAGAATGTGTGTGGGCGTGGCTTTGATGACGAAATCCTGGAGCCAGGCGACATGACGGTCCACCACGTAGAAGCGACGCGAGGCCCGGTCGTGGTTTTGATCCAGGTGTTCATAGAGCATACGCCCGCTAAAGTCTGGATCGTGCCAGGGGATGTTGTCGCCTTCGTCCCAGGGTTCGGGCGCGTGCAGGGCGTGGAGCAGGCTGGTGAGGGCTTCGTGTGTAGGCATGGCGGTCATGGTGACTCCTGAATTTTGAATGCCGGAAACGGGGTTATGGGCGCAGACGCGGGCGCATCCAGCAGCCGTTCTTCGTAGATGCGCCGAATGGTAGCTTCGATCTGCGGTTCGCGCACACTGAGATCGCGCACGCGATAGCGGGCACTGATGCGCCCAATCAACTCCGACGCCGAAATCCCGTCCCGCTGGAACGCATAGACGGCGCGCTGGCCCTCCAATTCTAACACCTGGGCGTCGGGAATATCCACATTGGTATACACTTCGGAAAAATCGACAACCAGCTCGCGCTGTCCACCGAAACGGGTCTGGAGGTGGGCGAGTTCACCGTCGTAGAGCAAGCGTCCCTGGTCGATGATAAGAACACGGCGGCAGAGCCGTTCCACATCCTGGAGATCGTGGGTGGTGAGCAGCACGGTCGTGCCGTGTTCGGCATTGATGTGCGCAATGAATTGGCGGATGCGTTCTTTGGCGACCACATCCAGCCCCACGGTTGGCTCATCGAGGAAAAGCAGGCGCGGGTTGTGGAGCATGGCCGCGCAGAAATCGGCGCGCATCCGCTGCCCCAGCGAAAGCGCGCGCACGGGTGTATTGAGGAAGCCGTCCAGCTCCAGCAATTCACGAAATTCGGCAAGGTTGTGGGCAAAGCGCGCGGGCGGCACTTTGTAGATCGCGCGCAGCAGCTCGAATGAATCCATGACGGGCAGATCCCACCAGAGCGTGGTGCGCTGTCCAAAAACCGCGCCGATGTGGGCAACATATTGGGTGCGGGCGCGCCAGGGCACAAACCCATCGACAACCAGTTCGCCCGCGCTGGGCACGAGCAAGCCGGTGAGCATCTTGATGGTGGTAGATTTGCCCGCGCCATTGGGGCCGAGATAGCCCACAAGCTCCCCCCGCGCTACGGAAAACGAAATCTGGTCTACGGCGCGCACGAGGGTATGTCCACCTGCCACAAAGGTCTTGAGCGCGCCCCAAAAGCCGGGACGACGGCGCGACACCTGGTAGTGCTTGGCAAGATCGGTGACCTGAATCAAAGGGGTATCCATATCAACTCCCGGTGCTGTGATAGTGGCGCACGCCAAAGCGCCAGAAGGCCAACGCGCCCGCAAAGAGCAGCCCGCCCGCCAGCGGCGCGACAAAGCGCAGCCAGCCCGGTAAACTCATGGGATCGGGCAGGTCAAGTATATAGAGTGCCGGATAGTAGTTGAGCAGCGCGGCGGGTAGAATATAGGTGAAGGTGCGGCGCAGAATATCGGGATAGATGTGCATGGGATAGGCCAGCATTTCGCTGCCGCCATAGGTGAACACGTTGATGGCTTCGATGGATTCGACCGTCCAGAAGGTGATGGTTGCGCCGACGATGAACAGGCCCCCAAAGTAAAGTACCAGGCCCGCCAGCACCAGGGGCAGATAGGCGATTTTGGCAGCAGTCCACGCAATATCGCCGGTGCTGAAGGCGAAAGTGAGAATGGCGAGTCCCTGGATGATGCGCCCCAGGCGGCGGATGACGAACTGATCGCCAAAGACCTGCACTGTGACGCTGACAGGCCGCAGCAACAGTTCGTCGAATGTGCCCTGACGTACCCGGCGGCCAAAGAAGGCCGGGTCGAAGCCGCTGAAAAACATATCCATGAGACCGAATCCGGTTTCGACCATGCCCCACAAAAAAGCAATCTGGGCCAGGTTCCAGCCGCCAATGTTCTCTAGTCGTTGCATGACCAACGCCAGCGACACGAAAAAGAGCGACATGATGAGCGCGGTGGCCGCAATTTCAAACAGCATGGAGACCCGATATTGCATCTGGGCGCGCAGCTGGGCGCCGATGAGGCGGCGGTAGATCTGCCAGTGAAAGGCCAGTGTCGCAAACATGGCTCAGCCTCCCTGGATGACCAGCCGGCGGATCCCGGCGCGCAAAATAAGTTGGGCGGCGATATAGAGCGCAATGGCCCACACGACTTGTTGCGCCAGCAGATAGAGCATGGCTTGCCCGTGTACCAGACCCAGATAGATTTCGATAACCGTATTGACCATTGCGGGGAAGGGCGTTGCATTGCACAATGCAATAAACCAGTCGGGATAGAAGCGCAGGGGCAGGAAAAATCCTGAAAGTACCCAGGTGATGCCAAAGGCGAAACGGCCAACGCCCGCGGCATTGGGCGACCAGAACGCGGCCAGATTGACAATGAATCGCCAGGCGAAGCTGATATACCACGCCAGGCTCAGGCTCACTGCCAGGGCGAGCCAATGCGCGGGGGTGGGCGGCGTGGTAATGGGGACAAACGCGGCATAGATGAGCATAATGGTGCAACCGCGCAGCAGCAAGGCGACCCCGGCGCGGCCCAAATCGACTGCCAGCCAGTAGCGAAAGAGGCCCAGGGGTTTGAGCAGATCGCCGCTGACTTGCCCGGTGTGCACGCTGTTCATCAGTTCGTACCAGCCGAATATGCTCAGATAGGCGATTATGGCCTGGGTCAGTGCGGTGAAGGTGATGGCATCCTGGGCTGTGACACCTGCCAGTTCGGCGCGCGCACCCAACAGCGCCAGCAGGACAGCCGCGCGCAATATCCCAAAGAATATATTCGTAATCAGGCCCGCCCAGGCCGCGGCGCGGTAGGTGAGATGACGACGTATGGAGTGCCAGGTGATGATCCAGAATATGCGCATGGGGTACTTTGCCGGGAACTCTGTTGCAGGAAATCGCGCTGCCGAGTAGACCAGATCATTTTGAACTATTCCGGTTAGCCGCCATACAAGGCTACACAATTTAGCATAGGGAGACAGAGAAATGAAAATTCAGCAGGTAGTGGTGATCGGGCAAAACGCGGTGGAGCTGCAAGCCGCCGAGCTGGATGAACATGCGCTGGGCGCGGGCGAGCTTCTGATCCGCACCGAGGCGACTTTTATCAGCGCAGGCACCGAGTTGGCGAATTACACGGGGCGCGAGCCGCGCGTGTTTCAACCCAACCAGTGGTGTACCTATCCCTGGCGTTCGGGCTATGCCAATGTGGGTGAAGTGCTGGCGGTCGGCGCGGGTGTGCGGCGCGCCGCGGTGGGCCAGCGGGTCTTTACCTATGGCAACCACGCGTCGGCGGTGATTGTCAACGAGCAACGGCTGGTTGCGCCTGTGCCTGACGGTCTGTCGGGGGCGCTGGCCGCCGCGGCGCGCATGGCGGGCGTGGCGATGACTTCGGTGATTGTGAGTGAAATCGCGGGGTCGCCGTGGGTGGCGGTCTTTGGGCTGGGCATGGTGGGCAATCTGGCGGCGCAGGCCTTTCGGGCGCGCGGCTGTCGGGTGATTGGCGTGGATCCGGTAGCGGCCCGGCGCGAGCTGGCGCAACGCTGCGGGATTGAGTGGACGCTGGGCGGGGACCCCGCCACTGTGCAAACGGAACTGGTGGAATTAACGGGCGGTGGCGCGAATATTACGGTCGATGCCGTGGGCCACAGCGCAGTGGTGCAACAAGCCGCGCAAGCCGCCGCGCGCTTTGGACAAGTGGTGATTCTAGGCACGCCGCGCACACCGCTGGAGGCTGATCTGACGCCGCTGCTATCAGATATCCATCTGCGATTCCTGACTGTGCGCGGTGCCCTGGAATGGCTGTTGCCCATGTACCCGGAGAATGGGGTGCACATGTCCCAATTGACCAAACAGGAAATGATTTTCGACTGGATGGCGAGGGGAATACTGCATCTGGAGCCGCTGATTTCGCATGTGTTGCCGCCGCAAGAAATCAAGCGTGCGTATGAAGGTCTGTTGCACGAACCGGAGACATATACGGGTGTGGCGCTGGATTGGCGGGGCGTGGCGTAGAACCTGCGTGTGAAGTCGGAAGAAATATTCCGGCCGCGGGAGATTGGGTAGGTGGGGCTAATTCTGCCTACCCAATCCCCGCGTTTGCCGTCTGCCTATTGTGCGGTTTCGGGCAGATATTGGCGGAACTCATCCGACTGCCATTGCAGTTGGAGATGGGTCGTTTCGTGGGGCTTGAACTGTTTTTGCACGGCGTCGATGCGCGTTTCCAGCACGTCGATTGCGGCGAGGTCGGCCACGCCCATGCCCAGTTCGTGGGCATAGCGCAAGAGGCCCAGTTCCATCGGTTCAAAGCCCATCGCTTTTGCCATGACCGCGTCGGCGGCAATGGTATCCACCCCGGCGGCGGCCAGGCGGAAATCCACGCCATCATCACCGCCCGGCCCGTTGCCTTGCAGACCTTCGGTGCCGTCAATCACCGCGACGTCGGGATAGAGAAAGCGCGCGACGCGAATCAGATTCACGTTGAGCGCCTGGGCTTCTGCGGGCAGCGTGCGCTCGGCATGGCTGGCGAAGCCGTGCATCTTGATACGGTCGGGCTTGTAGAGTGTGCCCATGATGAGGTTTTTTAACGCTAGCGTGACCACACAGACATCGTGGGTCTTGGCAATCGCTATCGAAAAGACGCTGGGACAGTCGATGACGGTTTTGGGCATCTTCACGCGCACTTCTGTGCGGTCGGCCAATACGATGGGCGTTTCTACCCATTCGGTTTCCTGGTGCAGGTCGACCAGGCGAATGGGGATGGGATATTCTTCGGCCAGCGCGTGGTAGTTGTAGCTGTCCCATGCTTCGCCCGGATATTTTTCGTTGCCCGCTTCGGCAATCAGAATCTCTTCGGGGGGCTTGGGGGTGGACATCAGAAAGTCGATGGTCCCGCGCATGGCATCGACATGGCTGGCCGCCAACTGATTGGACCCTGACAGAAAGTTGGGCTTGAGCATAACCTGGGGCCGGACGCGCGCGGTCACATCGTCGCGCACGAGTTCCAGCGCGTGCAATACATTTTTGCGGCGATCCGTGCCGTGGACCAGTCCTACGCGTGGTTTCGATTGTGGCATACAAATCCTTTCGGCCTAGCCAACTGACCTGTTCAAGCGGTCTGTTGAGGCGGATTATTGAACGGCGGCCAATGCGCTGTCGGCGGCCTGAAGCGTCTGTTCTACATGTTCCATGGTGTGGGCGGCAGAGACATACCAGATGCCACGCCCGATGAGACGCACGCCGCGTTTGAGCATTTCCAGCGTGAAATCGCCGTAGCGCGCGGCATCGCAATGGCCCACAAAGTCCCGGTAGTCGCGGATGGCGGGCAATTCGGTGAAGGAGACATGGAACGAGCAGGGGAAGCCCTGGACGTGGAGCGGCAGGCCGCGGCGTGCGCCGATTTCGCGCAGACCTTCCATGAGTGCGCCGCCGATTTGATCCAGATGGCGATAGATGGCGCCGTTGTCGGCTTCGAGTTCGGCAATCGCGGCGTGGCTGGCGGCCATCGCGATGACATTGCTATTGAAAGTGCCCGAATGGTTCACATCCTGGGCGAAGCGTTCCATATATTCGCGCTTGCCCACCAGTGCGGCATTGGCAAAGCCGCCCGCCATGGCTTTGGCAAAGCTAGAAAGATCGGGCGTGACGCCAAAGCGTTCCTGCGCCCCGCCCAGGCTCAGGCGAAAGCCGGTGATGGTTTCGTCAAAATAGAGCAGCGCGCCGTGGTCATCGCACAGTTTGCGCAAGCCTTCGAGAAAGCCGGGTTCGGGCGGGATCGCGCCGGTGTTACACATGACCGGCTCCAGCATAATCGCGGCAATTGTGTCGCCCGATTCGGCGAAAAGCTTTTCGACCAGGCTCAAATCGTTGTAGGGCAGCACGTAAAAATCTTCCAGCGAGCTTTGGGTCTGTCCCGGCGTGGTGGGCAGGTTGTTGGGGTGCTCGCGCGGCCCAGCTTTGTCGAGCGGCGGCGCAAAGCTGACCAGCACATTATCGAACCAGCCGTGATAGTGGCCTTCGAAGCGCAGGATCTTGGTGCGTCCGGTGATGGCGCGCGCCAGGCGCATGGCCGCCTGCACCATTTCGGAGCCGCTAAGCCCAAAGCGACACAGCTCGGCCGAGGGAATCAGATCAACCATCTTTTGGGAGACGGAGATTTCCAGTTCATGCTGCCCGGCGTAGAGCTGGCCTTTGCGCATAGCCGTGTTGACGGCATCCAGCACGCGCGGGTGCGAGTGGCCCAGAATCATGGGTCCCTGGGCAAGCATATAGTCGATGTAGGCGTTGCCGTCCACATCGTAGAGCATGGCCCCTTCGGCGTGATCAAAAAAGAGGGGGTGGGGTTTGCCCAACAAGCGTACATTGCTGCTCACGCCGCCGGCGAGTGTGGCCTTGGCGGTTTCATACATTTCTCGGGATTTCTGCCACATATTCGCATCCGACGTGGAATCGGGGGCGGTGGATGCAGACAGATTTTGGTTCGACATAGTGCGGAGCCTTTCAAAAGACACAATGCTTTGGTTCACAATTCACACGCCAGACGTGTGGATGGTAAGCGATAGTTTGGCGACCTGTTTCCAGCTACTTGGTTCAATCTGTTACTTCAATGATTGCCTGTGGTTGGGGCGCGCGGCACAGTGGCAAGTGGTTCTGCTGCGCCATACCCCAACCGGGTCAGATTTCAAATTCCATGTCCATATCCAGCGGGTAGATGGGCCGGGGGATGTGCTGGAAGGGCAGGCGCGTATAGTCGGCGGTAGAGACGCCCGGTGTATCCAGCTCGATGGTGCGGTCGACGATGGGATCGAACGACGCCCGATGCGCCTGATTGGACTTCACAACGATGATGCGCTTTTCTTCCATCACAATGCCTGCGCTCTTAAAAAAGTCGCGGTCTTTGCCTGTGCGGTGGTTGGAAAAAATGACGTCGATCTTGTTGCCCAGACGTAACACCACACGCGGACCTACTTCTACATCGCGGAATGCAGCTTTGGTCACTTCGCGACTCCAGCCCCCGTGAGTCGGCCCGACGATCTTGTAGCGGCCGTCGTCGATGGATTTTACCGTGCCCTGCACGCGCAGGGGTTGATAGAAGCGTTGGTCAATCGACGCGCCGACTTCCATATCCAGCGTTGCGCCCACGCCCGCGGCCATGCCCGCTTTGACGACCGCGGCATCGCGGATGGTGAGCGCGCAATCCTGTGCGCCCAGGCGCAGCAACGCTTCCAGCACGGCGGGGCTATCGGCCGGGCACAGGCTGCCGGGGTCGTCGCCAATATCCACCAGACAGGTGAGGCCGTCGTCAAAGGCCATCGCCTGGCGCACGCCTTCGTCGATGGGCACGATGGGGCGCACGGTGCGAATCTCTTCGCGCATGGCCCAGAGCTGGCGCGCCAAGTCTTGAGCCAGCCGTTCGGCCAGGGCAGGGTCGTTGTCGGTGGTGACGATAATACTCATGCCGGTATAGGGCAGGTCGGAATAGCCGTAGCCGCCCTGGATGGTCACATTGATCACGCCGGGCAGTTCTTCCATCTGCGCGCGCACCAGATTGAGCTTGTAGAGGGGCAGTTGCGCTTCTTCGGCGGGGATGTGCGACCATGTGCTTTGGCCGATATTGGGGCCGATGATGGGCACGCGGATGAAGTGGGTGACGGGTTGCACAGTGCCGCGCACCATGCCCAACAGACATTCGGCGGCTTCGCG
>JBBDIO010000022.1:38167-52167 GCA_040880365.1 Litorilinea sp.
TGACGGGTTGCACAGTGCCGCGCACCATGCCCAACAGACATTCGGCGGCTTCGCGTCCCCGTTCATAGCCATCCACATGGGGATTGGTATTGTAGGGGAAGGGGACGGCGGCCTGACATTCGCCGGGCGCGTAGTTGCTGTGAAAATCGTAGGTTGCGACAAAGGGCAGATCGGGACCCAGCAGGTCGCGCGCGGCGCGGATGAGACAGGCTTCGGCATCCTGCCAGGGCGCTTCTACATCCATCGCGCCGTGCAGTGCAAAATAGACGCCGTCGACCGCGCCTGCGGCCTGTAGCCCGTTGATAAGCAGATCCTGAAAATGTTTATAGACCGGCGCGGTGATGAGTCCCCCACGCAGGGCATGGGTGAAATCGATGCGTGCGATGGGGATGAGTTCGGCACCGGCGCCGCCCGCGACCTCGGCAAAGCCGCCGATGTAGCTGCGGGGATGGGCCAGACGCAACACCTCTTCGCCGGTCTGAATGGGCAGATCAATCGTGTCATTCTTTTCTACGGCAAATGTATTGGTTTCGTGGTACATGCCGAGGATGGCAAAGCGCATGACGCGGCTCGTTTCTAGTGGCAAATTCTGGTAGCAAACTGGTTCCGGGCGGTGGCCCGTTTCACTGCACGACACAGGACTGCTGCGGCAATCTGGCATACTTATGCCGTGTTAAACAAAAGCGCAAATCAGGCACGCCGGCGTTGAGGGTCCAGCCAATCGCGCAGACCATTGCCCAACAGGATGAAGCTGGTGGTGGCATAGACGATGGCAAGACCCGGAAAGACGGCGGTCCACGGGGCAGATGTCATAAACTGGCGGCTACTGCTCAACATTTCGCCCCAGCTGGGATTTGGCGGTGGTGCGCCCAGCCCCAAATAGGCCAGGGCCGATTCGGTGATAATGGCCTGGGATGCGCTCAAGGTCGCATCTACGATAACCGGGGCGAGCGAATTGGGCAAGACATGGCGCATGAGAATTCCCCAATTAGACACGCCCGAAATGCGGGCCGCCGCAATGTATTCGCGCTCTTTGACCGAGAGCACGGGCGCGCGCACGATGCGCGCCATGCGTGGTGTATAGAGAAAGGCAATGGTGATGATCAGATTGGGCACGCTGGGGCCGAGGACGGCGACCACCGCAATTGCCAGCATGAGACCCGGAAACGCGAGCAAAATATCCATCGTGCGCATGATGATCTGGTCCAGGCGTCCGCCAAAATAGCCGGCGGCCATCCCCAGGGCCAGGCCGAAAATCAGCGCCAGGGCAATGGAGGGCAGGGAGACCAGGAGCGTGGTGCGCGCGCCAAAGATAATGCGCGAAAAGAGATCGCGCCCCAGCGAATCGGCGCCCATGACCAGACCGTCGCCGGGGGGCGCCATGCTGGACCCCAAACCGATTTCAAACGGGCTGTTGGGGGCGACGATGGGGGCAAAAATTGCCACCATCACCAGCAGAAGGACCATGACAAAGCCCACCACCATGAGGCCGTTGAGACGCAGCGCGGCCAGCGGTCCCCGGCGCACGGCAGTAGTGGATCCGGGTGGAGGGCCTAGCGGTGATGCGGAACCGCCGGGGGCGGTCGATGCAGTAGTTGAACTTGCCATGGCGTGTGTGTGGTGTCGCTTTCAATAGGTTCTTCGACAGGTTAGATGACAGAGATTTAGTGCGGGCTACCTTGTATGTATGATACGCGCTGTATGCGACGCGATCATTGATAGCGGATGCGTGGATCGACCAGCGAATAGAGCAGGTCGGTGATCAGGTTGATAATCACCACGGCGAACGCCATGAACAACAACACGCCCTGCACCAGGGGATAGTCGCGCAGATTGATGCCGTTGATGGCGAGACGTCCCAGACCCGGCAGGCTGAAGATGGTTTCGATGATGATAGTACCGCTAAAGACGAAGGCCATTTGCAAACCCACAATGGAGATGATGGGGATGGCCGCGTTTTTGAGAATGTGCCGCCAGACGACCATGCGTTGGGCCAGCCCTTTGGCATAGGCCACGCGCACGAAATCCTGGCGCATGACATCCAGCACCGCGGAGCGGGTGTTTTCGGCGACGGTCATCGCCATGCCGATCCCAATTGCGATGGTGGGAAAGAGCAGGCTGAGCAGATTGTGGACCGGATCTTCGGTGAAGGGGACGTAGTTGAAGGTGGGGATCCACGGAGTGAGCGGCGCGATGAACAGCAGTAAAAGCGTGGCGACAAAGAAGCTGGGCACGCCAATGCCAAAGGCGACAATGCCGCGGGAGAACCAATCCCAGATGCCGCCGCGCAACGCGGCTATGATGCCCAGGGGCGCGCCAAATAGTACGCCAAAGCCAACCGAAAGCAGAGCAAGTTCCAGCGTGACGGGCACGCGGCGCAGAATTTCGGGCAGAATCTCCACGCGCAGGGCCATAGATTGGCCGAAATCACCCTGCAACACGCCCCCCAGCCAGCTGAGATATTGAATATAGACGGGGCGATCCAGGCCCAGGTCGGTGCGGATGCGGGCCAACGCTTCATCACTGGCGCCGCCGCCTTCGGCCCCCAGCATGGCGACGGCGACATCACCGGGGAGGATATAGATGATGCCAAAACTGATTAGCGAGATTCCCAGCATGATGGGAATCAGCATGATAAGGCGAGAGAGGATGTAGCCGCTCACGGTGTGGCGTGTGTCCTGTTCAAATCAGACTGCGTGATGATTCGGCATGGGAGAGACGGGGGCGTGCAGAACACACCCCCGTCCCAGGTATGCAGGTTAGCGGTTGAGCCAGGTGTAGCGTGTGGCCCAGCGGCTGTTGGATGGGACGGTGTTGTAGTCCATCACGTCATCCCACCAGACTTCCCAGCGCAGGGGATAGCCATAGAGCACCAGAGAATAGGCCTGATCGGCGACGCGTTCCTGGAGCTGGCGATAGATTTCGGCGCGCTCGTCGCGGTCAACGGTGGCGCGCCCGGCTTCCAGCAGAGAATCCATTTCGGCATCTTCCCAACAGTATGCCTGGGCGATGGGCGAATCGGAGTGGAGGATCGCATAGAGACGGGTGTCGGGATCGGGTTCCCAGGTGTTGCCGACCTGCACCATGAGGCCGTTGCCGGTGCGCCAGTCATCGAGAATCTGACCCACTTCCATGGGCGCAATCGTGACTTCGATGCCCGCGGCGGCCCACATTTGCTGCAAGACCTGGGCTGCGTCCACGTCGAGCTGATTGGCGGCGACAACCTTGTAGGGTTCCTCTATGGTGATGCCATCGGGATAGCCGGCTTCTGCCAGCAGCGCGCGTGCGGCTTCTACATCATGTTCGTAGTAGGGCAGGGTATCGGTGGCAAAGAATGGGCTAGACGGTTCGACAATGCCACTGACCGCGCCACCGTAGCGCGACGGAATTACTGTTTCGATGAGCAGCTCGCGGTTCATGGCGAGGCTGAGCGCGCGGCGCACGCGCACATCATCAAACGGCGCTTCGCACAGGTTCAGGCGAATATCGATGTAGCGGCTGGGGATGCCGGGCTGGGAGACCAGACCGTCTACGCTGTCCACCACGGCTTCGGCCTGGCGAGGATCGCGGAACCAGACCATATCCACGCTGCGCGTGCGCAGGGCAGATTCTTTGGAGGCTTCGTCGCCCAGAATCTTGAATTCCACGGCATCCAGCAGGGGATAGCCCTCTTCATAATAGTCGGGATTGCGCACCAGGCGCACGTGCTGGTCGATGGCATATTCTTCCAGCATGAAAGGCCCTGTGCCGACCGGGTCCGTTTCCAGCGTGTCTACGGCTTCCATGGGAATGATGGAATAGCGGTCGACCAGGAAGAGCAGGAGTGTGCCAAAGGGCTGTGAGAGCGTGATCTGCACGGTTTCGGCGTCGAGTACGTCTACGCTTTCGATGAGGTTGTACTTGGCGGCGTGGACGCTCACATCGGGATCGCGCAGGCGGTCGATGGAAAACTTCACATCTTCGGCGGTCATCTCGCGCCCGTTGTGGAATGTGACGCCCTGGCGAATGGTGAAGGTATAGACCAGGCCGTCTTCGGAAATCTCCCAGGCGGTGGCGAGATCGGGCACCAGTTCCGTTTCGTCTTCATTCCATTTCACCAGGCCATTGTAGATGGACTCGTAGATGTTGATGGAGGCCCAGGCGAGATTTTTGTGGGGGTCGAAGGTCTGGGGACCGAAGTCCTGACCGATATAGAGCGTGCCGCCGCTGACAGGTTCGCCCGCAGGCGTATCTGCTGCGGTTTCGGCACCTGTGTCTGCGGTATCGGGCGCGGTCTGGCTGGCAGGTGCAGGCGCACAGGCTGCCATGAGCGCAGCCAATACCAGCATGGGTAGCCAACTGCGGATGCGCTTGATGAGTGGGTCGTACATGGATGTCTCCTTAAGACTTGATGGATCGCGTGAACTGGATGGATCGAGTTGTGGGGGCACTGGTCATTTCATGGTCATACTGTAGTCATGCATCAGCCATGCCGCAGTCATGCCGCAGTCATGTCACCGAATCGTTCACGACGTCTCTGCGCGGGCCGACCATTCGGGAAGCGCGTCAAAGGGATAGGTGGGGCGGGGTATGAGCTGCCACGGAAAATCTTCCAGGTGGGACATGGTTGGCCCCTGGGTATCCACGCGAATAATTTCCGAGGTCATGTCGGCGTAGTATTGGAAGTTGCTGGCGGTTTTCATGACTAGCATTTTGGCTTCGGCAGGTTCCAGCCCATAGCGGCGGAATACGGCAGGATGGTTGGAACCCAGCCCCACATTTTCGCTGACGACCACGCGGATTTCGCCGATTTCCAGCAGCGCGGTCTTGCCCATATCAAAGGAGTGGCGGCCGATTGCGTTGGCTTCGACCAGGCCTTCGGCTCGCATGGCGACGCGGGCCGTCACACTGAAGGGTGCGCCGAACTGACCGGCGCGTTTGCCGCCCAGGGTCGTGGTGATTTCGGCACCTTCGCCTGCGGCCCAGGCCATCTGCGCGGCTTCGGGATCGACCATCGTCAGCAGGGCGCGCTGATCGACTTGTCGCTCTACGAGTTCGCGCAGGATGAGATTGCTGTCGCCCGTTGCGCCGCCGAACACGCTGTCGCCGGTATCGGAAAGCAAGACCAGCCCTTTGGGCGCGCGCAATGCTTTTTCTACCGCGTCGGCGACGGGAATGCTCTCGTAGACCCAGAATTCTTCGCGCAGATCCCAGGCCATTTGCGCCAGCTCTGCAGAGAGACGCTGTGCCAGTTCGGGATCGTCGTGGGTGATGACCACGGTCGTCCATCCGCCTTCGGGTACATCCAGCCAGGGCTGAATGGGAAAATTGGAGACGGAGGCGACGCCGGGCATCTGTTCCATTTCACGCGCGCGGTCGAACCAGCGTTTCATGGGGCCGCGACTGGTGAGAAACTGTTCCTGGTGGGTGAACATGGGAATTTTGTGGTCGGCGATGGTGGGGCGCACATCTCCGCGCAGTATGGCAAAGAGCAGGTGCGCGGCCTGTTCACCCGTATCAAATGGATCGTGGGGCTGGGTGCGATGACCGACCAGACCGTCGACCAAATCGATCATGCGGCGCGTCACATTGGCGTGGTGATCCAACGGGGTGACGATTGGGATATCGGGACCTATAATTGCGCGCGTGGCGGCAATGAGATCGCCTTCGACATCGGGTTCGCTTTCGGCCGCGGCCGCGCCATGCAGACTGAGAAAGACGGCGTCAAAGTCTCCTGCGGCGCGCAGGCCATCTTCAATTTTTGTGCGGAAAAAGGCCAGGGTATCGTCGGTGAGCGGCCCGCTTGCGCCCGCCCAGGCGCTGATGATGGGGACCAGATCCAGCTCTAGCCCTTCTTCTTCGGCAGCCTGCAAAAAACCTGCCACCGCGTTGGGGCGACCGCGCCGTCGATCCAGCACTTCCTGGCCCTCGTACAACCCATATTGGCGAAAGGTGTCGACTGTGGTGCGCACGGGCGAAAAGCTGCACGTTTCCTGGCCTACTTCGGCAATGACAATTCTCACGGTTGCTCCTTGTGCAGAGTGGGCGCGCAGAGGAAAAGGGGCGCGCGATGGTGCGATGCGTTATGAAACTATGGGGTGACGCACGGTGACGCTGTTGTGTCAGCCGTGACAGCTTTGCGCCAGCGGTTGTGTCGTGTAGTCAAGCCACCTGTCGCGGCTGGGCGGGGCGACGGTGGATCGAGCCGGTGCGATGCGTCGGGCCTGTAATCCGAACGTACATTTTCTGGCTGGGTGCCTGTCCTGTGCTGCGCGGATTACGGTTTGCGTTTGCCTGCCACTCCATATACTATTCCTTTCGCGGTTTCACGTCAAGCAGCATATGTTTCGTAACGAGAAACACGCAGGATAGGCGTCTAATGGGATAGGCGATTGTGCATGATTGTACGGGAAGTATGGGCGGGGCAATTTTATGACGGACAGTACCAATGAACAGGTTAATGAACAATATATAGTCAAGCCGGTGCAGAAGGCGCTCCAGGTTTTGATTGCGCTGGGCGAAGAACGGGGTGCGCTGACGCTGACCGAGATCTGCTATCGCGTGCATATGCCCAAAACCACTGTGTATCGCTATTTGCAGACGCTGTGCCAGTTGGGCTTTGTGGCGCACAACGCCGAGCAGGATCTCTATTTGTTGGGACACCGGCTGTTCGAGCTGGGACAGTTGGCGGGGGAACAACTGCGGATTCGGGATATCGCTTTGCCCCACATGGAAGTCCTGCGTGACCAGTTCAATGAGACTGTGAATCTGGGACTATTGGACGGTGCGGAAGTGGTGTATGTGGAAATGGTCGAAAGCCATCATACCCTGCGGATGCGGGCAACGCTGGGCAGCCGCGATCCCGTCTATTCGACTGCGCTGGGCAAAGCCATGTTGGCGTTTGTGCCCGAAGAGCGCCTGGCCCAGCATTTGGTGAATAAATTTGTGCCGCGCACCCCCAATACGGTGGGCAATCCCCGTGAGCTTGCGGCGCGCCTCGAAGGCGTGCGGCGTGCAGGCTTTGCGGTGGACGATAGTGAGAATGAAGACGGCGCGCGCTGTGTGGGTGCGCCCATTTTCGACTATAGCGGGCAGGTGGCGGCGGCGATCAGTGTCTCGGCCCCGGCATCACGTATGGACAACGCCCAATTGCAGGCAGTTGCCGAGGCGGTAGTGGCGACGGCTGCCAGCATCTCGCGCAACCTGGGCTATGCGTCCCACTGAACTCGCAGCGAAACATTCCGGCAAACCGGAGTGCATCGGCGCGCTACGCTATCCGCAATTAGGGCTGGGCGGGGCGCAGGTTGGCAAGTTGCAGTTCGAGGATGACAGCCGTATCCATATCCAGCAGGCCCGATAAATTGAGCAGTTGCCTTTCGCCAAACAGGTTGTGCGTAGATTGCACGCGCGCGTCGGCGGGGATGGTGAGATTAATTTCCGTTGAATCGATAAGATTACCCCGATTCGTACAAAAATCGTTGTAAAGTTCTACAGCACCCGTGGCGATTATTGCCGTGTTGGCGGGGTTCAGTGTGAGATCCAGCGCAATGTCCAGATTCACCAGCCCCATCTGAATGCACCAGTGGTCGGCGACATTCTGTGTATCGGCGTCCAGGCCATAGGTGCGCGCTTCCACGGGGATTTGTAGCGGGCGCCCGCCCGATTGGAATTCGGAATTGGCGATGAGCATGCGCAAATTGGCCTGTCCTCCCACTGTGATGGAACGCGGCGCAATGGGCGGCGGTACAGGTGTGGGGGTGACGGTCGGCAAGGTCAGCGGTTGCCCGGCGCGGGTGAGTATCGCGGATTCGGAGACTGTATCTGTGACCGGCGCGGAGTTCGTGTCTGTGAGAGCCGGATCGGCAGACAAGTTTGTGGTCGGCGTGGCAAGCGCGACGATCTGCGCGCGGGGCGTAGCTTCGGACGTGGTGTCGGCGGTGGCAGTGGGCAAGAGCGCACTGGTGAGGATGGCAACCGCGGTCGGCGTGGTGGGGATAAACGCGACTTGTGGCTCGCCATTGCGCTGGGCGGTATCGGGTGTGGAGGCGGGTGCGGACCACAGGCCGCTGGCAAATGCGCTGCTGATGACGATGAGGCCAATGATCAACCAGGCCCAGGTGGGTACACGCCGGGACATGCGCGGCAGGTTCTGGGCAGCAAATCTGCGCTTGATGGCAGATTTGGGATCGGGGGCCGAATCTACACTTGTTGTGCCGGAATTTGTCGAACCGGAACTTGCTGTGCCGGATTGAGCAGGCGTTTCCGGTGCATTCGGCGCATTATCACTCATCAAAAAAGTGTATACCTTCCTCTAACCAAGTCTCACATTCGCCCTATTATGACGCGGAGTGTGCCGTTGGGCCAATTTTGGCGATCTGTGTACGCTTCTTATGTAGACGTATATGGAGACGTGGAAAATGAGGAAATGGTGACGCGGGGTGCGCGCTCACACCTGTGTACCCCGCGTCACACGCATACGTTTTTGCCTATTGCCCGCCTGCCAGACAAAATCGATGAATAAGTTTGCGGTAGATTTGCACGGCCTCTCCCAACTGGGGGATGAGGACATATTCGCCAATGGTATGGGCCTGGGCAATGTGTCCGGGGCCGAGGATGACACACTGGGTGTGATCCTTGTAGAGCGACGCTTCGGTGCCAAACGGCACGGTGATCGCCTGGTCGCGGCCGGTGGCGGCGACAGCCGCCTGGACGATTTCGGTATCGGTGGGTGAGTAGAAGTAATCGACCATGCGCCACGCAAAGTTGAAACCATGGTGTTCGGCCCGCTGGCGGATGGTCTCGACGATTTCGTCCTGGTGATCGTTGGGCATGACGCGGAAACTCACCGTGCAAACGGTACGGGCCGCCGTTACATTGGGGCGGCAACCGAAATCGTTTAGCACCATGTTGAAGCCATTGGTGGGCGGCGAAAATTCGGGATTCATGTGGCGCGCGTCGGTCTTGAATTCCTGGGCCAGCGTTGCCATTTCGGCCAGAAAGGGCGCAATCAGAAAATTGGCCGATGTGCCCAGATCGGTGCTGGTGTGGGCGGCGCGGCCGTGGGCCGTGATCTCCATATGCACGCCGCCCTTGTGCGCGTAGACAGGCTCCAGGGCAGTTGGTTCGGCAACCACACTGTAGGCAGGCCAGGCTTCGGCGAGGATCTGCGACTCGGCGCAGACCTGGCGCGCGCCGGGATAGCCGACCTCTTCATCGGCGGTGACGACGATATAGAGGGGCGCGGTCAGGGCCTGGGCATCTACGGTGGCGGCGGCGGCGATGGTCGCGGCCAGGGGGCCTTTCATATCGCAGCTGCCGCGCCCGATCAGCCGGTCGCCTTCGATTGTGGGTGTGAACGGCTCCCAGCCCTCACCACCCGGCACGGTATCGGAATGGGAAAACAGGCCAAAGCCGCCCCCGCCGTTACCTGGCAGATCACCCAGCCGGGCAACCACGCTCATTTTGGCTTCGCCGTCGGGATCGGTATAGGTGAGCTTTTCGACGCGAAAGCCGAGACCCGCGAGCAGATCGGCCACATATTCCGAGATCGCCACATTGGATACCTGGCTGGGCGAAGGCATGGTGATCAGCGTTTGGGCAAGGGTCAGCGCGTCGAGGCTGCGCTCGGGGTTTGGGTTGGGCGTGGCAGTGGTGGTCATGGTTAGTTTCCTGTAGTTAGCTTTCTGTGGTTAGCTTTCTGTGGCAGGCGTGGCGAAGGTGGTTTGCAGGGTCTGGGTCGCGCCCGATGCCGATGCGGCGCGTGCGGCTTCGATGATCTCGACCACATGGCGCGCCTGTTCTGCGCTGGCAATCGGCGCGCGGTCCTCCCGGATGGCGGCGGCGAGGTCCATAATATCGGCGTAGACATGGGGTTCTTCGATGTTCAGATGTTCGGCGCGCAGCCAGGGCTGGGCATCCAGGTCAAACGTGTATTCCTGGGCCTTGTCGGTGGTCACTTCATAGGCCGTGGGATAGCCGCTGGCGTGATCCACGTCGAGAATTTCCAGCGTGCCGTCGGTGCCATAGAGTCCGACCCCGCCCCAGGGGATGCGCCGGCTACCCCGGCAGTTGGCTCCTACCGCGGTGACTAACGCACCGCTCTGGAATTCCATGAGCACCAGATTGTTGTCGTCTACTTCCACGTCGATGGTCTCGCCGCGCCAGGTGCGTTGTGCCTGCACTTTGTTGCTCAGCGCGGTGACGCGGCGCACGGGTCCCAGCAGGCTGGTGATGAGTTGCAGGGAATAGATGGTGACATCGGGCAGGGGACCGGCCCCCGCGCGATAATACCAGGCCGGGTTGATTTCGGCCAGCGCGCCCTCGCCGCCGCGGATCGGCTCGAATTCGTGGCCGAAGCCCATGGTATACGTATGGCCCACGCAGACGCGCCCCAGGTTGCGGATGGCGTCGCGCATGTGGGCGGTGGAGGGAAACAGCTCGAAGCCGGGCGCGGCCGCGATTTTGACATTGGCCGCGGTGGCTTCGGCGATCAGTTCATCGGCTTCGGCGACGGTGGTGGTCATGGCTTTCTGGATGTAGACGTGCTTGCCGGCGCGGATGGCCGCCAGCGCATTGGGATGGTGAAACGGAATCGGCGTGATGATGAGCGCAATGTCAATATCCGCGCCGTCGAGCATTTCCTCGATGGTGGTGAAGTGGGCAGGAATCTTGAAATGCTGGGCCGTTTCACGCGCCCGCGCCTCGACTACATCGGCGACCGCGACCAGCTTGACGTTGTCCTGGGCGTCGGCCTGGGTGAGATGGGGCAAGACGCCCCGCTGGGACAAGCTGCCACAGCCGACCAGACCTGCGCGTAAAGGTGTTGACATAATAGATTTTCCGTTCTGTGTTGAGCCTGATTACTGGATGGATTCGCGGGGCAGTTCCCAGGCAAAGGTATTTTCGATGGTCTGGACGCGCCCGGTCTCGGCGGCGTGGGCCGATTTTTCCAGAATCTCTACCACATGAATGGCATGATCGGCAGAGAGCAGTGGCGCGTGCCCGTGGGCGATGCAATCGACCAGATGCTCGATGCCCAGATGGTGATCCGGACCCTGGGCGCGGCCCTGGGCGTGGGCGATGGGGAAGGGCGGTTGCATGGTTTGCCAGCCGTCGGCTTCCGTATAGAGTTCTACGGGCGCGCTCACGTCGATGGGGTCCAGCGCAATTGTTCCGCGCAGACCAAAAATTTCGACGGATGGCGCACGGGTGGCGGCAACGACGCTATTGGCCTGAAATGAGCCTAGCCGTTTTTCGCCAAAATCCAGCACGACGTGCCAGTTGTCGGGCGATTCGACGGGCACGATTTTGCCCTGGAGTGGGCCGTCGTTGATGACGAATTGATCCAGCGCGCGGTCGATAAAGGCGTTCACCCGCTGCACCGGTCCCAGCAGGCTGGTGAGCGTGTGGAGGGGATAGACGCCCATGTCATAGGCCGCGCCCGCGCCTGCGGCAAAGAAGGGCGACGGATCGGAAGGATAGCCGGACCAGGGGGGCACACCCATGAGCGCATGGGCGCGCGCGGCATAGACCGGGCCAATGGCGTCCTGGGCCAGCAGCGCGGCGGCATAGCGCACCTGGGGAAATATGCGCACACAGGGCGCACAGACCAGAATCCGGCCATTGGCGCGTGCGGCGGCGCGAATGCGATCCGCTTCGGCGACTGTGGAGGCGATGGGCTTTTCGGTGTAGACGTGCTTACCCGCTTCCAGGGCCGCCAGCGTGGTTTCGGTGTGGATCTGGATGGGTGTGAGATTGATCACGGCATCGGCATAGGTGGGGCCGGGCCGGCTGATTTCCGCCAGCATCTGGTGATAATCCGTGTAGCGGTGGGGGATGTTGTATTGGTCGGCCAGGGCATTGAGGCGTTCGGGTGTGCGCGCGGCGGCCGCGACGATCTCGGCACGGTCGGCCAGCCGCTGAAATTCGGGTAGATAATCGCGCTGGGCGACATCGCCAATTCCCAGCAGTGCGAGTTTGATCCGGGTCATGGAGTCAACTTTCTAGCTTGACTGTTGCGCGCTAGCGTGTTGGCGCGTGCAAGTAGGGCAATCAGCCCTTGAGGCCCGACAGGGTGATGCCTTCGACAAAGTAGCGTTGGGCCACAAAGAAAAGCACAATCAGCGGTGCAGTGGTTGCCAGGGCTGCCGCCATCATGAGATGCCATTCTACGGTGAAGCGCTGTTGAAAGGCGTAGAGGCCGAGGACCAACGGGTAGCGACTGGAGTCGTCCAGATAGATCAGCGGGCCGAGAAAGTCGTTCCAGGCATACATGAAATGGAAGACGGCTACCACCATGAGCGCGGGCTTGAGCAGGGGGAGCATGATGCGCAAAAGGATCGTAAATTCGCCCGCGCCGTCTACTTTGGCCGAATCGCTGATATCCCAGGGAATGGTCATCATAAACTGGCGCAGCAGGAAGATGTTGAATGCGTTGCCGAAAAATGTGGGCACAATGAGCGGCGCATAGGAGCCAACCCAGCCAAAACGCTGAAAGAGCACATAGGTGGGGATGAGCAGAACGATGCCCGGCAACATCATGGTGGCAAGCGTGATGGCAAAGAGCAGATCGCGCCCTGGAAAGCTGAGGCGCGCAAAGGCATAGGCCACGACCGCGGATGAGATCACAATGCCGATGGTAGAGGTGATCACATAGAACAGGGTGTTGCCCATGAGCTGGGCAAAGGGAAAGGCCGGGCTGGTCAGCGCATCGGGATAATTTTGCCACTGGATGGGATTGGGGATCCACGTTGGGGGCGTGGTGAACACCTGGCTTTCCATCTTCAGCGACGTAATGATCAGCCACAGAAAGGGCAGAAAGAAGAGGGCGGCGATGCTGATGAGCAAAAAGTGGGTCACGCCGGAGCCAAGATAGCTTCTCCAGGCAAATGGGGCGGTGCGCCTGCGGCCGGTGACTTGGGATTGTGCTTCTGAAATTTGTGCCATTGTTTTTGTTTTCCTCGTTCCGTGTCGTCTATGCCGTCTGGTCTATGCCGTGTGGTCTATGCCTGGCAACTGTTGTAATCAGCCGGCGGCTTAACGCCGGACATTGCCTTCATAATAGACCCAATTACCCGACGTGCGCACCAGAACCAGCGTGACCAACACCAACACCAGAAACATGACCAACGCCATCGCCGAGGCATAGCCCATTTCGTAGTAACGAAAGCCATAGCGGTAGATGTGGATCACATAGACCAGCAGCGAGTTTAGCGGACCCACGGTAGAGCCGACGCCGCCGTCGGTGCCTGCTGCGGCGGCCACAAACGCCAGCGTGAAGACCTGGAACGAATTGATAATCCCAATAATGAGATTGAAAAAGATGGTGGGCGTAATCAGCGGCAGCACCACCCGGAACAGCCTCTGCACTGCGTTGGCCCCGTCGATGGTTGCCGCTTCGAGCAGTGAGGTGGGGACTTCTTTGAGTCCAGCCAGAAAGATAAGCATGGGCACGCCGACGCTACTCCAGATGGAGATGAGGATCAGCGCGGGCATCGACCAGTTGGAGCTGCGCAGCCAGCCCAGGGGCGCAATGCCGAATGTGCCCAGGACCGAATTCACCAGCCCCCAGCGCGGATCGAGCAGGATGTACCAGATCAACGCTGTGGCGACGGTGGGCATGAGTCCCGGCAGATAGTAGATGGTGCGATAGATGCCGATGCCCTTGCTGCGCGTATTGAGCAACAAGGCGAGGCCCAGCGCAACCATCAGCCCCAGGGGCACGGAGAAAAAGGAGAAATAGGCTGTGTTCCACACGGCCCGCCAATAGAGCGGATCCGAGTTGAACATGACATTAAAGTTTTCGGCCCCGATAAAGGAGGGCGGATTGAGCACCGTATAACGCGTCATGGAAAAATAGAAACTCGCCAGCACGGGGTAGGCCGTAAAGACCAGCAGCGAAAGTATCCACGGTAGCACAAACAGATAGGCGTTGAGCGTTTCGCGTCGTTTCCGATTGGTTTGTTGTGTTGTCATGGTTACCTGTGGGAGCTAGCCGCCGCGGGCGCGGGCCCGCCCGCCCT
>JBBDIO010000023.1:0-8592 GCA_040880365.1 Litorilinea sp.
AGCAGTGGAACCGGGAAGTGGACCTGATCGAAGATTTGGTGGACCTGGGCAGTTTTCGGCTCTTGCCGCTGGTCTATCACAATCTGCGCCAGACGATAGACGCGGATGGGCAGGAAGTGCCCCACCTGGGGCGGCTGCGGGGCATTCACCGGCGCACCTGGGTAGAAAACCAGGTGCGTTTTCGCGCATGTGTCCAGATTCTAGAGGATTTTGAGGCTGCTGGTATCCCCACGCTTTTGCTCAAAGGCGCGGCACTGGTGGCCTGCCACTATAGCGATTTTGGCGTGCGCCCCATGAGCGATTTTGATGTGCTGGTGCCCAAAGCGCAGGTACAGGCGGCGATTGACGTATTGGCGGCACGCGGCTGGCACCCCGAAGATCGAGGGCTGGATCGGCTGACGCCTACCTATTTTTCCGTGCGTCACAGCCAGGGTTTTGCAGGGCCGGGCGAGCAATATCTGGACTTGCATTGGCATGTGTTGAATACCAGCCTGGATACGGCGGTAGACGACCAATTCTGGGCGGGCGCGGTGCCTGCGCAGATCCACCAGCACACCACGCGTGCGCTGAATCCTACGGACCAGCTGTTGCATGTGTGTGTCCACGGGGCGGCGTGGAGCTCGACCCCGCCTGTGCGCTGGGCTGCCGATGCCGGGGTGATTCTCCAGCACCATGCGCCGACTATCGATTGGGCGCGCCTGGTGCGCATGGCGCAGACGGGATGGTGTACGCTGCAACTACATGTCACGCTGAGTTATCTGGCGGGCACACTGGGCCTGCCCATCCCCGCGGCTACGCTCGATGCTCTGGCGCAGATCCCCGTGCGCGATGAAGCGCGCCAGTTGTTTGCCGTTTCGACCCGTCGTTCGCTGGGGCTGGGCCATCTGCCTGTGTTGTGGCATCGGCATCGCCACTATCGCGCGCAGATGCAGGTCCGGCGTGCCCAGGGTGCGCCCGCGCCGCGCCCGCTGGGATTTGCCCGCTATGTACAACATTTTTTGGGGCTTGATAGCCTGTGGGCTGTGGGCGCGTGGCTGGTGACGCGCATGGTCAAGCGGTTGGGCATTTTGTGGCGCAACCAGAACGCCGACGCATCTTCGGCATAATCGCCGGTGATCGCCGGGAGATCGCCAGGGCGGTTGGGCGCAGGTGGGTGTATGCAGTATAATCGCGGCGCTTGTGTGTCCCATATATGCCCCGGCAGAATCCGGTATCAGGTGCTATATTTGCCGGCTTTTCGCTGGCTGTGAGGAGATGAGGTGCGACGCGTGGCTGAATCGAGTGGCGTAGGGTTGTCGGAGATTGTCAACGGGATTCGCGAGGATTTTACAGAAATCAACCGCTTGCGCGATGAGACATTGGCGCGCAGTCGGGCGTTGATCCGCGCCTGCGCCGAAAGCATTCGCGCCATCCATCGCCACGAATGGGAGGCTGCGGCAACCATGTTGCAAGAGGCGCGGGCCGCGGCCCATGCTATGGTTTCGCCCCTGACCACCTATCCTGCGCTCTATCATGCGGGCTATACCCAGGATGCGCTCAAGGAACTGGTAGAGGCGCATTTGCTCCACGCGGTCTTGCGCGGCGAGGAGCCGCCCCCGCCTGCCACGCTCTATGTGACGGGCGCGACCTATCTGCGCGGCATGAGTGAGGCCGCGACGGAAATGCGCCGCTTTGTGTTGGATCTCATGCGCCGCGGCCATTTGACCCAGGCCGAGCCGTTGCTGGACTTCATGGACGAAGTCTATAGTCTGTTGATCACCGTAGATTTTCCCGATTCGATTACCGACGGTCTGCGCCGCAATACGGATGTGTTGCGCAATGTGCTGGAACGCACACGCGGCGACCTGACGGTAGGCTTGCGCCAGGATCAGATGCGCGCAGCTTTGCAGCGCGTTGAAGCACGGCTGGGCGCATTGGGCGGGGCTGAATTTTCCCTTGCCGATACGGACAGCGATTCTGCCAGCGATTCTGCTGCCGATGGGGATATTTTCGACGCGGGGAACGCATAGCCGCCCTGCCATGCCAAAAACACGAACGCTGGTGCGCGCATCGGATATTGGGCGCTGGGCCTATTGTGGGCGGGCATGGTGGCTGGCGGTGGTGCGCGAGGCTCCCCATCAACGCCCAGAGCAGCTGGCCTATGGCAACCGCGTGCATCGTGCCCACGGCAAGACGGTGGCGGGCGCGGCGCGGCTGGTGCGCTGGGGTTGGATCCTGCTGGCGCTGGGCCTGGGCGGGCTGATCATTTCTGCGCTGATCTGGTTTCTGTTTTGATCTGATCGCGACGCGAGAAGGACGGATTTGTGGGACTGTTTGTGCGCAAGGCGCAACCAAATACAATACAGGCGGAGGATCGCGCAGAAGTCGCGCCGGTGGTGCGCGCGCTGGAGTTTCTGGAGGCCGCGGCCGCGGTCGAACCCGATAGCGACGCATTGGTGATTGAGGAGCGCGCGGTCTGGCAGCCCGATTCGTGGCTGCTCCAGCGTTGTTGGCACGAATTGGCCGAGGCCGGGGCCGGGGCGGAAGCCTTGCAGGTGGCGACATTGCTCGAAGCGCGCAACCCATTGGCGCGGGTCCAGGCGCTCTATCAGGTGGCGCGGCGTGCGGCTGTCGGGCGCGATGCGGCCGCGGCGCGGCTGGTCGCGCAGGAAGTGCGCCAGACATCGGTCGCGCTGTTCGCCGACGCCGCCGCGGAGACTGTTTTCAAATTTGGCGAGCAACTGCTTTATGCAAGCGCGGCCGCGGCCCAGGTGGGCAATATTTCGCTGGCCTGTGCATGTCTCGAACGGCTGGATCAGATCAACCACAGTTGGGATCGCGTGTTTATCCCCCTGGAAGCGCGCCAGGTTTTGGCCGAAACCGTGACCCGGATTGGCCTGCATCCCCTCACCAACCATCTGCTGGAAATGGCGATTCGCCGCTATGAAGAGCCGGGCGCGCAATTTTTGCACCAGATCATGGAGCTGAGTGCTGCGCGCCTGCAAGAATTCCCCGCGGCGCGCGAATTGCAGACCCGACTTATACAGCGGCGCGTGCGCCGTCTGGGGCGGCTCATGCAGCGGTGTGTGGCGGTATTCCAGTTTTCGACCCTGTCCACGCTCACGGCGCGCCGTTTGGCCGCGACTGCCTTTGGGCAGGCGGGCTATGTGCGCGATGTGCTGGAACAGGTAGAGACGATTGCCAATGTGCAGGCCGCGCGCCAAGAGACCGGGTTGGGCAGCAGCCGCAGCGATCCCCACTTTTTGCGCCAGGTCAAACGCCCTACCGCCAATCTGGATGTGGATTTTCAGCTCTATACCCTCCAGGAAGCCATCAAGGTGATGCCTCTGCGCAATCTGGCGCGCGAAGAGCGGATTGGGCTGGCGGATCGGGTGGCGGCGCTGGCGACTCAAAGCGATGGCTGGACTGCGGCGGGTGCAGTGGCTACGCTGGTCGATCTGGGCGCGCTGCGCTATGCCGTGAGCGTGATGGATTTTATCGCCCCGACCGACCCCACGCGCAGCGAGGGCGTGATTTCGCTGGTGCGCGCGCTGTTGGCCTTTGGCGAAGAACAATTGGCGCATGAACAGGTGCAAAAGGCGATTGTCTGGGCGCGCAGCCTGCCGGGGCGCAACCCGGAGCGCGCGCTGATCTGGGGGCTGGCAGAAGTCTATATGGAATATGGACAACCCCAGCGCGCCATCGAGCTATTGGATCTGCGCGTGGCGCGGGCTGCGGCCGAAGCCGGGCTGGGTCAGCGGATGCGCCGCCTGTTTCGCAATGCGCCCAACGACGATGAGCTGCGCGACAATCGTCTGCGCCTGCGCGCCCTGATTTTGCAGGATCGCCCGCCCGCATCTGATGCTGCCTCTGTGGCTGCTTCGGAAGTGGAGGCAGAGGCCGCAGGTGATCCCGACACTGCTGCTGGTGCAGATGTGCCGGCTCCATCTTATTGGGATCCGGCCGCGGTCTGGACACACGAAAAAGAGAGTATCTATCGCCAGTTGTGCCAGTGGGCGCCCCGTTTGCTGGATGGCGAGGCGTTGATCAATTTCTATGTAGACGGTCTGTTGCGTCCGCTCTTTCTGGCCGGACAAACTGATCTGATCATTCAGCTTTTGCCCCAGATTCGCGATGCGTTGCACCTGAGCACGGGCGACAAGCACACTGTCCACATTCGCAAGATTGCGCTGCTGTTGGCCCAGGTCGTGGCCCCCGCCACTGGCATCCCCGACACAGGTATCTCCGGCCCGGGTGCGACAGTTGACCTGCCTGCCTATCCCGCGGAAACCTACGCGACCCTGCGGCAGGCGTTCGCCGATTTTCTGCTGGATTTATGGGCGGCAGATGCGCCGCGCGGTGTCTGGCAGATTGTACACAGCCTGGAAGGCAGCCTGCCCCTGCTGTTGGCGCTGGAAGGCCCTCACGCACTGGTGACCATTGCGCACCACACGGCAGAAGCCGGGCAAAAGTGGTCGGTTAATGCGTAAATAATTCTTGTAGACGGTTTTTCTCTTTCCAGACTGCATGTTGCAGATTTGGCAATCCGGCTTGCGAGTTTTGATTCAATTCGCACCACACTCAACGATGATACCCATCTATGGCACGTAAGAAATCTGACTATAGGACTGGTGGTAAACCGCCGGTTCCGTCGCGACGTCGCAAGGCCAAGCTGCCCACCTGGGCGGCCATTGCTCTGTTGGTTCTGGTGGGCTGGTTTGCCTATGGGCGCGTGGGCGGCGATGAGCTGTTGCGGGAGACCGCGACCATCTCCACGGCAACCGTGCAGGTCTCCACCGGCCCTGCGCCTGTTTTGCCGCGTACGACGCCCGCCGCGGTCGGCGTGCCTACAAGCGAAGCACCTGGATTTGCGACTGTCGCGCCCGCGGATTCTGCTACGGTTTCTGGGGCTGTGGTCATTGTCGCACCGGGTGTGCCGGATAATGCAGAGTTGGCGCGCGTGGTGCACATTGTGGATGGCGATACCATCGAGGTGGAGATCAACGGCGCACGCCGGCGGGTGCGCTATCTGGGCATGGATACGCCCGAACGTGAGCAGCCGGGCTATCTGGATGCTACCCACGCCAACCGCGCGCTGGTGGAAAATCAGTCTGTCTACCTGGTGCGCGAGCAATCGGATACCGATGTCTTTGATCGTTTGCTGCGCCATCTCTATCGCGAAGATGGCACGCATGTGAACGCGACGCTCATTGCCCAGGGCATGGCGCAACCCGTGGAATATCGGCCCGATGTCGGCCATGCCCAGGAGTTTTGGGATCTGGCGCTGGAAGCGGCCCAGGCCCGCCGCGGGTTCTGGTCGGGGAATGGGGGCAACTCGGCTGCTCCAGATGGACCGATGCCCTATGGGCTGACGGTGCGCGCGGTTGAGATCCGCGACGGCCCGGCGACGCGCTTTGGCGTCAACACCACCGCCGCGCCGACCACGCCGCTTGTCATTTTTGGGCGCACGCCCGATGGCAGCTGGTTGCAGGTGCGTCCACCCTCGCGCAATGGTGGTTGGGTGCCCGCCGATGCGGTGGACGCGCGCGTGCCCATCGAGGAGATTATGATTGCCGAGGAGATCCCCGGCTGATTCTGGCTGATTCCATTGGGAATTCCATTGGGAATGTTGGCGGGAACCACAGGAGGAATGATGCAAAAGGTGCGAATTGGTTTTATCGGCGCGGGCTGGTGGGCTACCAGCAATCACATGCCGCTGCTGGCCGCGCGCGAAGATGTGGAGATGGCCGCGGTCTGCGGCAAGGACGCGGATCTGCTGGCCGCGGTGCAAGAGGAATTTCACTTTCCCTTTGCCACCGAAGACCACACTGCGCTATTGGCACAGGGGCTGGATGGCGTGGTGGTCACTTCGCCCCATCACCTGCATTTTGAACATGCCCGCGACGCGTTGCTGGCAGGCTGTCATGTCATGTGCGAAAAGCCGCTCACGCTCCACGCGCACCAGGCGTGGGAACTGGTGCGGATCGCCCAGGAACGCAACCTGCACCTGATTGTGCCCTATGGCTGGCACTATCTGCCCTATATCAACGAGGCCAAAGCGTTGCTGGATCGGGGTGTGGTGGGCGAGATCGAATATGTCATGTGTCATATGGCGTCGCCCACCAAAGACCTGTTCAGCGGCAGCACCGTCTCCCCGGCCAACTGGACACCTACCTATACCGAACCGAATCCCATGACCTGGCAGGAGAAATCGCAGGGGGGCGGCTATGCGCATGGGCAGATCACCCATTCATCGGGGCTTATGTTCTGGTTGACAGGGTTGCGCGCCAAAGCGGTGAGTGCCCGCGCCCGCCATTCGCCCGATTCGCAGGTGGATTTGTATGATGCCGCCGCGGTTGTTTTTGAAAATGGAGCATTGGGGATGATTTCGGGCGCGGCTACGTTACCCAACGACAGCAAATTCCAGCTGGACGTGCGGGTATTCGGCAGCGAAGGCGTCTTTAATCTGGATATCGACCGGGCGCGGCTCGATGTGTTGCGCCACGATGGCGACAATATCCATGTGGATGTGCCCGTGGATGCAGGGATGTACAACTGCGATGGCCCTCCCGCGCGCTTTGTGGAGCTGATCCAGGGCGGCGCGGTGAACAATTCGCCCGGCGAAGTGGGCGCACGCTCGGTGGAGCTGATCGATGCCATGTTGCGCTCGGCTGCCGAAGGCGGGACGCCGGTGGCGGTGTAAGGATGAGGGATGAGGGATGAAGGATGAAGGATGAAGGATGAAGGATGAAGGTGGTGCGCCGGGGGTTAGGGCCAGGTGGTGGTGATCTGGGCGGTGGCGAGGTCGATGGCGTAGAGTTTGCCCCAGATGTTGAGCCAGGCGGTATCGGGTGTGTAGCCTATGCCACTGACCGAGCCGTTGACGGGCTGGCGATTTTGTCCGCGGCTGATGCCGGTAGATGGGTCCAGCATTTCAAAGAGGCACACATCCGTTTCCCACAGGCATTGGCCGATAAAGAGACCTGCGGGCGTGGCGCGCACCAACAGCGTGTCGAAGGCGTGGTTCATCTCTAGTTGAGCCTGCCAGCGTTGCACGCCGGTCTGGGCGTCGATGCCCCAGATGGCGGGTTCATTGCGGGCAAAGGTAGGTGTGGCGATCACCACCAGGGTATTGCCGGCGCTGGTTTCCAGCTTCAACTCTGTCTGTTCGGCGCGTAGCAGCTCTGTGGTGGCGCCGGTCTGGCTATCCACGGCGCGCAGCACGCCGGTGGTGCCGTCGCGCTGGGTGGTATAGAGCACGCCGTTGCGGATCAAAAAGCTTTCATCCGACCAGGCAAAGGGCAAAATGCGATTTTCGCGCGCATCGGCAAAGTGCCATTCCTGGGCGCCGGTCACCAGATTATAGCGCCACGCGCAGCCGTCGCTGCCGCTGCCCAACACATGCAGACGCAGGCCATCGGACGACACCACAAAGGGCGCGAACGCGCTGGCAAAGGTTTCGCGGTCCGCGGTCTGGCACACTGGGTGGATGGCGTGGAGTTCCGCGCCGGTGATGCGATCCAGCATGTAGAATGTGGCGCGGTTGTTGGTCTCGGCATCTACCACTGCGGGCTGCCCGCCTACGTTGTGCAGGCGGTTGGGCGTGGTGTGCAGACGGCGATTCCACGCGGGCAGGCCGCTTTCGGCGGCGAACGCTTGCAGCGTGCCGTCGCGGGTGAGCGCGACCACATAGCCCGCCATATACTGAAGACAGTCGGTGCAGGGCATGGCGATTGGGTTGGATAGCGAGATCTGCCAGACCTGGAGGCCGCTATCCCGGTCCAGCGCGTGGAGGCGGCCCTGATCGGCCACATAGATGTAGCGCGGCCCGCTGGTCATCACGATTTCGGTGAAGTGGCGGCTGAACGGTCCGCTGCGCCAGCGCAGACTTTGGGTTTGGGTATCAAAGAAGAGGATCAGGCCCGCATCTTCCTGATCGCGCGCCTGGATCAACACACCGGCCCCGTTTCCTGGCCTGCTGCTCTCTGGTGTAGAGTTGGCGGGTATAGAGTTGGCAGGTGTAGAGTTGGCGCTTGCTGCAATTGGCGCGGTGGGGATGGGCGCACCGGCTGCTACGGGAATCGGCGGGCCATAGAGATGGCCGATGCCCAGATTCTGGGGGAGTGTAATGCCCAGCTGGCGAAATAGTTCCGCCGGGCGCGCGCCGCCATTCTCCAATGCACTTTGCAGAGTGCGAACGACGTTCACATCGGCCAGCAGCATGACGCCGAAGATGAGCAAGGCGGCCACAATGCCACAGCCTGCATTGCCGGTGCGGGGCGGTGGGGGTGGCGTAATGATCTCGGGCACGCGTCCGCGCGGCAGCCGCACCGGCGGGCGATAGGCGGGCGGTTCGCTCGCCGGGGTGGCCCGTTTGGGCAAGTGGAGATGTGTGCCACAATAGGCGCAGCGAATTTGCGCCACCGCAGCCGGGACTTGTTTGAGATCGACCGGCGCACTGCATTCGGGGCAGCGGCTCGCGACAAGTTGACGGGCGTTAGGCATACATGAGACCTGATACCGTTGACGTGTTGAATAGAGTGGCACATAAATCCGCACATAAAATCCGCAAATAGCGCCGGAATGAATCGACTGCCGGCGGCAACTATGTAC
>JBBDIO010000024.1:0-8486 GCA_040880365.1 Litorilinea sp.
GGGTGCGCTGCTCTATGATACCATGCGCACGGTATTGGGCGAACGCGCATTTCGGCGTTATCTGCATGATTATCTGGATCGCTATCGGTATCAGATTGTGACCACGGCAGACTGGTTGGAGATGGTTCGCGAATTGGGCAATGCGGAATTGCTGGCGCTATATGAGGAGTGGATTGTCGCGCCCGAATCGCACTTTTATGCGGATGGACAAGGTCCGCCCAGCCCGGTACGCGGGACGCCCACACCCATGCTGGACGCCGAGCTGGATGCCGAGGGCGCACCGATCTCCGTAGATCAATAGGCGTTGAGATTCACCGACCGCCAGCAATAAATCGTTGGATTTGGAAAGGACTGACTTGTGGAATTGAATGGTTTGCATCATGTGACCGCGGTTTCGGGCAAGATTAGCCAGAATGCCGATTTCTATACGCGTGTGCTGGGCCTGCGCCTGGTCAAAAAATCGGTCAACCAGGATGACACCTCGGCGTATCATCTCTTCTATGCCGACAAGGTAGGCAGCCCCGGCACGGATATGACCTTTTTCGACTGGCCCCAGATTGGCCCGGAAGGGCGCGGCACCGACAGCATCGTCGCGACTGCGTTTCGGGTGGCAAGCGCTGAATCTCTGGATTTTTGGGCGCAGCGATTGGAGAAGGCCGGCGTAGAGACGCAGGCCGTTGCCGCGCAGGGGGATTCCCCGGCCATGTTGTTGGTGGAAGACCCCGAAGGGCAACGGCTGATTTTGGTGGATGACGGGGGTGCGCCTTTTGCCGGTGAGATCTGGGAGAGTGCCGGTGTGCCCGCGCAACATGCTCTGCGCGGCTTTTATGCGGCGATGCTGTCCACGCCCAGCCTGGAGCAGGGAATCGGCCCCATCCTGAGCCAGTTGCTCAACTATGCAGAGGCTGGGCGTCGCCCCAATCCGTATGTCCCAGGGGGAGAGATTGCCGTCTACCAGACCCGTGGGGGCGGACCGGGGCGCGAGTTGTGGGTGGTCGAGGAGCCGGACCTGGCCCCGGCGCGGCTGGGCGCAGGCGGCGTCCATCACATTGCTTTTCGCGTGGCAGATGTGGACGAACAAATGGCGTGGCGCGCGCGCATTGCCAGCGTGCGGCTGCCGGTTTCCCAGCTTATCGACCGCTACTATTTCAAATCCATCTATTTTCGGATTTCCAACGGGATTCTGTTCGAGATTGCTACGGATGGCCCTGGTTTTGCCGCCGACGAAGACCCGGCGCACCTGGGCGAAAAGCTGGCGCTGCCGCCTTTTCTAGAGCCACAGCGCGAGGCAATCGAAGCCAGGCTCAAGCCCATCGTCCAGGAGTAAACCTGGGCTGGGCAGGTCGCCGCCGCGGCGCGCGGTGATGAGACGCCGCACCTACAGGATGCGTTCGAGAAAGGCGCGGGTGCGCTTGTGTTCGGGATCGGCAAAGAATTTGTCGGGGCGATTCACCTCGACGATTTCGCCGTCATCCATAAAGACGATACGGTCGGCGACTTCGCGGGCAAATCCCATTTCGTGGGTCACCACCACCATTGTCATGCCCGTATGCGCCAGTTCGCGCATGACATCCAACACTTCTTTGATCATCTCCGGATCCAGCGCCGAGGTGGGTTCATCGAAGAGCATGATTTTGGGCTGCATCGCCAGGGCGCGGGCAATCGCCACGCGCTGCTGTTGTCCGCCCGAAAGTTGGGCAGGATACTTTTCGGCCTGTTCGGGGATGCCCACGCGCGCAAGCAGCGTCCTGGCCTGTTCTTCGGCGTGTGCGCGTGACCATTTGCGCACACGCCGGGGCGCGAGGGCAATGTTTTTCAATACGGTGAGATGGGGAAACAGGTTGAAGCTCTGGAAAACCATGCCGGTTTCCATGCGGATGGCTTCCACATTGCGGGTATTGCCGTCGAGCGGGATGTCATCCACAACGATCTCGCCTGTTTGATGTTCTTCCAGGCGGTTCAGCGTGCGGATAAGCGTGGATTTGCCCGACCCCGAAGGCCCGATAATGACAATGACCTCTTTGCGCTTGACAGTCAACGAGATATTGCGCAGGGCTTGAAACGTGCCATACCACTTACAGACATCACGCATGACAATGATATCCTGTGGCGTAGCGGACGCGGAGGGGGCCGGGTTTTCGGGCGCGGCCACGGCCTGTGACGCGCGGATCTCCTGTGCCATCAATCGCCTCGCTCACAATGGTATACTGCATACATATAGGAATACAATGGGACTTCATCTTTCTTCGTTTCTTATCTGTGTGTAATTTGGCGAGTATAGCATAGTTAACGGGCGATTGAAACGCGACATTTTCGTGACTTGCTTTCTTCGCTCACTCTGCTTTGGGACGCCCGCCCCGCATGGATGAATGTTTCGTATGGCGCGAGACCGACTCGTGACTGCATTAAGACTGAAGATCCGTCGTGCAACCCTTGTATATAGGGGTGTGACCGGCCCAACGCCTTTTGGGGTTTGTCTTTATGTGCGCTATAATCCGCGGATAATTGCTAGCGAGTTTCCTTTTTTGGAGAGACAGCATGTCGAGTGAATTAGTCAACACAATCGCAACCATTGCCGGTATTATTGTGGCCGTCTTGGGTGCTTTTCTATTTGCATTTTGGATCGCCATGGGGATCTGGACGTTCAATGATATCCGGTCACGGAGCCGTGATTGGTTGGCAATTCTCCTGGCGTGTGTGCTGGTCCTGGTTTTCCCGGTGGTCGGGTGGGTGCTCTATCTGATGATTCGTCCCAAAGAGACCCTGGCCGAAGTGTATGATCGCGCGCTGGAAGAAGAAGCGTTGCTGCGCGAGATTGAAGAAACCCTGGCGTGCCCCGGCTGTGGCGTGCCGGTGAAGGACACGTGGGTCTACTGTCCTCAATGCCATGCGCAGTTGCAGCATACCTGTCCCAGCTGTGCGAATCTTATCCGCAATGAGTGGGAGATCTGCGTGTATTGTGGGGCGGGGCGACAGGCTGCCCAGCCGGCGGCGACACCGCGCCGCGCGCCGACGGCAACGCGTCGGGTACGCAGGCCCGAAGGGGAGCCGGTGGAACGACCCCTCGACGCGCCCGCTGCAACCAGCCCCGGCTCAACCAGTACATTCGAACCGGGCGGCTTTGAAGAGGGCGACGACACCGCGGCCTATCGTCCGGTGCGGGTGGCAAAGTAAGCTGCCGACTCTGGGAATCGTCTATTGCCAGGTATGTTAGATATAAAAGTGTGTATAAAAAAAACGTTGTGAAAATTCTTGCCCCAGGCTCTTTATCGGCCTGGGTTTTTTTGTAGATGTGCCGGCAAAGATCGCGCTGCGCGGGGATGTAAAAACCTGCGTTTGCACCCCAAACGAGTTGGGCGCGCTCTGGCTCTATGCTATGATCACGCCTATGATTTCAGCAGTCACATTTGATTTTTGGGATACACTCGCCATCGACGACTCCGATGAGCCGAAGCGCGCTTCGCTGGGGTTGCCCAGCAAAGCCGAGGCGCGGGCCGCGCTCTTTGCCGATGCGATTACCGCGCTCTATCCGCATCTGGCGCGCGACGCTGCGCTGGAGGCTTATGCCCAAGCCCATGCCGAATTTCGGCGCAACTGGCACGAAGAACATCGCACGCCCGGCGTAGCGTCGCGGCTCTATGTCGCGTATGAGCATTTGGGGCTGCGTCCGCCACCGGGAGAATATGCGCGCATGGTGCGTGAGGTCGATGCGATTGTGCGCGAGATCGAAACGATGGAGATTCGCATCCCGCCCGAATTTGCGCCCGGTATTCACAATACCCTGCATATGCTGGCCCAGGAATACAAGCTGGGCATCATATCCGATACGATTCACACCCACGGACGCGGCCTGCGCAACCTGCTCCAGCGTCAGGGATTGTATCAATATTTCAGCTTTTTTGTCTTTTCCGACGAAATCGGCGCGGCCAAACCCGATACGCAGGTGTTTCATCGCGCAGCGACGGGGCTGGGCTTTCCGCCGGCGCTGGTTGCGCATGTGGGCGACCGGGAAAGCAACGACATCGCCGGGCCGCTTTCGATTGGGATGCGCGCCATATTATACACAGGGATCGTCGACCGCCGCGAAGGGCGCACACGGGCCAATGCGGTCTGTCGGAATATGCGCGATTTGCCCACGATTATCCAGCGCCTACGATAACGAAACGAGCCGGCATGTCTGGCACAGAGACGTTTACTACCGCCCAACAAGCCCGGATTGATGCCGCAATCGACGAGATTGCGGATCTTTATGTTGCGCGCTTCCCCGCGACGATTGCCGAGCCGCGCATTGTGGGGCGCGAGGCCGAATTTCCGGTGGTAGATGCCCAGGGCCAAAGCGCGGATGTACGCCGGCTTTGGCCTGGGCTGGCCGATTCGGGCACATTTCACACCAAATATGACACGGGGCGCGAGCATCTGGTGGTGGCGTTGGAAGGCGCGGAATATTCCTATGCGCTGGAAGTGGGGGTGGGCACCATTGAAATCAACACGCGTCCATGTGCCGATCTCTTTACCGTGGCGCAGATTACCCAGCAGGCAGTGAGCGCTCTGGTGCATGTCGCCGCGCGACAGGGCAATCAGGTGTTGGGCTATGGGATCCAGCCGGTCACACCGCCCCAGCTCCGCATCATGTCGCCCAAACAGCGCTATGAGAGCCTTTATCGTGCGATGGGCGAAGCGTGGCTGTGGTATACGGTGACGGCCAGCGACCAGATCCAGATCGATATCCACCGTGCCGAATTGCTGCATATGCTCAACTATGCCAATCTCATCACACCGTTGATCATTGCGCTGTGTGGCAATTCGCCGGTCTATGGCGGGCAGCTGAGTCCCTTTTGCAGTGGGCGCGAAGGGCGCATGGCGCAGATTCAGGCCAGCGAATATCGGCACGGAATGCCGCCGCGTCCCTATGCCAGCATTGCCGACTATGTGGCCGCGGTGTCGGAATCGACGCATCTGATTTTGCACGCCGAAAGCCTGCGTGGGACTGCGCCGGGGGGATCGCCCGAAGATTGGGCGCCGCATCATGATTCGGCCCCCCAGCAGGCCGTTGTGCCCGGTTCGCGGCCTTTCACCCAGCATCTGTTGGAACATGGCGCAGATTTCGACGCCTTTTTGTTTCATGAACACTATGTCTGGAACAGCGCGCGCGTGCGGGTGGCCTATGGCACGGTGGAGATTCGCCCGGCGTGTCAACAGCCGTGGTCCGAACACATGGCCGCGATGGCTTTGAGCCTGGGGCTGATCGAAGCGAACGGCCCGATTAGCGACTATCTGGTAGATGCGCTGGGACCCGACTTTTGGCATGTGATGCGCAGTTTTCATTCTCAGGCGATTGCGCGCGGCTTGCAGGCGCCCCAGCCGGTGCCCGATTTTTTGCAGACGGTGGTGGAGTTGGCCGAAGCTGGGCTGCGGGCGCGCGGGCAGGGCGAAGAAGAATTCTTTGCTCCCATTCGGCGGCGGCTGGAACGGCGCGAAAATCCTGCGCAGCGCGCGCGGCGGGTCTTCCAGGTCGATGGGCTGACCGGCCTGCTGGCGTTGACGGCCATTCGCCCCGATACTGTTGCCTGATGCTGTTGCCTGATACTCTCATCTGCCACTGGCATCTGACACCGTCGTCTGCTGTCGGACGGTTGCATCCCGTTTTTATATAGGCAATGTGCAAGTTGAACCGTGCGTCTGGCATCCCCGTGCGGTCAATTCTACAAAATTCTAGACGATTCCACAGGAGGAACCATGTACGTGATTATTGCGCCGATTCAGATTAAGGAAGGTTTTAAGGAAGCGTTTATCGAAGCCATGTTGGGCGATGCCCAAGGGTCGGTGAACGACGAGCCGGGTTGTCTGCGTTTTGATGTGATTCAGGATGGCGCGGATCCCAACCGTATTTGGCTGTATGAAGTCTATACGGACGAGGCTGCGTTCCAGGCCCACCAGCAGATGCCCCACTATACCAAGTGGCGCGATACGGTGAAGGATTGGCGCGCCGATGGTCCGCAGGGCGCGGCACGCGGCAGCCACAACATCTGGCCCGCCGATGAGGATTGGAAATAGCAAAAGCGTGCCGGCCTGGGGCTGGCGATTGCTGCCTGCGCGCCGCGGACCATCGGCGCGCAGGCAGATTGGTTTCACTCATACAACCAGCTGCATAGTTCCTGGCTTGCGGAAAAAATTGATCACTGTGCCGCAGCGAGGGGGATATCCTCCCAGCGCACACCATCCCCGGCGCGCACCAGACGGCCAATGCCGTTGATGTGGCTTGCCATGAGGCGCGCATCTTCGGCGAGCGCCGTGGGTTCCAGCTTTTCGCGCTCTGCCACCGTCAAATCGTGGTCTGCCCATCCTACCATCCAGTCGCGGTTTTCCACCTCTACCCAGTGGTGATAAACATCGCCTATGCAATAGAACGTGGTGCCTTGCGATTGCACGCGCACGCTCAGATGGCCGCGCGTTTCACTGGGCGACGGGATGACTGTGACGGTGGGAGCGAGTTCGACCGGGGCATCGACCAACTGGAGCCGACCGGCAGACGCATAGGGTTGCAGCATCTGCGCTGAAGGCGACGTGCCCTGAGCGAAGCCTTCGGCCTGGGCTTGCGCTTCCCAATCGGCGCGCCCGATGAGTAGCTGGGCCTGGGGATAGTTGGCACGCGGGGATGCGGTGTGAATATCGGCCAGCCCGTTGAAATGGTCGAAGTGGGTGTGGGTGATCACAATGTGGGTGATGTCAGAGGGATCGACCCGTAGCGACGCCAGTTGCCGGAGCAGATCGGGCGGTGGCGTATAGCCGGGCACGCTCAGGTCACTTTCTTCGCCCAGATCCGCCGAGGGCGCGTCGACCAGCACGGTCGCGCTGGGCGTCTGAATCAGCGCACATTGAACCGGCACGGGAATCCAGTCGCCAAACAGGGCGTCATCATAGCGACCCTGCCACGCGCTTGCCGGCAGATCCAGCGAATCGCGCAAAAAATGGCGCAGATCGCCGCTGTTGAAGATGGTGACGGTGATATCCCCAACGTGCAGCGGGGGCAAGGGTGTAGCCGGCATAGCGTGCGCTCCTTATGTGTGTAGCTTGGCTGTGTGTAGGTCTGGTATGTAAATATCAGATGTGGACAGTCACTCAACTATACATCGAATGTGTTGGTCAATCTACCAGGCGCAATTTCAACTGCTGGGCCAGGGCAAACGCGGCGCGGATATCGGCGGCGGGCAACGCGGCGGCAAGTTCGCCACGGGCGTGCGCGGGCGCCAGATACTGGGTCAACAAGCTCACTTCGATGGTGGGCCATTGGGCCAGCCAGGTGAGCACGGGCCGGGTGCAGCATTCTAGGTGTCCGGGCATGAGCAGATGGCGAACCATGACCCGCTTGCCCGCCATGCGCACACGCGCGATGCAGCCGGTGACTATGTTCCAGTAGTTGGGCATCCCGCCCAGCCGTTCGCCACAACTGGTTGCGCCCTGCCCCGGACCAAATTTCAGGTCGGGCAGATAGATGTCGATGGCGTCGGCCAGCAGATCCAGCGCCGGGTCGGTGAGATAGAAATTGCTGTTGAAGACCGCGGGAATCGTGCGGCGCGTGCCCCAATGTGCCAGCGCTTCCAGAATAAAAGGAATGTGAGGCGCGGGATCGCCGCCGATGAAGCAGACGGCGCGTGCGCCCTCTGCCTGTCGCTGGGCCATGCGCTGCGCCAGTTGGGGCGCGGTTACACTGACACCATAGGTGGGGCGAAAGGCAAATTTGGCCGCAGTGCAAAAGGTGCAGGTGGCGGTGCAGCCGCTGAAGAAAATGGCGTGCGCGGGGCGCAACAACGACTCCTCGCCCATGTGTAGCATCTCACTGGCGATATAGCTGGCGCGCCCGACGCGGCAGACGCCCTGGGCCGTGGCGCGCGCCGTGCCACAGTGGTGGGGGCACAGGTGACAGTCGTCCCAGTGCGCCGCGGCCAATTGCGCGGCTGCATCGAGGGCGGGGGGCGTGATCGGGAGGGGCGCGCCGTTCGAGTGTGGGCTGCTGATGGTTGTCTCCTTGTCGAGCAGATTTCCAGTCTGCGGAAATCCCTCACAGCGCGTAGACGAGCCTACCGACCAAACCGGCTGCGCAGGGAATCCATGAGGCTGATTTTGCGCACGGCCAGCACCTGGCGGGTTTTGCGGTCTACTGCGACCGTCACTTCGGGCAGGAGTGTCGCCTGTCCGCGATAGATGGAATAGTTGGCATTGTCGGCGCGCAGCCAGTTGTATGCGCCCGGCAGGTTGCGGACGCGGGCATCCATGCTGCACGGTTCATCTTCGATGTGCACGGCGCGTCCTTCCTGCTTGATAGTGCTACAGGTGGGGCAGGTCGGCTCTTTGTCCAGACAGTCGGCGCAATAGGTCATGCCACAGCGCAGGCAGGCGTGGGCATGGGCCGCGCAATAGTGATTGTGGCAGGTGGCACAGGGATCGGGTTGGCAGACAGGACAGACATAGATAACGGTCGCCGTGCT
>JBBDIO010000025.1:0-8463 GCA_040880365.1 Litorilinea sp.
TTTCACAGAGACGCCCACAGAGACACCCCCAGCCACACCGACAGAAACGCCAACGGACATATCCACCGCGACGCCGACGGCCACAGAAACGCCTAGCCCCGAACCGTTACCTACAGAGACGCCGCCCGCGACCTTCACGCCCACACCGACGTCTACCGCCACCACCGACGCAGCGGCGGTGATTGTGGTAACGGCCACCCCCACACCCGACAGTGCGCCTGACGGTGCGCCCGTGTTGCAGGGCCAACGCCCCATTGTGCCGCCCACACCTCTCCCCACACCCGATACGCTCATGTTTTTGGCGCGCACACTGGACAGCGCGGCGAACGCGGCAGTCTGGATCTGGTTTCTGGCGGGCACACTGATCTTTTTTGCCACCGCGGGCATTGTTGCCGGGCTGTTTTTCCGCCAAAGCGAACGCCGCCGCTTTGAACTTTTGCCCATGTTCGAAGAGGAAATGGAGATTGAAGATGGATGGGACGACGCGCCAACGGACGCCAGTCGCCGGAAAAACTGGCCCCGTGATCTTCCGTGACTCGTTTGCCTTTTGTATCAATTCCCCATGATCGAAAAAGTAACCACATTCATCACACGTCAAAGCCCGACCGGTCGCCAACTTCTGCTGATTCGCCATCCCTACGCGGGGATACAAATTCCTGCGGGCACCGTGGAACCGGGCGAAACGTTGACACAGGCTGCGCAACGCGAGGCCCGCGAAGAGACAGGCATTCAGAATTTTTCCTATTTCCAGTATCTGGGGGCGCGTGATGAACCGCCCGCACCCGATACGCGCATTGTCGTCACGCCGACGCCGGTCTATGCGCGCCCCGATTCCACCAGCTTCGATTGGGCACGCTTGCCCCGTGGCATTACCGTAAAAATATTGAGAAGGGAACAGGGTTTTACACAAATCACATATCGCGAAGAGGACAATCTGGAAAATCCGCGCTACGTTTCCTATCAGATCACCGGCTGGGTTGCAGAGGAAACCTTAACCGCCCTGCGCCGCCGCGCATTCTTCCAGTTGGAGACCACCGATTCGGGCGAGGACCAATGGCAAATCAGCGCAGATGGGCACACATGGCACCTGTTCTGGGCTTCCGTCGCCGCGCTGCCGCCACTCATTTCGCCCCAGGATAGCTGGCTGGAAATATTGGCGGGGCAAAATCTGGAATAGGGCGCGCCCGCAGGTTCAAAGGGCCAGCCGATATAATTCCAGATCTTCGGTGCGCGTACCTACCCGCAGTTGACCGGTTTTTGTTGCGACCTGCTGGAACCCCGCGGCACGCGCCATCGATTTCTTTTCCGTGTCACAGGCCGCGACATTCAGCCACAGAATCTCCACGGGCATCTCGCCCGCCTTGCGGATGGCAGCATCCAGCAGATCGCGGGCCTGCCCCCGATAGGCAGGTCGCACCAGAAAATCGAAATTGGCCGTATGGCGCTGTACCAGCGGATCCACGGGCAGCAGATTGGCCGCGCCCACTACGATCTTGCGCGGGGATTCCAATACCAGGATTGCCCCTTGTTTTTGCTCCATGTGGATCATAAGCGAGGTGAATACCGAAAAATAGCGACGCGGCGGCATGGCAAACAGATGCTCGCCATAATCCTTGCTAAACCAGGCATGGGGCGCGGCATAGAGCATCGCGACCTTGGTCGCGTCGCCCCACACCACATCGCGCACCGTGGCCGGGCCGGTATTGGCAAAAAGCCCGGCGTCGAAATTCTCCGCATCTTCGCCTTCACGCAGCCACCGCATCACATGCCCGTGATAATCGAAAAAGCCATGTTTGGCATAGAGCCGGTTGGCAATCGGATTGGAAGTGCCCAGCTGCATACAGCGTCCACCTGCTGCCTGGAAATGCTCCAGGGCGTACCCGGTAAGATAGCTGCTGATGCCCAGCCCGCGATAGTTCGGCTCGGTATAGACCCAGCCCAGACTGCCCAGATGGGGCGCATCTACCGCCGTCTGATAGCCCACATGGCCCACAATGCGGTCGTCCACCCAACCCGTAAAGTACAGATCCAGGCCGGTCTCCACAAAACTGCCTGCCAGCGAACGCGACACATACAGACTATCGGCCAGGGGCACCCAATGGGTCAGGCCACCGTGCACCTGCAACGCCATATCGTAGATGGCGCGAATCAGATCCAACGGCGCGCCGGGATAGGGCGTGAATCGCTCGATGCGCAAATCGTCGCCGTTGCGCAATTTACAGGTACGCGACGCAAAATCCAGAGTAGACATAAGCGTATGTTAGTTGAAGCAAAACCATATGTCAACGACAGGATTACACAGGGAATATGTGGCATGTAGACCCTCATCTCTTCCAGTTTCCCCCCACTATAAATTTGGTCACTTGCCCGGCCTATGGTAAACCGGACAACTATGCTCTATTTACAGAGGTTGCAGGCTGTGCCCACGCGCGCCGCCTATCGGTTGGGAATGCTAGGGCTGACGCTGCTGGCCTTTGGCTGGCGCGTGCAGGGTTTGGCGCAACAGAGTCTGTGGCGCGATGAAGTCGACGCCATCTGGTTTGCGACGCGTCCGCTGCCCGATACGCTGGCGATGTTCGTGCAGACCGCCCAGAATGGCCCGCTCTATTTTTTGAGCCTGCGGCCCTGGTTTTGGCTGGTGGGCAGCAGCGAATTTGCCTTGCGTTTTCCTTCGGCGGCGGCTGGCGCGCTCTGTGTGCCGCTGTTGTGGCAATTGGCGCGCCATCTCATCCCGCCGCCCCAGTCTCCTGTTGCAGATGCCCCGCCAAACGGCACACGCAGCGATGAACACAGCGAAACACACAGGCCGCGATGGGCACCCGCGCTGGCGGCGGCCTTCTTTGCGGTCCACCCCTATCACCTCTGGTATGCGCAAGAAGGCAAGATGTATGCCATCATCACCTTGTTTGCGCTGCTGGCGACCTGGTTCTGGTGGCAGGGCATCCAGCGCGGCGACACCCGTTTCTGGTTCGCCTATTGGCTTACCGTCACCCTCGCCATCTATACCCACCTGCTGTTTATCCTGATTCTGCCGCTGCATTTCGTCTGGTTTTGGATCGCCTGGCCCACCAGTCGCCCCCGCTGGCGAGGCTATGTGGGGGCGCTGGCCGGGCTGACCCTGCCCTATGTGCCCTTGATCGCGTGGCAGTGGCAATTTCTCTGGTCCGACGCGCAGATGACCCATTTCCGCTTCACGCCCTTTTCCCAGATTGCGCAGACGCTCGTCACCCACCACGCCCAGGGCTTTGCCCCCCACATTACGCTCATCTGGCTTGGCCCTGTTTTCTTTTTGGCAGGCGCGGGCATCATTCTGGGCGGGGGCGAAATCGGCGCGCGCCATGCCGGTGCGCAACTGGCTTCGGGGCGACGCTATCTGTTGCTGCTCAGTTGGATACTTGTGCCTGTGGTCACGATCTATCTGCTCAGTCTGCGCCAGCCGGTTTTCACCGACCGCTATGTGGTCTGGATCGGCCCTGCGCTCCTGCTCTTTATGGCGCTGGGCGCGACCGCCGTGCGCACCCACGCTCTTTGGCTGGCGCGCACGGTTACGGCGTTGCTGGTTGTCTATGTGGTGGGATTCTGGCTCTATGGGGGGTGGCTGCAAAAGACGCTGCCCATGAAATATGACCTGCGCGCCGGGGTCACCTATGTGGCGCAACGCCGCGCCCCCGGCGAATTGCTCATGCTCCAGATTCCGCATCTGGCCTGGGCCTATGGCTATTACACCAGCGACCAGAGTCCCCGCCCCTTTACCGCCAGCGACGCGCGGCTGGGCCACTGGATTGGCGGGCTATGGACCAACCACGACTGGCCCGATGACGTAGCCTGGAACGACGTCCAGGCCCAGATGGCCCAATACACCGCCAACGATGCCACGTTCTGGCTCTTGCGCAGCGAACCCGAAATGTGGGATAGCCGTAACCTGCTGGATCGCTGGCTGGAAGCCAACGCCGAGCTTCTCGACCGCGCCGACTTCGCAGGCGTAGAGGCGCGGCACTATCGCCTGGATTAGATCACCTTAATTAGATCACCTGGATTGATCGGGAGCGTTGATTCTCACCTCATGCCCTACTTCATGCCCGTAGTGGCAATCCCCGTGGTGATGAATCGCTGCAAAAAGGCAAAGACCAGCGTGATGGGCAGCAGGGTGAGGACGGTCATTGCCAGCACATAGTGCCATTGCACATTCAATTCGCCCTGGAACGCGGCCAACCCCACTTGCAGCGTGAATAACTCGCTGCGCGTGAGCACAATCAGCGGCCAGAGAAAGTCATTCCACCGCCACATGACCGAAAAAATCGCCAGTACCGCCATTGCGGGCGCGGCCAGCGGCAGCACAATCTGCCAATAGACCCGCCATTCGGACGCGCCATCGATGCGCGCCGAAGCCAGCAATTCATCGGGAATGGTGAGCATATACTGGCGCAGCAGAAAAACGCCCGTGGGCGTCGCCGCGCCGGGAATGATCACCCCCAGCAGGTTGTTGTTCCAGCCGATGCCCGTAATCACCAGATAGACAGGCACCAGAATCACCGAAATCGGGATCATGAGCGTGCTGATGATGATCACAAAAATCGCCTGCCGCCCGCGAAATTCATATTTTGCCAGTGCAAAGCCCGCCATGCTGTTGATGAGCAGCGTAATGGCAGTGGCCGCCACCGTCACCACCACGCTATTGCGCAGATAGACCAGAAAGTTGAAGCGGCGTAGCGGCTCGGTATAGTTTTCCCAGGCCAAACGCAACTCGCGCACTTCGGTGCGCTGGTCGATGTTGACCCGGATAATTTCAGCGGGCTGCGCAGGATCGACCATCTGCGCCTCTAGCCCCACACGCCGCACCTGTGCCAGCCGCTGCACCGTACCATCTTCCCGCGCCACATCATACAGCGGCAGAGGATCGGGATAGCCTTCTACGGATACGGTTTGCAGCGAAAAGGGCAGCAGATCGGGCGGAAAGCGCACCAGACCCGCTGGCGTCTTAAACGAAGACATCACCAGCCAGAGCACCGGCACAAACATGACCAGCGTGCCCAGCGAGAGATAGAGATAGATGAAAATGTCTGTCCATTCCAGACGCCCGCGGCCGCGGGTTTGGGTTACAAAATCGGTGACGGAAAACATAGAGCCATCCTGAACGCGATTCCCAAAATGCTATTCCATATCCGAACGCTGACCCACGCGCAACTGAACCAGCGTAAACAAGAGCAACGCAACGCCCAACACAACCGAGGCCGCCGACGCCAGCCCAAAGCGCGCAATCTGCCCGGCAAAGGCCGTTTCGTAGATATACTGCACCACATACGTGGTCGCCGTGCCCGGCCCGCCCCCTGTGAGTACCCACACCTGGTCAAAGACCTGCACCGCGCGAATCACCGCCAACACCGTCACCACCAGCATGGTGGGCATGAGCAGCGGCATGGTGATGTTGCGAATGCTCTGCCAACGGTTTGCGCCATCCATCGACGACGCTTCGTAGAGTTCCGCGGGGATCGATTGCAGCCCCGCCAGCAGAATGAGCATATAGAAGCCCATCTGCGCCCAGGTGCTGATGGAGATCACCCAGAAAACCGCCCAGTCGGCGTGGAGAAAAAAGACGATGCGCTCCATGCCCAGGCCGACCAGCGCGGCGTTGATCAGCCCGTCGCGCTGGAGAATCCACTTCCAGATCAGCGCAATCACCACAGGCGAGAGCAAGACGGGGTAGAAGAAGACGCTGCGAAAAAAGCCACGCCCCCGCACCGAACGATTCAGCACCACCGCCGTCAGCAGCGCAATCAGCACCATGACGCCCACCTGCAACACCACATAGGTGATGGTATTGTAGACGCCGCGCCAAAAGCGGTCTTCGCGACAGGAATTGGGGTTCAGAAAATTGTCACAATCGAACAGCTGCGCGAAGTTCTGGCCGCCCACAAAGGGGCGATCCGCGGGAAAGAGCGCCGTGCCCCCGGTCAGCGAATAGTAGAGGTTGAGGAACATGGGAAAGAGCACAAATATCCCAAAGATGAGCAGATTGGGTAGCACAAACACATAGGCCATGCGCCGGGGACCGATGCCCCGCTGGAGCGCGGCAAACCCATAGTCGAGCACATTCATCACTGCCGCAAAGACGGCATAGAGCAGCTCGCCGAACTGTTCTGCCCTGGTCCCGCGTGCCGACGTGCGGGGCAGGGATTTGGGTACAACCGGCACAATGGGTTGATCGCTCATGGCCCGCTTGAAAGTTGGTATTGAAAAGCGTTATCAAGAAGTAGTATCGATAATTGGCGATTTTCGGCCTACATGTCGAAAATCGCCAATTACCGGATCACCTGTGTTTGCCCCTATTGCTGGGTCGCCGCGATGCCCGAATCGACATCCTCTTGCATACGCGCGATGGCTTCGTCCAACGTCAGCTCGCCCGCGAAGACCTGGGTCAGCCGGTCGCGCATGGCATTGAACAGAATCGTGTTGTACTGATAGGCTTGCAGATCGTAGGCCAGCGGCGCCAGGTTCCCCACCTCGGCGGCAAAGGTGTTGAGCGAGGACAACGCCTGGGGCAATTCTGCCTCGAATTCGACGCCGCTTTCTGCCAGCCCCAGATGGCCGGGGATAAAGAGCGTGCGCGCAAAGAATTCTGCCATGACCTCTTCCTGGGTCAGATATTCCATCACGCGCGCCACTTCGGCAGGGTGTTCGGTGTTGCCGATGGCGACCAGCCCCGCGCCGCCGGGCATCCCCGTACAGGCCGCCGGGCCACAGGGATTAGGCACCGCTTCCCAGTCGAAGGCGTCGCCGATGAGGGTATTGAACTGCCCCACCTGCCAGCTACCCGACATATAGAAAACCAGTTGCCCATTGATAAACTGCTCGTTGGCGGCTTGATAGCTGCCCGCCGCGCCCACCCACACTTCGGGGATCATCGTGCCGTCGGCGTGCCAATCCACCATATATTGGGCCATCGTGCGGAAGCCCTCATCATCCACTACCACAGGGTTGCCGTCGTCATCAAAGAAAGTTGCGCCCATGCTCACCGCCGGGCCTGCCAGCCGGTGTCCAGAACGATCCATCGCCATCGCAAATGTGCCGGTGGCTTCGGCGACTTCACGCGTGGCCGCGGCCCATTCTTCCCAGCTCACCGCGTCTGCCGCATCGCTGGGCACGGCGACACCGGCCTGGTCGAAGAGCGTGCGGTTGATAAACGGACCCACCACGGTCAACTGGGTCATAAAGCCGGGAATGGCATCGCCGCCCGGTTCGGCCTGCATCCATGCCAGGAAAGGGCCAAAGTTGTCTTCCCAATAGGCCGGGTCCTGCAAATGGGGACGCAGGTCCAGAAAGTGGCGCGCCAGAATGCCAAACTGGGTCACGCGTGCCATGTCGGGGCCTTCTCCGGCCTCCAGCTGAATGGGCAGCGTCTCGAGAATGCCGCTGGAATAGGGCACCGTGTCCATCGTCACCTGAATATCGGGATTGTCGGCTTCAAAACGATCCAGCAACTCGCGCATGATTTCGCCTTCGCTGCCGTCGTCATACCAGGTCATGCGCAGTTCCACCACATCGCCAGTGGCGGCGGGTTCTTCTGCGGGTTCTTCCTCTGCGGATTCTGCTTCTTCCTCAGGTGCAGAAGTCGCGGCAGGCGGTGCCGCCTCTTCGGCAACGGGCGCAGTGGCCGGCTGGGCACACGCCGCCAATACCAACATCGCCATCAGCAACAGGGGCAATAGTCTGGTCTTGAAACCTTGGATCATGGTATAGTCCCTCCTATAGGTGCAAACGGGTATCAGGTGCAAACAGGTATAAAGTGGGCGGGTACGACAGGCACTTGCACGTCGGTAACAGGGATGTACGTTGAACAGGGAGCACTGCGGCACAGAGATGTTGCGCGCGTTTTGGCGTGCTGCGCCACAAAACAGCGTGACTATAACATAGGCGCGCACGCCGGGCAACTGGATTTTTGAGACCCGCTGCGTGCCCACTGTGCCCCCTGTGTGCGTGTAGCCCCCCTGGCCCACCACCAAAACCTGCACCAAATTCTACGCTAAATTTCACACCCAATTTCAAGCTTATATTGAGGAGGCAATGACCATGTATTTCCTTTCCCCAGAAGACCGCGACCCCAAAACTCTGTTCGGCGCGGTGACGGCGCGCACCATGTGGGGCGAAAAAATGCTGCTTTCGCTGGTCGAACTGCCTGCGCATTCGGTGGTGCCCATGCACAGCCACCCCCACGAACAGGTGGGTATCGTGCTCGAAGGCAACCCGACCTTCATCGTAGGCGGCGAAGAGCGCACACTCAAGCCGGGGGATATGTATGTAATTCCCGGTGGGGTAGAACATTCGGTGTTGGCGGGCGACAGCGACGGCAAAGCGCTGGATGTCTTTAGCCCCGTGCGCGAGGATTACCAGTATTAGATCAAAACGGGTGCGCTATCCGCATGTGGACGGCGCACCCGTGGGCAACACTTTTCAACTTTACAGGGC
>JBBDIO010000026.1:0-8433 GCA_040880365.1 Litorilinea sp.
GTATGCATAAACTCGGTGAAGCGGCGCGCGCCCAGGCGGCGATACTGGTCGCCCAGATAGGCCAGCAGCAGATTGGCGGCATAGTTGTTGCTATCGCCCAGGGCATAGTCGATCCACTGCCCCACCTCTACCGAAGCTGCGTCGTCGGGGTGGACGCCATTTTCCAGCGCGTGCATGACCGCGGCCGCGATCCCGATTTTCAGCGTAGACATGCCCGAAAAGGCCACATCGGCATCTACCGCGACGCTTTCACCGCTTGTCAGGTCTTCGATATAGACTGCGCCAAAGCCGGGGAAATTGGTGTTCAGATAGTCGTTGAGCGCGGCTTCCAGATCGGCCATGCCGGGGGGCGGGGGCGGGGTTTCGTTCACCACCAGATGCGCGGTGCGGTTTTCCAGCGCGGTGAGCACGTCTACTACCGGGGGCAGGCTGGCGTCGATATCCAGCACCTGGCCGGTGCGTCCGGCGACCCAGGTCCAGTCGCGACTATAGACGCCCACAAAGCCGGCGGGCAGGCGGGCGGCCGTGTTGGGCGCGCCATTGCTCCCCAGGCTGTCTGCGAATTCCGAATTGCGTACCGGTGCATTACCCCCGGTTTCTACCTGTCCGGCTTCGCTCCACTGATTTGCCGGCGGCACCAGGCGCGGCCGGCCGGGGCTGCTGTTGTGGCTCTGCGCGGCTTCTTCGAGCCAGGCCCGCAATTTGTCGGTATTGAGCACAAAACGCAGCGGAACATCGCGCCGCTGTTGTTCATAGCCCAACGCCTGGCGCACCGCGATATCCATGAAGGCCCCACCGTCCAGATATTTTTCCGCCTCGCGCATCATCTGCTCCACCTCGATGTGGAAATCCACCTCTGCGGGTTCCAGCGCCAGGCGTGTGTCGCCAAACTGGATGGCGATGGGCTGCTGATAGACGGCATCCAGATGTTGGCGCACTTCGGCGGGGTCGTCGATGCCAGTCAGGTTCATGCCCGCCAGATAGACGCCCGGCGGAATGGGGCCTGCCGACTCTTTATAGCGCGAGTAGAGCGGGATGAGCGCGAGGAAGATCAGGAGAATCAGGATGAGCCGGAAGAATTTATCCATCGACCTTGGGTGAACGATTTATCAAACGACCACACCGGTTATCACACCGGAAAACAGAATGGCGACACGCATCGGGACATTCAGGTTGAGCAATTCTGTTAAGCCCTGCGAGGTAAACACGGGTCTTAATCACGGGTGCGGCGTGTGACATTCGATTCCAGTGTGAAATCGGCGGCTTCTTTGTCGCTGGCCGGTTTGGGGCGATAGAGGTCGACCCGGGCGCGGTCGGGTTGCAACGCATAGCCCGCATCCGCCACTTCGCCCCGTGGGGTAGCGGCAGTCTTGGGGGCAGGGGTCGCACCAGTGTTGGTGCCAGGGCTGGAGGGGCTGTCCGCTGTGCTGCCATCCTCGGCGCCGGCCTGGCGCACAAAATCCTGCCATGCCGCCCACTCGACAACAATGGCCTGCTTCTTGCCGGCATCATCCACAATATAGGTGGCGCGTCGGGTCAATTCGTCGAGATTCATCGGGCGCCGGAAGGTGGACCGGCTGTTTTCGCTGTTGTTTTCGCTGCGGTTGCCTGCCCCGCGTCCTATGGGTAATCTAGCCATGATCAAGTAAATGCCTTTTTGAACTCATCACAAAACCTGCAACAACACGTTCCCGCCAAATCCCCGCCACATACTTCCGGGAAAATACCTGTTCCCATTCACTATTCCCATTCACTATTCCCATTCACTATTCCCATTCACTATTCCCATTCAATCGTGGCGGGTGGTTTGCTGCTGATATCATACACCACGCGATTGACCCCGTCTACCTCATTGACGATGCGGTTGCTGACCAGGGCCAGCAATTCATAGGGCAGGCGTGCCCAATCGGCGGTCATAAAATCGTCGGTGGTCACGGCGCGCAGGGCCAATACATTGGCATAGGTGCGCCCGTCGCCCATGACGCCCACACTGCGAATGGGCAGGAGCACGGCAAAGACCTGACTGGTGGCGCGATAGAGACCGGCCTTGCCCAGCTCTTCCAGGAAGATGGCGTCGGCGTGGCGCAATGTCTCCAGCCGATCCCAGGTGATATCGCCCAAAATGCGAATCGCCAGCCCCGGCCCCGGAAAGGGATGTCGCCAGACAATTTCTTCGGGCAGCCCCAACGCCTCGCCCACTGCGCGCACTTCGTCTTTGAAGAGCATACGCAGCGGCTCTACCAGTTGAAAGGTCATATCGGCGGGCAGGCCGCCCACGTTGTGGTGGGTCTTGATGGTGCGGGCGTTGCGCGTGTCGTCGTTGCTCGCCGATTCGATGACATCGGGATAGAGCGTGCCCTGCGCCAGAAATGCGGGCGCATCCATGCCAAATTCCGCGGCCAGACGCGCGGCCTCGGCTTCGAAGATGCGCACAAAGCGCGCGCCGATGCGTTTGCGTTTTACTTCGGGATCGGTGATTTCGGCCAAATCGCTGAGAAATTCCTCTTTGGCGTCGACCGCAACCAGGCGCATACCCTGATGGCGGCGGAAGGTCTCGATGACCTGTTCGCCTTCGTGCAGACGCAGCAGCCCGTGATCTACAAAGACACAGGCCAGCCGGTCGCCGATGGCCCGGTGGACCAGCGTGGCCGCGACTGCGCTATCGACGCCGCCGCTCAGCCCGCAGATGACATGCCCCTCTTCGCCCACGCGTGCGCGAATCGCCGCCACCGTTTCTTCGATGAAGTTGCCCGGCGTCCAATCGCCCACACAGCCGCAGATGGTGCGCACGAAGTTTGCCAGCAGTTCGCTGCCCTGGGGCGTGTGGACCACTTCGGGATGAAACTGGATGCCATAAATGCGCCGGGATTCGTCGGCAACCGCGGCCAGGGGCGAATTGGCGCTGGCGGCAATGGGCACAAAGTTGGGCGGCAGTGCATCCACGCGGTCGCCGTGGCTCATCCATACTTGCAGGCGGGCCGGCAGATTGGCAAACAGCGGGCTGACTGCCTGCCTGCCTGGGTTGCCGGTGGGGCGGGGATCGCCCTGCTCGCTCACCTGGAGCGTGGCCGCGCCATATTCCCGTTCCTGGCTGGGCGATACGCGACCACCCAGGGCGTGGGCCAGCAATTGCAGCCCATAGCAAATGCCCAGCACGGGCACGCCGCTTTTCAAAACGGCATCGGGCAGCGTGGGCGCGTCCGGTGCATAGACGCTGTTTGGCCCGCCCGACAGGATGATGCCTGCCGGTTGCAGACGCGGTAATACCTCGGCGGCGCGATCCCACGAAACAAGCTCGGCATAGACCTGCGCCTCGCGCACGCGGCGGCAGATCAACTGGCTGTATTGGCTGCCGTAGTCGAGCACGGCGATCGTCTGATGTTGCATTGGTCTGGGTTTCCCTGGTGGGCTATTCGCGTTCGATATGATAGGTGTAGGGAGCGGGCACGGTGGTCACAGGCGTCAGCGGACTGATGGCAATGACCGCGCTGTGGTCGCCGCCCAATCCTGCAATGGGGACCACAATGCGCCCCTCGGCATCGGGGGTATATCGTTCCAATTCTACCAGCCGGTTGGCTTCCAGGTGCAATACCTGGAGCAGCCAGCGTTGATCCAGCCGGTTATCGGTGAGCAACCAGCCTTCGCTTTGCCAGCCGCCATCGCTGGTGGCGAAATCTTCGGCATAGTCCAACGCCGGGATCTGCACGGAATCGACAAACCAGCCGCTGGCGTTCACCGCGTCGTCGGTCACATATTCAAAGCGCACCCACACCTCTTGCCCCACATAGGGCGAAAGGTCTACCGATTCGACCACCCAGCCCGCATCTGTGCTGGCATCTGTGCCGGTTAGCTCGATGCTGCGTCCGGTATAGCCGGGGCCAAAGCTCGCGCCGGTCGAAACTTCGCCAGTCGGATCATTGCCGCCATCGCCGCGCCCGTTCGTGGCAGAGGTATAGGTGCCGGGCAGGATATCCCAGTTTTCGCCGTCGGTGCTGGCAACGATATAGCCGTAGTCATAGTCGGTCTCGATTTCCCACCACATGCGCGCCAACAGTTCGACGGGCGTGCCCGGCGGCAGATCGCGCAGGTCGAAGGCGCGGGTCAGGCGCGGGTTGAGGTCGTCGCCGCGGTTGCTCCACCAGGCGCGGGCCGGGCCTGCCGCGGTCGTCTGCCAGTCGGTGCGGGCCAAAACCGTATCCACTTCGCCCAGAAAGTGGAAAACCACATCGGTGACGGTGCCAGTTGAGTCTGCCGCGTCGCCTTCCAGCAAAATATAGTGGGTGGCATAGTTGGGCAGATCCACGGACGGCGGATCGACCGGATAGGCGGCGTGGCGCGCGTGGAGCGCGGGCGCGAGTTGCTCCAGACCCAGATAGCCATAGCGGGCATCTTCGGGACCGACACAGCCGCGTTCGCTGCCACAGCCCAGGGCATAGGGGTCTTCGGCATAGTTGGCGACCACCCAGTCGGCAAAGAGACCGTCGAAGCCATAGCCATCGGCTGTGCCCGCGCCAATCTCGTCCAGAACCTGGTTAAAGCCCTGGATGCCGTTGGTAGGCGATGCGACCAGCGCGCGTGTGCGATCTTCGCCAAAGCGTTGGGTGAAGTAGTTGACAAGTAGATAGGCCGCGCCATAGTGGGGCGCGTTGCCGCCTTGTTCTTCGCTCCAGGTGTTGAGCTGGGTCTGGGGACGGTTGGCAAACGCGCCGGTAAATTCATTATCCGCAGGATAGCCCGCCACTTCCTGGGCATATTCGCTCAGCCCCTCGTTGAGCCAGGTTTCTTCGTTGCGATCCTGGTGCCAGTGGATCATGTGCTGGAATTCATGCGCCAGCACGGTTTCGTAGTAGAGCATGTCGGCATTGCCGGTGGGGACAATCGAAAGATTGATGTAGAACATCTCTTTTTCGTTGGAAGTGGGATTCGCCAGACGACTGTATTGGTCGCTGCTGCTGTAATAACCGGCAATGCCCGCGCCGACCTGGGCCGAATGCAGAATGTGCACGCGCGGGTCGTTATCTACGCCGGGGTTCCATTCGCTGCCAAAAAATTCTACCAGCGGCGGATAGGCCTGTGTGCTGAAGGCATCGACGGCCTGCATCAGCGCGGCGCGGTTGACTGTGCGCCCGCGCTCGACCCAGGCATAGGCCACATCGGTTTTGTGGACCAGTTCGGCGCTGATTTCCACATTTTGCCCTGTATCCAGATTGTGCACCCAGAAATTCAGTTCTTCGCCCAGGGCATAGTCGGGTGTATGTTCGTTGGCTACCAGGGGGATCGCATCCAGATCGGGATCCAGGCGCAGCGCCAGCTCACGCAGATCGCGCGGGGGCACGATGACGTGCGCCAATTGCGCGGCGGTGTCGAGTTGCGCCAGATTGGGGGTGGGCACGGGATCGGCTTCATGGGGCAGCGGTCGCGCCACGCCGGTGGTAGGACGGGGCAAGGCCAGTGGGCGACTATCACCCGGCCGCGGGGTAGACGTCTCTGCCGGGCGGGGGCCGCGTTCGGTATCATCGCCAAACTCGAAGGACCAGCTCTCGTCGAAAGACCATTGGCCCGAACAGCCCAGCAATACCAGCGCCGCGAATGCGAGCTGTGCCAGTGCAAGCCGCGCCCACGGACGCGCCCAACGTCGCGCCCACGGACGCACCCAGGAATAGAGTGGTTTCTTCAAATACAAATCCGTTTATCTAAAATGTTCATATCCGGGCCAAGCATAACCGCGTTGGGTGACCTCTGTCAACGGATTGGATCGGGATTTCAGGGCAACCGCGGCCGCGCCAGGGGGGCACAGAGGGTGGTCGTGTCCAGTTCAAAATCAGTCTGTAACTGCACCGGGCCGCGGTGGAGTGTGCCATCGGTGAGGATGCGGGCACGCAAACCGCCCCGCCCGCGCAGAAACGCATGGGCGCCCGCGCCGATGGCGGCATCCATCCACGCACAGGGACTACACGCCTTTGCGCCTTCCAGATGGACTACATCGCCATTGGCAACCAGGGCAAACTCGCGCCCGATCAACTGGTTGAGATTGATGCCGCGCGTGACGATATTGCGCCGGGGCAGGCGGGGCGCGACCGTCTCCAGATTCAGGGCGTCCGCCAACGCATCCAGCACTTCCGCCGCGATGAAACTCACCTGCGCATTGAAATGCGCGGCGACGCCATAATAGCGGTCGCCCAGCAGCCCCAGCCCCGCACACGCCATGACTTCTGCCACGTCGGGGGTGGTGTGGGGGCCGGGGCCGTCTTTGGGTCTGCCAAAATAGTTATGCCCCGGCGAGATATAAATGTGTTCCAGCGTTACCGAATAGGTATAGCGCACACACCCCTCATTTCTGTACCGATTTTCTGCGCCGATTTTCTGTGCCGGCGCAGAAAATCGGCGCAATACTGAATTAGCCGACGTTTATTTGGGCCAGTTGTGGTCTTCAAAAATTTCGACTCGGTTGCCGTCGCTGTCTTTGAAGAACGCAATGCGCACACCAAACACGTCTTTGGGTTCCACGGTGAATTCAACGTTTTTGCTTTTCAGATCGGCATAGACTTCGTCCACGCTTTCCACATGAAAGGCGATGTGATCCCAGCCGCCGGTGGGCAAGGTTCCTGCGCCAGAATCTTTGCTGTTGATCAGCTCGATGGTGGTGCCGCCAATATCCAGAAAGATGATGGGCACTTCGTCCCAGCGGCGGATCACCTTCAGGCCCAGCGTTTCGGTGTAGAATTTTTCCATGGCGGCAAAATTGGGCGTGCGCAGGGCGACGTGGTGTGTGCCTTTGAATTGCATAAGTGTAGCTCCTTAAGATTTGTGGTGCTTAAAATTTATGGTGAATGATGGCGGTTGTTGATATGAGTGGGTTTCAGGGTTGCTGGCGGGTGGATTTGGTTTCGCCTGCGCGTCTATTCCAGGTTCATCGCCGCTTTCACCTGGCGCAGGTTATTTTCATCGGAAAGCAGAAAGATCACATCGTCTTTCTCTAGCAGTGTATTGCCGTTGGGCACGAAAAACCGTTGCTCGCGTCCGATCAGCACAAGCAACGCCCCACGCGGCAAGGCGAGTTCCACCAGCCGCTTGCCAATGGCGGGCGATCCTTCGGGCAATTCCAGTTCGACCAGTTCGCCCTGAATGCCGTCGGTAGATTCAAACTCGATGGGCGCACGCGGGCGGCGGCGCAAGGGGGCATCGACCCGCAGCCAGCGCGCCACAATCGGGATCGTGCTGCCCTGCACCAGCACCGAAGTCAACACGACGAAAAAGACAATGTTGAAGATTTCATCGGCGCGGCCGACCCCGGCCAGCAGGGGAAAGGTCGCCAGGATGATGGGCACTGCACCGCGCAGCCCTACCCACCCCACCAGACCAATCTTGCGGATACTGATCCGAAAAGGCCCCAACACCGCCAGCACGCTGAGCGGACGGGCGACAAATATGAGAAAAATTGCCGTGAGTAGGCCCGGTACCAGCACGGTAAACAGTTGCGACGGGAACACCAACAGGCCCAGAGTCAGGAACATGATGATCTGCATCAGCCATGCCAGCCCATCGTGAAAGCGCATGAGACTGCGCCGGTGGATCAGGTTATAATTGCCCATGACCAGACCGGCGATGTAGATCGCCAGAAAGCCGTTGCCCCCCATGAGATCGGTGATGGCATAGACAAAGATTACCATGCCGATGGTGAGCACCGGATACAGCCCCTCGTATTCCAGGCGCAGACGGTTTACCACATAGACCATGACGCGCCCCAGCCCATAGCCGGTGATCGCGCCGATTGCCATTTGCAGAAAGAAGAGCGGCAGCAATGCCATCGGTGAACTGACCGAACCCGTGATGAGACCAATCAGCGCGGTGGTGAGAAAGATCGCCATGGGGTCGTTGCTGCCCGATTCCAGCTCGATGAGCGGTTGCAGCGGTGCGCGCAGACCTACGCCCCGCGAGCGCAACACCGCAAAGACTGCCGCGGCATCGGTAGAGGAGACAATTGCCCCCAGCAACAGGGCTTCCAGCCAGCTAAAGCCCAGCAGCAGCGTGATGAGCAGTCCAATCAGACCCGCAGTGATCACCACGCCGACCGTCGCCATCATGGTCCCCGGCCACAGCACGGTACGTACCTGCGCCCAAACCGTATCAAATCCCCCCGAAAAGAGAATGAAGATCAGCGCGACCGTGCCCAGCGATTGGGCGATGCCCGGATCGTCGAATTCGATGCCGCCGATGCCTTCCGACCCCGCCAACATGCCAATCAGCATAAACAGCAACAGCGCAGGCACGCCCAGGCGTCCCGAAGCCCGGCTGGATACTACGCTGAGCAGCAATAGAACGGCGATCCCTAGCAGGATGAGATCAAATGAAACCATAATCCTCGATTTTGGCTAATAGATTTTGGCTAAGCGTTGTGAAAAGCGTTGTGAAAACAGCGTAGGACACCGGCGA
>JBBDIO010000027.1:0-5000 GCA_040880365.1 Litorilinea sp.
AAAGTGGCGGCGCGCAGTGCGGCCCACGATTTGCCCCTGGCGAAAGGCTTCGGCGTTGACATCGATCCCCGCGGGGTCATTGGCCGGATCGTGGGGCGCGGTGGGCGTCTGGTGCTGGGGCTTGTGGCGCGCCAGCCACAGACGTTTGCGACACTGGATGGCGTGCAGATAGGTTGTCTTGGTTAGATAGTGCATTAAATATCTTCCTCGCCCAGCATATGCGGCAGCCGATAGCGGTCGAATTCGCCCACACTATCGGCGCGGGAGGCGGAAATGGGTTTCCAGGCTCGAATGTCCACCACCTTGACCTGTACACCGTGCCGCTCGGCTTGCTGTGCGGCGGCTTCGCATAGGCGTTCGAGCGTGGCAGGATAGCCAGCGGAATCCAGAAAAATCGGTACATAGAGGCCGTGTACAGCATGATCCGCCAACAGGTAGATGGGCAACTGGATGGCGACCCCATCCTGCAGGCGGGTGTTGTTGAAGAGTTTCACTTCGACCAGGCAGCGAAAATCGTGGCCCAGGGAAAATTTGAAATCCAGCAGGCCGCGCCCGGTGAGGGGTTCGCGGTCCATATGGATATTGAGTGCCCGGCACATGGGGCGCAGCCAGTGTTTCAGCGCAATTTGCACATCGTCTTCGCTGCGCAGACGAGATTCGCCGTTCTCGCCGCTGGTCAGCAAGAGGCGGTGACCGTCGTCTTGTTCTACAAGATGGCGGATCTGAATAAAAAAGCCCTGAATGGCTTGAAAAAATTCCTCGTTGGATGAAATTTTAATGTTCAGCAGATCGCGGATGCGGGCCGGGTCAATGCCCAGCAGGCGGGCCAACTGTGCGATGTCATCTGTCGCGTCGCCGGGTTCATTGGGTTCCTCTGCGGTCAGCTCGGCCAACAGGATATCGGTTTGGGCCAGCAGCCAGCGATATAGAAACTCGTTGCCGATCTCTAACAGGTTATCGGCGCGGCGCAGATGTCCAAAATCTTCCAGCGACCGGGTGGCCGCAGTGGTCGCGGCCTGGGTGAAGGCCGGGAGCCAGGCGTTCAACGCTTCGGGAGTGCAACGGCCTGCACGCGCCACAGACAGCAAAATTCGCCGCTCTAGAAATGTGAGGCGGCTGAAGTCTACCTGAAACAGGCCCGCCATGAGCGGATCGACCAGCAAATCACCTTCCTGCACATCGCGCAGATAGCCCTGGTCTTCGCTGAGGGGGACGAAAAGCCGCTGGCATAGCCATTGGAGCAGATAGGGATGCCCATTGGTATAGGCCAGAATCTGCTCCATGATTGCGGGATGGACCTGGACCCCGCGACACGTCTGGGCCTGGCAGATTAGCTCCTGGGCGCCTACACGTTCCAGGGCGTTCAGGTTGACCAAATGAAATCCAAATAGAAAGGGACTGGTGATCCAATCGACTGCGCGGTCGGTCATGGTTGCCAGCATTTTGGTGGAGGCGATAATCGTGCGCTGGCGACCTTCCTGAAAGACTTTGCGCAGGCGGGCCAGCCACGCGGGTTCGTGCTGGGCAATCGTGACCAGCACTTCGGCTTCGTCGACCAGCAGCAACAGTTGGCGATTGTGCTGGGCCAGCGCGCGGTTGAGTTGACGCAAGAGACTAATCGCATCCAGCCCGGCCAGGGCAGTGGTATCGATGCCCGCGTCGGCAAAGCGCTCCTGGGCGTCTTCGATGGCGTGATAGAGTTCCTGGCTCAGGTCGTCCTGAGACGTGCACCCCTGGAGATCCCAATAGAGCGCAACATAGGCGGTGACATTTGCTGCGACATTTGCGGTGGTAGTTGCGGCAGATTTGGGAAGCGTGGGCGCAGTGTGGCGCGTGACGTGTTCCAGGTGGCGCAGGAGGGATGTTTTGCCCATGCGTCGCGCCCCCATGACCCAAATGGCTGTGTCCTGCGCGGTGAGCAGATATTCGGTTAGACCTTGCCGGTCATAATGATCGCTGCCACGTACCCACCGGCCCACAATATAAGGATTTTTCATGGGTGAATCGCCCTGAATATACCTGCATATGCCGTTTGGTCCCAACTGGAATGCGAGCTGCAATGCCGGTTGAGTTGGAAAGTCGCAATGGGATGTGGCAGTAGAAAGGCCGCGGAGAACAATAGTGGAAACCAGCAGCGATAAGCAGTGGGTGAGCGATGGATTTCGCAATGGATTTCGCAATGGGTATTGCCGCGAAGTGGTGTGCGGGTGGCTGGTGCGGGTGACTGGGTTGAAAAAATGATGGGCCAGGTTCCTACCGTTGCCACCCTGGCGCCCTGCCGCTTGGTCGGTAAAACCTGGCCCATCTTCTCGAGAGTTAGCGAATCATCTTGTCAAGCAGGTTGTAAATCGGGTCCACACACTCCTTTCTGTTGCGGTGGCCTTTGGGGGAGACGCCGGGTGTTGTTGCGTCCACGAGGGACGGGTCGCACATCACTATTTGACCCAGAGCATATGACCCAAAGCCACAGGTCTCAGAAATCAGGTTTGCTCGATTTTCAACTCCTTTCGTGTGGGGCCTCCTGTGGCAATTGCCCTCTGTCGTTTCGCCCGAATCACAAAGGGCACACAGGCGGTGACATGAAATTTTATATGCAGTTTGTGTGTATAGTGCGATAATTTATTCCTGCATTTACATATATACACCATTTTTCATACGATGTCAATACCCAATTTCACAAGAAATTGCAGTAAATTTATCACCTTGGATTGCGCACCAGGTATTGGCTGGGTCAATTTGCCCATATGTGAGGCGGCTGCCAGTGGCACACGGGTGGATGTGCTATAGTGCAGACTAGGAATTCAACGCAACGACAGGAGGGACGCACATGGTAGAGATTGTTCCCCATGGCACGCTGGACTATGCTGAACTGGATCGGTTGAACTTATCACCCGATGAATTGCACGTTTTTTCTTCAAATATCAACCCTTATGGTCCGCCTACTGCGATTGTGGACGCTGTACACGCGGCGGCGACCGGACCCAATCTGGCGCGCTATCCCGACCGCTTGAGCGCGGTTCTGCGCGCCCAGATTGCCGACTATCATGGGGTTGCGCCCGAAACGATTGTGGTGGGCAACGGCACCGCCGATCTTATGTGGATGGTGGGGCTGTTACATGTGCAGGCGCGGCGACAACCGCATGGGCATCCCCAGGGGAGCACCAGCCGGCGGGTCGTGATTCTGGAGCCGACGTTTGGTGAATATGCCAATGTTGCATCTTTGGTAGATACGCCGGTGACGCCGGTGGCGTTGCCGGGATGGGAACGCACCGACGCGGGACAATATATGCCGTCGGATCGATCGCTGGCAGTCTGTCTGGCCGAATTGGCCGAAGCCGCCCCGGATGTGGTCTTTTTGTGTAATCCCAATAATCCCACGGGTGAGTTGTTTGATGCAGAGACCGTGGATGCGATGATTGGGGCGGCCCCAAATGCGCTGTGGGTGATCGACGAAGCCTATATGGAGTTTGTGGAAACACCCTGGAGCGCGGCAAATCTCATCGATACGCACGCGGTGATTGTGCTGCGCTCGATGACCAAGGATTTTGCGTTGGGTGGAATCCGGTTGGGCTATCTGGTGGCTGCGCCCGAAACTGCGCAGCCGATTCAGACTGCGCAGCCGCCGTGGAATGTGAACGTGCTGGCGCAGATTGCAGGCGAGACGGCCTTCGAGAGCCTGGTGTGGCGGCAGGCGACATTGGCACAATTGCGGGCCGATACGGCGGCGCTACAGGCGGCCTTGCGGATGGTGGGGCTGCAACCTCGCCCCACCACAACGAATTATTTCCTCACCCCCACACCCGACCCCGGCGCGCTGCGTACCTATCTGCTGGGCAAGCGGATTATGATTCGCGATTGCACGTCGTTTGGGCTGCCCGACTTTTTTCGGGTGGCAACCCAGACGCCTGCCGATAATGCGCTGCTGGTCGAGGCGCTGGCCGAGTACGCGCCGCCCGATTGAGGCGGCCTAGTTTACACCACTGAGAAAGGGTTCATCCGCGTCGAATTCTACCAGTTCGCCGGTGGCGGTGTAGATGATGCGTTCGCAGATGTTGGTCACCCGGTCGCCGGCGCGCTCCAGATTGTGGGCAACCCAGGTCAGATAATTCGCGCCGTCAATTTTGCTGGTATCGGCGATGATGATATCCAGCAGCTCCCGATTCACCTGGTTGTACATGGCATCCAGTTCGTCATCTTCCAGGGGGATCGCCTGGGCGGATTCCACATCCTGATTGACGAAGGCATCCAGCGCGCGCCGCAACATATCGATGGCTTTGGCGCACATTTTGGGCAGCGTGACCAGGGGTTTGACTAGGGGCGCGTTTCCCATGTAGAGCGTAATGCGTCCGATGCCTTTGGCATAATCGCCGATGCGTTCCAGTTCGGTGGAGATTTCCAAAATGGCTGCCAGCAAGCGCAGATCGCGCGCAGCGGGTTGCTGGGTGGCGATCAACATGAGACATTCTTCTTCGATTCCATACTTGCGCCGGTTGACCTCACGGTCATAGGCGATGATCCGGCGCGCGGCTTCGGCGTCGCGACGTACCAGCGCTTGCATCGCGGCTTCCAGCGCATGGGAGACCATGCTGCCCAGCACCAGCAAGTCATCCTGTAGTTTATCCAGATCGCGCTGAAATTGTGTGCGTGTCATATTTTATTTTCGTTTCCATTATCGTTTTCGAGGGATTGCGGCAACCGTGCCCCAGGCGCATCCCAGGCGTGTCCCAGGCACGTTCCAGCCACCAGGCGCGCGTTCACTCCCCATCTCTGCGTTTAGGATTTCGTTTTGGCCGTAGACGCGGCTTGTGTGAGAAAGTCCAGCACCTGCTGGCGGATTTCATCGCGCACTTTGCGAAAGACCACCATCTTTTCCTCGTCGCTGCCCTGGGCAAGCGCAGGATCCTCAAAGCCGATATGGGTGACTTGTCCACCGCCCAACCAGAGTGGGCAGTTTTCGGCGGCGTCGTCACATACGGTAATCACCTGATCGAAATGGACAT
>JBBDIO010000027.1:5100-8349 GCA_040880365.1 Litorilinea sp.
AGGGCACGAATTGCCAGCGGATGCACATAGCCCGATGGCTGGGTGCCGGCGGATTCGGCGTGCCAATCCTGGCCCAGAAAGTGGTTGATCAACCCTTCTGCCATCTGACTGCGACACGAGTTGCCCGTGCACAGAATCAGCACCCGCGGTTGTGTGTTAGATTGTGGCACTGCGATTTTTTCCTTTCCCAGGGTAAGTTTGCCCCGGCATACCTGCGCCAGCCGATCTAGCCAAAGCGTCCGGTGATGTAATCTTCCGTCTGCTTGTGCGACGGGCGTGTGAATATCTGTTTGGTCGGCCCATATTCCATAAGATGGCCCGTGCGGTGGTCATCGACCATAAAAAATGCGGTATAGTCGGAGACGCGCGCGGCCTGCTGCATGTTGTGGGTCACTACGATGATCGTATAGTTTTGTACCAGGTCGCGCATGAGGTCTTCGATCTTGAGCGTGGCGATCGGGTCCAGGGCCGAAGCCGGTTCATCCATGAGAATGATTTCGGGTTTGACCGCGATGGTGCGGGCAATGCAGAGCCGCTGCTGCTGTCCACCCGATAGACCCAGCGCCGATTGGTGGAGCTTGTCTTTCACTTCCTCCCACAAGGCTGCGCCGCGCAATGCATTTTCTACCAACTCGTCCATATTCCCTTTGTGCCCGTTGATTTTGGCGCCCCAGGCAATATTTTCATAGATACTTTTGGGGAAGGGGTTGGGCTTTTGGAAGACCATGCCCACATGTTTGCGCACCTGAACCGGGTCTACGTTGCGGTCATAGATGTTTTGTCCGCCAAAGCGCACTGCGCCTTCGACCCGGGCGATGGGAATCAGATCGTTCATGCGGTTGAAACAGCGCAGGACCGTACTTTTGCCACAGCCCGAAGGGCCGATCATAGCCGTGATCTTGTTTTGCTGAATTTCCAGATTCACGTCGCGCACGGCATGGAAATCGCCATAGTAGACATTCATATTTTGGGTAACGACTGCCGAGTTGGGCGCGATGCCAGTGGGCTGCGACCGCGTGCCGGTTTCCTGGCGTCGTTCTGTATCGAGTTTGAGCATGGTGCGTTATATCCTTTGCCGACTATAGTGATTGCGCAGCAACACGGCGGCGGCGTTCATGGTGAGCAGTAAGAGCAATAGCACGATAATCGCGGCTGCGGCCAGATTGCGAAATTCGGGCTGGGGGCGCGAGGTCCACTGGTAGATCAGGATGGGCAGCGTCGTAAATTTGGAAAATGGCCCATCGGGATCGAACAGAATGAATGTAGATGCGCCCACCACGACCAGGGGCGCGGTTTCGCCGATGGCCCGCGACATGGCGAGAATATTCCCCGTGAGAATGCCCGGAATGGCGCTGGGCAAAACGTGGCTCCAGATGGTTTGCCAGCGCGTCGCCCCCAGACCATAGGCGGCCTGGCGAATGGAAGCCGGCACCGCGCGCACGGCTTCGCGGGCGTTGATGATGATGATGGGCAGAATCAGCAGGCCCAGTGTAAGCCCCGCCGAGATGACTGTGCGCCCGTTGGCGGTGGTGGGATCGGTGAGGCCCAGAAAGGTGCCGCTGGTGAGCGGTTCCATCACGCGCACGAAAATGGTCAACCCCAGCATACCATAGATGATGGACGGCACGCCGGCGAGATTGGCGATATTGGTTTCGATGGTCTGGTTGAACCAGTTGTCTGCCGCGTATTCTTCCAGATAGATGGCAGCGCCCACGCCCACGGGCAGGGCGAACAGCAGCGTGATCAGGATTACCCACAGCGAGCCGAGAATTGCCACGCGGATGCCGGAAAATTCGGGCCGCGACGATTGGGCTGTGGTGAGAAAGCCGGCGGTGATCCAACTGCGAAATTCCAGTTCGGCACCGGGGATCTGGGAGGCTGCTTCTTCGATTTCTGCGCGGCGCAGCAGCGAGTCGGTCAATGACCACGAACGTGCGATGGTCGGGTTGACTACACGCTCCAACACTAATTCATACACGTTGCGTTGTGTGCGCTCGGTAAAGGGTTGGTCACTTTCCAGCCGCCGCAAGAGACCTGCCGACACATTTTCTTCCAAAATAGCGAGTAGCGTCTCTTTGGGGAGTTCGTGCAATTCCTGGTCGAACATGGCTTCGACAAAGAAATCCAGCGTGCCGCTATCGCGCCCTGGCACATAGCGATTGATAGGCTGGGCGGGCCAGTCGGGGTTGACATCGGACCACAGCGTCGCTTCACTGAAAACAGCCCGCAATTCTTCGGACGTGGCACCCTGGAGGAAGCTGTTTTCTGTGCTCACCACCACGGCGACGGCATCGTTGCCCACTTGAAAACCAATCGGGTTGCGGCGGGCGCGGGTACACTCGTCGAATTCGGGGCGGCGGATTTCCCGGCTGGATGCGGCAATGTCGCTGCCGTCGCGCTGGCAAAATTCGGCAAAGCCGGCGCGGGTGCCCACAAAGCTGTTTTCGGCGCTGCCACCATACCCCGCCGCCGTATATTCCTGGAGCATTGTGGTGTTGACAGGGAAGACAGTGGAACTGCCCACAATCTCAAATTCGCCCTGGCTGGGGATGGCGGGCGCGTCTGTGGCTGTTGTGCCCAGCGCGGCGTTGAGGCTGGCCCTATTGCGTGCTATTTCTGCATCGCTGAGGGGGAAATAGCCGATTTGAGACATGAAATCGTTGACATTGGCATTGACAAAATCTATATAGGCTGCGACTTCCGGTTTTTCCTGGAGGATAGACTCGGTGGTATAGAGATAGAGCGGGCGCGTGATGGGGTAGTCGCCGTCGGCCACATCATCGGGCTGGGGCAAGATGCCGTCTATTGTGATGGCGCGCAGGCGATCCTGATTTTGAGTGTAGTAGGCGAATCCAAAGAAGCCAATGCCATAGGGATCGGCGGCGATGCTGTCGACGAGCAGATCGTCGTCTTCACTTTCCACCACGTTGTCCATTGCCAGTATACGCCGCTCTTCAATGTCCAACTCGACCGTATCGGGATCGACTTCGTTTTGGATGGCGACATAGCCAAACGCGCCGTCAACGACATTATAGAGGAGCAGCAAAAGGGCCAGCACACCAAAACAGGTGGAGATCAAAAACGCGCTGCGCCAGATGACGCTGCGCCGGCGTCGCCGCTGCATGATGGCGTTGCCGGTCTGGCTGAAAATGTGGCTTGCCGCCTCATCAGTAGGCGGCAAGGGGGGCGTAGCAGATTGTTGCGCCATTAGTCATACACCTCGCGGAATCGGTTGAGTATATAACGACT
>JBBDIO010000028.1:0-8347 GCA_040880365.1 Litorilinea sp.
AAAGACGCCTTGCCAGATAAGCGGCAAGGCGTCTTTTGGTTTTACCTGGGGTCGTGCATGAAGGCTGGTGCGTCTGGTTAGAGTTCGGGCGTATCTTCCTGGGCGCACTTCGGGCAGTAGCGGGGATCCGCCAGTTCTTCCATGTGACGTGTGCACACGGCAAATGTGACATCGACGCGTTCAGATAAAAAGCGGCGTACCACTTTGGCTTCCAATGCCAGATCGCGGCTATTGCTGGCGATAATCAGTTCGGGAACCGGACAGGTATTGCAATGCGCGCGCCGCCACGGGCGGGTGTTTTCGGGACTGGCTTCGAGAAGACGACAGCTTTCTTTGTTCTTACCGCGATGATAATCACCGTAGAAATATCGACAATTGACAGGATTGTGCATGTTTGCGTCGCGAATTAATTTTGCCAGAAGGGGGGATCTTCGTAGTCTTCGCCGTCCGATGTGTCCCAGTCTAGGTCCGCTAGGCTGTCGGGGTCGATGAAAAGCTGGTCGGCCAGGGCCAGTTTGCGCTGTTCCTGCACGGGCAAGAGACGGCCAAATTCCTGTTCCAGGCGCACCAGCATTTCCAGTTCGGCTTCGAGCAGATGAAAATCTTCGTGTTCCAGAGGAGATTCACCCGCAGGACCATGTTCGTGGAAAATCTGCATGTACTGTGAATAAGTTTCGCACTCTGCATCGCTCAGGGTTTCGTTTTGGGAAAAGTGCGCGGCAAAATGGTCCTCTAGCATGTCTTCGTAATCTTCTGCGTCGTCTTCTGCGTCATTACCGGGACCCGAACGCCCCTCGTTGAATGGCTGATTCATTGGTTGTGATTCTCCCAAGTCTGTCAGTTCCGAGAACATATTGGCATCATAGCGTCGATTGCGCGGTACCGATGAGCCGTCCACATCCAGTTGATAGCCCATTCCCTCTACCAGCCGCAATCCGGAATATTCGTGGAGAACATAGTGCATATCATCCACGGCCGGGGTTTCGGCATAAATGCCGCGCCCAATCAGCTTGGCGGCGACTTCCCACGCGGGCACGGCCGGGCGGGTGCGCCGGTCTTCGCTGATCAACTCTTCGGCCAATTCGGCAAGTTCGATATTGCGACGGCGTATGTTGGCTTCATCGCGGATTTCATGGGGTTGCAAGCGCATGGCATAGCGTCCTGCAAAGGCATCCATCACGGTAATCAATAAGTCGTCTCCGCTTTGCCCGCCCAATTCTTCGATCCAGCGGCTGAGGGCAGGCCCCAGACGCAGCGACCACGTCTTGCGTTCGATGGCGGCTTCGCCCTGGAGGGTAGGCCCGCCCATCAATTCAATTTGAATGCGGCGGTTATCGGGGCGAAATCGTTGGAAAAAGTCGGGGTAAAAGAGAATATGCTCCAGTTCATCCAGCAGGATGTAGCCGCGACGGGTCTCTTCTACCGACAGTTGGTGGCGGACGATGTTGCCCTGTAGCAGGCTGGAAATCCAGCCGAAGACGCCCGGCTCGACCTGGACTGCCTGGAAGAGCTTGTTGATGGCACGATAGGCGGCACTGCGGGCACCGCTTCCCAGGGGACGCTGGTCCCCGATTCTTTCCAGCAATTCCTCTACCGAAAGCGGGGCGGCGGCGTTGCTTAACGCATCGGCAACGCAATCTACATAGGATGGGTAGCGGACTTGAATTGACATGAGCGACGACCTGCAAATTTCTACTTGGATTGGGCCAGCGCAACAAATTTCTATGCACAAACAGCCACAATGATTGAATTAGAATCATACCCGAGTACGGCGGAAAAGCCAACTCTATACAAATTGCACGCTTGGCGCGCACGTCCCTTTTCGCGTGGTCCTATTATAGGGGATGGTGTACCTGTCTGGAACTGTTGAAAGCCTGTCAGATTGTGTACAATGACAGGCGACACTGGTAATTTTCTGGAAATTATCACTTGCGGGATGCTCGCGTGTGGGCCGGCGAATGCTACAGACGGAAGGCGGATTGAACTTCGCATGAAGATGTTGTCACCATTGCCACCGATGCCTATGACCGTTATCCTTCGGTCAGCCGCGCCCTGCACGCGCGCAATGGCGGCAAGCCCAATGATGATCAACTGGAGCTGTGGGCCAAGGGTGTCTTCCTGGGTGCGATTTGGCTATTCAGTGGAATATGTACAGGCCATGCGCAGCCAGGATTTTTGGGATGCAGTGTATGCGAAAATTGGCGAGATTGATCCCCTGATTGCAGAAACGCGCGGCGGGCTGGCTGACTTTTAGCCGCCGCGACTGTTGACGGCAACGGGTATGCCCTGCCCGCGATATCGCGGCCGTGATGTCATGCCGATAACGTAGAGTTAGGGCACAATAAGACAATTACACCCCTGGTGTAGGAAAACAGAAGTACAAACACAAGCACAAACAGAGGTATAAGGAGAAAACAACGCGTGGAAATTTTGATTATGTTGGAAGGCCAACAAGGTTTGACCTGGCCGCGTTTTCAGCGGATGGCGCAAGCCGTGGAAGATCTGGGATTTGCCGGGCTATTCCGGTCGGATCATTTCACCAACGCCGAAGGGCCGGATATGGACTCTTTGGAGTTGTGGGTCTCTTTGACATGGTTGGCGAGTCATACCAAGCGGATCGAGTTTGGTTCGCTGGTCACGCCGGTTTCGTTCCGCAATCCGGTGTTTACGGCACGCATGGCAAAAGATGTAGATGACCTTTCGGGCGGGCGGTTGACGCTGGGCGTGGGCGCAGGCTGGCAGGTGCGCGAACATACCCATTTCGGGTTCGACCTGCTAGAGATTCCCAAACGTTTAGACCGCTTTGAAGAAGGGCTGGAGGTCATGACGCGTCTCTTGCAGAGCGATAGCCCGGTTGATTTTGACGGCGACTATTATCGCTTGCAGGATGCAGTTTTGTTGCCGCGTCCGCAACGCCCCGGCGGGCCAACGCTGTTGATTGGCGGCAATGGTGAAAAGCGCACACTGCCGCTGGCCGCGCGCTATGCCAAGGAGTGGAATGCAGTATTTGTGCCGGTTGCGCGCTTCCGCGAGCTAAACGCACGGCTGGATTCGCTCCTGACTGCCGAAGGTCGTGCACCCGATTCGCTGCGCCGTTCGCTCATGACCAATCTGGTTTTTGGGCGCACAGATGCCGAACTCCAAAGCCAGCTAAACGGACGCGATGCGGTAGAACTGCGCGCCCGCGGGATTGTCTTGGGTGGGCCGACGCAGGTGAAGGATCAATTGGCCGAACTGGCAGATGCGGGCGTGTCGCGCATTATGCTGCAATGGTTGGAACTGGATGATCTGGATCGTCTGGAGGGCTTTGCCCGCACCGTATATGGGTAAAATATGGGTAAAATTGTATATGGGTAATTGTGCAGGGGCGTAAATCGCAACTGAATTGCGTGTGATGTCTTGGGTGTGGTATGGCGTGGACTGTTTCGTCACCCGAATTCAGTGACAATGTGCCCTTGAATCATGGGGACAAGATGGCTAGATTGAACTATAGAGTTTTCCCTTTTCACCAACGCGGTCGATTGAGGAGCGTTTGCTATGTATAAGATGATTCTGGTGCCATTGGACGGTTCGGAGCGGGCCGAGCGTATATTGCCCTATGTGGAAGATATGGCGTCGGTCCGCGGCTCTACCATTGTGTTTATGCAAGTGGTAGAACCGGCAGCAACGATGGTTACCCCCTATGACATGGTTCCATATTATGACGCAGAATTGATGGAGCGTTGGGTGGAGGAGGCCAAGCAGTATCTGCAACAGTTGCAGGCCACATTTACGGAAAAGGGAATCACGACGAAGGGCTTTGTCGAACAAGGCCCGGTAGTGCGCACGATTCTGGAGGTCGCCGAACGGGAGGACGTGGACCTGATTGCGCTGGCAAGCCACGGGCGCACAGGTTTGGGACGGGTCTTTTATGGCAGCGTGGCGGCGGGTCTGTTGCAACAGGCGGATCGTCCCATGCTTTTGATTCGCTCTCAGGCCGACTAAAGCCGCGCGCATCTGCCGGAGTCGCAGTGACCGCGAATAATGACTGTGAATTGTGACGGACGCGTCATATGACGGGGGAGCAGACTGGCTTAGTGGCTGCTCCCCCGTCTGTTTGGGCGGGTAATCTGGTGCAGGTGGTTGGCCCGCGCATCACATTTGGCAGATTAACCGACAGCTATCCGCAGTAGGACTTGCGCGACTTTTGCCTCGCGCCAACGTATTGCCGCGCAGAGTACCGATATTGTGATCTGCGGCGTATTAGCAATAGAGGCTGGGCGGTGAATCGGTGGCAAATTTCGGTGCCAAATTTCGGTGCCAAATTGTGGAACACCGCGCGCCTGTTTGACGTCATGTAAGCAGCGTATCCATTCAGTGCGCGGCGCACGTTGCGCCGCAACCAGACGTCGGAATATCGTTGTCAAAAAAAAATCGCCCCGCACGCGGTGCAGGAAAGCTGTTTTGGCCGTGTAATTTCTATTGAGCAATTTTCTTTGATTGAATTTGTCTGTTCCGTGTCATCGGTGTAGTCCATTGGTACAGGCAGAATTTTCCGTCGTGATCCAGGCTGCGTTCGGTTAATAGTGCGCAGCATAACCAACTGTACTTGTTCATAGGTACATCTCTATCCAGTAGTTTATTCGCAGACAGTCTTAAGGGGTCGAAATCATGTTATCAAGAACCTATCGGGGGCAAACGAACAACAACCGTGCAGGGCCGAAACGCGCGCGCGTGTCCCTGTTTGTCTTCGCAATGCTGGCATTGGTCATGGCGCTTGCGGCAGGCTGTGTCATGACGCCAATCGAGGCGCAGCCGCCATTTCCCGAGGCGATTGGCCGCACACCGGCTCTGGCGATTGCGCCGATCGAGGGTGTCCCCGGCGCGCCGGTCCAGCTGGCAAGCGCCGGTTGGGAACCCAATGAAGTTGTCTCTATCAATCTGGAGCTGGCACCGGATTCGGAAGTGATTGTGTCTACCGTCGCGGTGACTGTCGCCGATGATGACGGTCGTTTTATCGCTTCCTTTGTTTATCCGGTAGATCCCATTTGGGCGGAACCGGGCGAGGTGACTGTGGCGGCAGTCTCGGTGGAAACGGGTGACCGGGCGACCGCTCTGTATACCGTGCTCGCACCGGCTGCGGGCGCGCCACCGGCGGCAATGCCGGTAGAAACGGCTCCGGTAACCGAGGCGACAGCTACGTCTACCACCAGCGCGGCGGCGACTGCGACAACGAGCGTCGCGGCACCGGCAACCAGTACGCCGCGTGCCACAGCCACTGCAATCAGCGCGGCGCAGCAAGCCAACGTGGCAACCGTTATTAGCAGCGCGCTCAATGTGCGAGGTGGGCCGTCGGTTTCCTATGCCGTTATCCGCGCTGTCGCGCGTGGTGCGCGCATGACCGTGTTGGGTCAGAATCAGAGTGGCGCATGGCTGAAGGTACGCCTGAATGACGGCGTCGAAGGCTGGGTGGCGCGCGCGTATACCGATTATACAGGGAAGGCGCCTGTCGTCTCTGCGCCCCCGGCACCGGGTCCGACCCCCACACCAACGCGCCCGCCCGCTACATCGGGTTGGCAGGCCGAATATTTCAACAACGCCAATCTTTCGGGTAATCCTGTACTCACGCGTTTGGATCCTGCATCCAACAGCGGAATCGACTTCGACTGGGGCTACAACTCGCCCGGTAACCAGGTGCCTGCAAATTACTTCTCGGCGCGCTGGTCGCGTTCGCTGCATCTGCCCGCGGGCAACTATCGCTTCTATGCCCAGGCCGATGATGGCGTGCGCGTGTGGGTCAATGGACAACTGCTCATCAACGAGTGGCGACTTTCGACCGGACGCACCTATGTGGCCGACAAGTGGCTGGATTCTGGCACGCACGCGATTCGCATCGAATTTTATGACGCGACCCAGATTGCCAAGGTCCGCGTCTGGTGGGATACAGTAACCGACTTTGCCGAATGGCGCGGTGAATACTTCGACAATCCACATCTGTCGGGTTCGCCGGATGTGGTGCGCAATGATCGAAACATCGACTTCGACTGGGGTCGTAACGCGCCGGCATCGGGTGTGCCTGCCGACCGCTTCTCGGTACGGTGGACGCGCGATGTATATCTGGACGCCGGTACCTATCGGTTCCGAGGGACTATGGATGATGGGATGCGCGTCTATCTGGACGGCAGCCGCATCATCGACGAATGGCGCGATGGCTCGGCGCGCGAAGTATCGCATGATACCTATCTGCGGTCGGGCACCTATCATATTGTCGTCGAATTCTATGACAATACTGGCGACGCGGTTGCCAAATTCCGCTGGGATCGTATTTCCGATTCAGAGCCGGATCACTTCCCGGATTGGAAGGGCGAGTATTGGGACAATCGCGATCTGGACGGCCAGCCCGACGTAGTCCGCAACGACCGGCATCTCGATTTTAACTGGGGTACGGGTTCACCGGATCCGCGCCTGCCCAGCGATCACTTCTCGGCCCGCTGGGTGCGGCACCATGATTTCTCCGCCGGCACCTATCGTTTTTATGCTCGCTCGGATGACGGCGTGCGGGTGTGGGTGGATGGCAATCGGATTATTGACCAGTGGCGCGATATGAGCGGCAGTGCTGTGCATACGGGTGAAGTCTATCTGGATGGGCGTGAGGAAGTGCGCGTGGAGTATTACGAGCGCACGGGCGGCGCGCGTATCGCGGTTTGGTGGGAACGGGTGACTCCTTCTACACCAACGCCAACGCCGACACCTGCGCCCAGCGTGGAAAATCCCTATGCGGATGTTTCGCCCAGCAGCGGGAATGCGGGCACCAATGTGACCGTGAGCGGTGGACAGTTCCCCGCCAATACCCGCATCAATATCTATCTGGGCGCACTGGCACGCGCCAGCATTGCCGAAGCGCAGGATGCCCAGGTCTATGCTACGACGGTCACCGACCGCAATGGTTTCTATTCGACTTCGTTTGACATGCCGGCGACCTGGCCCAATGGCGCGGCGGTTGAAGCCGGACAGCTGATTGTGTTGGTGGCGACACCCGATTTCAGCACCGAAGCCAGTGCGGCCTTTGATTATCGCAGCGCGCCGCCGCCCGCACAGCCGAATCCGTCGGCGCGGGTTTCGCCCCAATCGGGCGGCCCGGGTACACAGGTCACGCTCAGCGGGGGCGGCTTCCCTGCCAATACCGATGTCGGCGTCTACATTGCCGGTGTGGTAGAAGCCCGGGCTGCGGCTGCCCCGCATCAGTATGCCTCGACGCGCGCCGATGCGGCAGGCAACTATAGTGTCAGCTTTGCCCTGCCCCAACATTGGCCGGATGGAGCTGCCATTGCGAGCGGCAAACTCGTCTTGCTGGTGGCAACCAACAATTGGACATCACAGGCCGGCGCGGACTTCGATTACTTCGTGCGTGCCCCGGATCCGTCGATCTCGCTGGCACCCGATAGCGGTGTGCCGGGTACGACCGTGACCGTCAGCGGCGGGCGTTTCCCCGCCAATACCCCGGTGAATATCTATCTGGGGATGCTGGATGAACAGCCGGGGCGCGGCAATCGCACCCAAGTCTATGGCAGCACGGTCTCGGACCGCGATGGCAACTACAGCGCGGTGATCACCATCCCGGCCAACTGGCCCGACGGTGGACAGATCATTACAAATCGGCTGCTGGTGCTGGCGGCAAATGTGGACTTCAGCTATCAGGCGGGCGCGACGTTCAGCTTTACGCCTGCCGGTCCTACGGCAACCGCGACCCCGCTGCCGCCGGCAACCCCCACGCCCGTCGTGGCCCCTCCTGCCACATTAAATCCGTTTGTGGGGGTCAATCCTGCCCACGCCGGTCCGGGGGCGGCTTTGACCGTGAGCGGTGGCGGTTTCCCCGGCAATGTGACGGTGAACGTTCACCTGGCGCGGTTCGATACGAGTGGCAGCAGTGCGGCCAATTCGGAGCGCTATGCCACGACGAGCACGGATGCCAACGGTATCTATAGCACGGGCTTTGCCATGCCTGAATACTGGCCCGATGGCAGTCTGATCGAAACCGGCGCGGTGATGGTAGTCGTAGCAACCAACGATTTCAGCGTGCAGGCGACGGCGGTGATTAACTATGCGGCAGTCCGCGCGGCTGCGGTGGAAGAAGTTGTCCCCGAAGAGGCCGCCCCTGTGTTCGTCGCAGAGCCAGAGCCGGCACCTGCGGCGGAAGAAGCGCCGCCTGCGGAAGAAGCGCCGCCTGCGGAAGAAGCGCCGCCTGTGGAAGAGGCACCGCCTGTGGAAGAAGCACCGCCTGCGGAAGAAGCACCGCCTGCGGAAGAAGCACCGCCAGTAGAAGAAGCGTCGCCGGCGGAGGAAGCGCCTCCTGAAGAAGAAGCGCCTC
>JBBDIO010000029.1:0-5155 GCA_040880365.1 Litorilinea sp.
GCGGCCTTTGTGCTGCGTGGGGTCAAGGTCGGTGAGAACTATCTGGCCGAGCTAGTAGCGTGGAAAGCAACCAACGCCCTGCGTGTTGATCTGGTGCGCCATTGCCTCGCGCTGGATCTTTCTTTTCACCTGCAACATACACCGGGCGAGTTGATCGAACGCATTGATGGCGATGTCGGCATACTCAATAATTTCTTTTCGCGTTTTGTGCTCATCCTCATTACAAATGCCTTGATCGCGTTCGGTGTGATTGGCATCCTGGCCACCATCGATTGGCGGATGGGCCTACTATATGCCATCTTTGCCGGTCTATATATAGTCGCTATTTTCTGGCTCAATACGGCAACCGTCGCCAATTTTGTCAGCGCGCGGGAGGCCGAGGCTGCATTGTTCGGCTTTCTGGAAGAGCGTCTGAGCGGTACCGAAGACATTCGGACGAGTGGCGCGACCGGCTATGTGCTGCGTCAGTTGACCATTTTGATGCGACAGCGTCTGTTCAAACGGCAGCACGCCGAGGTGGTGCAAGGTCTGATCAGCATCGTGCGCATGATCCTCTATGTGGTCGGCCTGTTAATGGGGCTGGGCTTTGCGGCCATTCTCTATCTCCAGGGCCAAATCACAATTGGGACAGCCTATGTTATTTTTAGCTATGTGTATCTCATCTGGGGACCATTGACCGATCTGGTTTATCAGTTCAGTGACTTTCAGCAGGCACTCGCTTCCCTACGTCGGGTCGCCGACCTATTTGCAGCTAAATCGATGGTTGTCGATGGTCCGCGCGTCACATTGCCGCCGGGTCCACTGGATGTTCGATTTGCGCGCGTCTCGTTTTCCTACGATGCACCAAAGGATGAAATAGCTGAAAAAGCACCCGCTTTGCGCGACATTTCTTTCCACCTGGCCCCAGGTCATACTTTGGGGGTTCTCGGACAAACCGGCAGTGGCAAGAGTACACTGACTCGTCTGCTCTTTCGTTTCTACGATCCTCAGCAGGGGCAAATCCTCTTGAATGGCGTCGATAGCCGAGAGGTAACTGTAGACGCGCTTTGCTCGCGCATTGGGTTGGTGACCCAGGATGTGCAACTCTTCCATGCTAGCCTGCGCGACAACATCACCTTTCTGGACCACACCATTTCTGACGCGACCGTCCTGGAAGCTATCCAAGAGCTAGGACTGGGTGAATGGTTTGCGCGCTTGCCGCACGGCCTGCAAACACAGCTTCAGGCAGATAGCCTTTCCGCTGGCGAGGCGCAGTTAATCGCGCTCACACGCGCCTTTCTGCAAAAGCCGGATCTTCTAATCCTCGATGAAGCCTCGTCTCGGCTTGATCCGCGCACCGAGATGTTCGTGCAGCGCGCCCTGACCAGACTTTTGCAGGGACGCACTGCCATCATCATCGCGCACCGCTTGCAAACGGTTAGCCTGGTGGATGATATCTTGATTTTGGTAAATGGAGAGATCAGTGAATACGGCACGCGCGCAGAGTTGGCAGGCAGCACATCGCATTATGCACGCCTGCTGGAAACAGACAGTCTTGCTCGCAGCTCTTGAACATGAAGGGGGTTTGGGATAGCTAATGCAAACACAAATTACATGGCCGGTCTGGCAGTATGTTTGGCACATTTATCGTTTTTTGCCCTGGCGCTATTTCTGTTATTTCTTGTTCATCCTCGCCGGCTGGTTGCTGTTTGTTGCACTCGGCCTATTGCCTAGCCAATTCTTTGATACGTTGACCGGTGCCAACCCGTCGCCGTTGGGCATTTGGTGGCTTCTCGCGCTCCTTGGCGGTTTTGAACTGGCGCGTGCGTTGTCTAATTTTGGATGGGCTGTGATGAGTGTCAACACAGAATTCCGGGTACGCGCCTTATTACAGCGCAACTTGTTTCACAGAATTCTGGCAGTCCCTGCCGGACGTGCGCTGCCGTTCTCTACGGGAGAGGCTGTTAACCGGCTGCGCGACGATGTCAACGCCGTCTCTGGACTATTGAGCGCATGGGTTTCCTTTTTGGGTGCGTGTCTTTTCGCTCTAATTGGTTTGACCCTGATGGCGCGTATTTCGCTACCGATTACGCTGCTCGTCTTTCTGCCTCTGGTGTTGATTATTCTCGTGGTCAATCGGCTGCGCCCCCAGATCGAGGCCCGCCGCACACGTAGTCGCCAGGCTACCGGCGATACAACCGGCGCGCTGGGCGAGTTGTTCCACGCGGTACAGGCGATTAAAGTCGCGCGTGCAGAGAAACGCATGGTCGGCTATTTCGCCGATATCAGTGCGCGTCGCCAGCGCGCTGCGCTGCAAGATTTGTATTTCAACAATCTCTTGAATGCCGTCTTTGGCTGTTCTACCGAGATTGGGATGAGCTTGATCCTGATCTTTGCCGCCTCGGCAATGCAAGCCGGTACGTTCACTATCGGCAGTTTTGCGCTGTTCGTTTTTTATCTCGACTATGTGCCGGGCATAATTGGGGAAATTGGCAATCTGTTACCCCACTATCGGCAGACCGGGATCGCGGTGACGCGCCTTCAGACACTGATGCAGGGTGCGCCGCCGCAGCAACTTGTACAACATCATCGCCATTTGCTTGACGCGGAACAGAGTATCAAAATAGAGCGGATAGCACCGGCCGCGGCGCCGTTACAGGTGCTGGAAGTACGCGATCTGGCCTATACCCATGCAGACAGCCAACAAGGCATCAGGCAGATTTCGTTTCGGCTAGCCCGTGGTCAGTGCCTGGTAATTACGGGGCGGATCGGCGCGGGCAAGACAACGCTCTTGCGCACGGTTTTGGGATTGCTGCCTAAAGAACAGGGGCAAATCTTCTGGAATGGGCAACCCATCAGCGATCCGGCCGATTTTTTCGTGCCACCACAATGTGCCTATACCGCGCAAGTGCCCCGGCTGTTTAGTGAGACATTGCGTAACAACATTCTGCTCGGTCGCGCAGAGGATGAAGTTGACCTGCCCGGTGCGCTGCATAGCGCGGGATTGGAGCACGAATTTCCAACGCTTGATATTCTTGTGGGGCCGCGTGGCATGCGGCTATCGGGTGGTCAGGTGCAGCGGACAGCCGCCGCCCGTATGTTTGTACGCACTCCTGAATTGCTTGTGTTTGATGATCTATCCAGTGCATTGGATGTCCATACGGAAAACCGGCTTTGGCAGCGCTTATTTGCCGCCGCTCATCCAGCCCTGCTTGTTGTCTCGCACCGACCAGAAGCCTTGAGGCGCGCGGATCATATCCTCGTGTTGCGGGCGGGTAGGATAGAAGCCCAAGGCACCCTTGCCGAGCTTCTGCCGGTGAATGAGGAGATCCGCTCCATTTGGTATGATGCTGACCGCTAACCGGAGTTTGACGAGGTGCCAGATTTTTGGGGTAGGGGTCAGGCCGTAGTCTGTACGATTCCACACTAACCGACGCTGTCATGGGTGCCAACTGATAGTGGCCATACAACGGCTTGATTGAAGAGGAAGAGCAGGGGGACAAGCATTACCTACTCAGTAGGCGCGCCCCCTGCAGAACATAGCGAAGTCGATGCCGTTACCTACACCGATATCTTCTCTTACACGATCAAGGACCAGTGTGAGCGCACGGCAACGGGCAAAATAATGGTTGTGGTCTTCCCCGACACCTTGCCAAACACACCGGCGCTCATCTCGCGGCCGACAACGAAGGAGCAGGCGAGTTGGAGCCGCAGCTCTTCTACTGGAACGAAGAGAACCAGGCCTGGCAGCGCGACGGGATTGTACGCCAATCCTATGATCGTGAGACCGCTCTGGCAACCTTTGCTATCTATCACCTGACCGAATTCGCCTTGTTTGCCGAACCGGCTTCGCCATTAGCACAATCCATATTCATTCCGGTAGTAATGGGCGACTAAGCGCCGCAGACGACTACACAAAGTACGCCGTCACTACACCGACGACAGTCTGGTAGACGCGGGAACTCTGCAAACCAGAGTTCCCGCGTTCTTTTTTACCCAAACAGGAAAGTCCTATTGCCCCCATAGCCTGAAGAGCGTCCAGCACGGCCGAGTTGGCTCGCCTCACACAGCGGCCATAACAGCGGCAACTTTCGGTTGTGAACCTCAGGCGCTTTCTTCAAGTTCGCGCAACAGATTAGCCATCTCAATCGCGGCAACCGCGGCTTCAACGCCTTTGTTGCCCGCCTTGCTGCCCGACCGCTCAATCGCTTGTTCCACCGTGTCGCTGGTAATCACCCCAAAAGTGACAGGCACCTCACTTTGCAGCGCCACCTGGGCGATTCCTTTGGCAGCTTCACCGGCCACGTAGTCGAAGTGCGGTGTCGAGCCCCGGATAATGACGCCCAGGCAGATCACGCCATCGTAGCGACCGCTCTGGGCCATCTTTTTGGCGACGAGCGGCAGTTCGAAGCTGCCGGGAACCATCGCCACATCGATGTCCGTTTCCAGCACGCCGTGGCGCCCAAGCACATCCCGTGCCCCCTCGAGCAGCTTTCCACCCATGAACTCATTCCAGCGCGAGCAAACAATCGCAAAGCGCAAACCGACGCCGACAAGTTTTCCCGAAAATACTTTTCCCATATTCATTTCATTCCTCTCGCCAAACCGATAAGTGGTGGCCCAATTTCTCTGCTTTGGCGCGTCGATACGCGCGATTTTCTGGTCGCTCTCCGACATGGTGCCGGACAAGCTCCTCAATCTGGATGCCGTGCGCTGTGAGCATCGCAGCCTTTTGAGGGTTATTAGTGAGAAGGCGTACCCGCTCGACGCCCAGATCGCGCAGCATGGCCGCGGCCACGCCAAAATCGCGGACATCGGCCGGGAAACCGAGCGCAAGATTGGCCTCCACCGTATCCAGCCCGTGGTCTTGTAGGGCATAGGCACGAATTTTGTTGGCGAGGCCAATGCCGCGCCCTTCCTGGCGCAAATAAAGGAGCAGCCCATACGCTTCCTCCCCTATCCGCCGCAGCCCCTCATGCAACTGGTCGCCACAGTCGCAGCGCAAAGAGCCAAGTAAATCCCCAGTCACGCATTCAGAGTGGATGCGCACCAGCGGAACCTGCCCCGTGCAGGAACCGTGCTGGAGCACGAGGTGCTCCTGATGCTGCTCATCCTGATAGGCAATTACCTGGAACTGCCCATAGCGGGTGGGCAACTGCGCGCTATCTACCCGCAC
>JBBDIO010000029.1:5255-8049 GCA_040880365.1 Litorilinea sp.
CGGCGATAGTCAACCAACGCCTGGACCGAAACAATCTTCAACTGATGCTGCGCCGCCAGTATACCTAGTTCAGGCAGGCGTGCCATGGTCCCATCCGCGGCCATCACCTCACAGATCACGGCAGCTGGCGTTAACCCGGCCAATCGCGCCAGGTCCACGCTGGCTTCGGTCTGCCCACGCCGCACCAATACCCCACCCTCCTGGGCGCGCAGCGGAAACATATGTCCCGGCGTAACAATGTCCACCGCTGTGCTCTGTGGATCGATCAAAACCGCAATGGTGCGGGCGCGGTCCTGCGCGGATATGCCGGTGGTCACGCCGGTGCGCGCTTCCACAGAGCGCGTGAAGTTGGTACCAAAGCCGGAGCGGTTGGCAGCGGGCGGCACCATGAGCGGCAGGCGCAGACGGTCCAACATCGTACCGGTCATGGCCACACAGATGAGGCCGCGTCCTTCGCGCGCCATAAAGTTAATCGCCTCTGGCGTGGCGAACTCGGCTGCAATCGCCAGATCTCCTTCATTTTCACGATCTTCGTCATCCACAATGATGACGAACTTGCCGGCTTGAAAGTCGGCCAAAGCCTCTTCAACAGTTGCCAGGCTGCCTGTTGTCGGATTCATAAACTCTCAAACTCCTTTACTGAAACCCATGCTCGGCCAGAAAATCCAGGCTCAGCCCCTGCTTTTGCATATGGTCAAAGCGAGCGTCCAACAGCTTCTCGACATATTTCCCCAAAATGTCCACCTCCAGGTTGACCTGATAGCCGATCTTCTGTCGTGATAACATAATCTGTTGTTGCGTATAGGCCACCAGTGTGACGGTAAAGCCCGATTCAAACACATCCACGACAGTCAGACTCACCCCATCCAGCGCAATAAAGCCTTTGGCTACGATATAGCGCATGAGCGTATCCGGGGCTTGAATCGTCATCCACAGCGCGTCGCCATCGGCGCGGAAGGCGGTAATGACGCCGGTTCCGTCCACATGCCCCTGGACAAAATGCCCGCCCATGCGGCTGCTTGGGGTAAGCGAGCGTTCCAGGTTGACCCCATCTCCCTGATGCAGCCGCAGGAGATTGGTGCGCTTGCGCGTTTCAGGCGAGAGGCCAGCGACAAAGCCATCCGAAAGCAGGCGGATCACCGTTAAACAGACGCCGTTGACGGCAATGCTGTCCCCCAAACGGGTTCCCTCCAACACGGTCCGGGCGCGAAGCGTCAGACTATAGCCGTCGCCACTGGGCTGAAGCTGTGACACCGTGCCGATCTCTTCTACAATACCGGTAAACATAGTCACTCTCCCTCTAGCGAATGTGCCGCCTGCCACGTCACAGGCATGGCCCAGGTAGACGGCAGTTGCGTCTGACCACGGACCAGGATATCGTCCCCTATCACTTCGACTTGAGTGTTGTGCAATCGTAGGGCATCAGCCAGGGCAACACTCCCCAGGCCCCGCACCGGCCCCGGTGCCGCATCCCCCCCAATCAGCAGCGGAGCCAAAAATGCCCACACTTCTTGGACAGCGCCTGCACCGAGAAAGGAGGCCAGCAGGGTGCCGCCTCCTTCGACCAGCAGACTCGTCAGGTTGCGCCGCCCCAGTTCTTGCATGAGAGCAGAAATATCTACTTGACCTGTATCCGTGGCAGGCATCTCCACAACTTCGATTCCGCGTCCGGCCAGGGCCGCCCGGTGCAAGCAAGGCATGGCTTCCGTTGTGGCAACGAGCGTCTGTCCGGGCAAGTCCGGATCGAACAAGTGTGCGCCGAGTGGCACACGTCCCCGGCTATCCAGCAGCACACGCACAGGATGCTGGGGCCGGTGCAGATCGGGCAAGCGTGTGGTCAGGCTGGGATTATCGGCCAACGCAGTACCGGCGCCAACGGCAATTGCGTCACATTGGTGGCGCAGACGGTGCCCCTGTTGCCGCGCCAGGGTGCCGGTTATCCAGCGGCTTTCACCGGTGCGCGTGGCGATCTTGCCGTCGAGACTGGCGGCAAATTTGGCGATGATGTAGGGTTGCCCGGTGGTGATGTGGTGGAAAAAGAAGCGGTTAAGATAGTAAGCCGCTTCACCGCAGAGACCTGCATGGACGGCAACGCCTGCTTCTTGCAGCCGCTGATGTCCCCGTCCGCAGACGCGCGGGTTGGGGTCCGCCACCGCATAAAAAACTGTGGCGATGCCGGCGCGCGTGATGGCCTCGGTACACGGGGGCGTGCGTCCATGGTGGTTGCACGGCTCTAGGGTCACATACATGGCGGCCCCGCGCGCCGCTTCACCGGCTTGGATGAGTGCCTCTACCTCAGCATGGGGGGCCCCTGCGTGACGGTGATAACCCTCGCCCACGATGCAACCCTCGCGCACCACCACCGCGCCCACGGCAGGATTGGGGCTGGTGTAGCCCTCGCCTTGCGCCGCCAATTGTAGCGCGCGTTGCATGAACGACTCATGCGAACTGTCACAGCCCTCACCTTTCGTGCTGAGGGGTCGTTGCTGAAGCATAAAAAACGCTCCGATCTGAATAGATCTTCGGAGCGTAGGCAGGGCACACTAGGGCAAAAGCCAAAGCGACCAGTACCGGCTGGATTGCAGACCAAAGCAACGACCCCAGGTGACCCGCCAAGGCCGTCCCTGCCATCGAGCATAGGTAAACGCAAACAAACCGGCAAGGGCCGACAGCCTTCGCCAATCGTGTGCTGGATCTTCTCCCATCCGGACTATACCGTCGGCTTCGGCTTCGCACCGAATCCACCCTGCAGGTCTGTTTTACAACTAGTTTCACCCACAGGGGTAGCGGGCTC
>JBBDIO010000029.1:8059-8280 GCA_040880365.1 Litorilinea sp.
CATCGACGAGCCATACCGCCGGTCAGGAATTGAGCGCCCTTGCAAACGCGCCCTCACCTTGCCCCGAAGATCAAGTTATATGCTGCAGGAGCCATCTCCTACAATTTCCATTGATTTTAGTAGAGCTTTGCCTGGAAAGTCAAAAAGATAACCGTGCTGGTCCCTTGCCTAACCGCGTTGAGGACTTGTGGCAATATGCGCAGTGAAAAACCAGGATAACC
>JBBDIO010000030.1:0-8274 GCA_040880365.1 Litorilinea sp.
GATTGTTGGAATCTACCAGAATCTGAATGCGGCGGTTGCCGGCCAGCGTGCGCGTATCATAGGCGATCTGCGCGGTGGCGCTGCCGCCTTTGGGCACCAGATCGATAGTCTGTTCCTGTCCGATAGGTTCAAAGCCGCTATAGGTGACATCGACAAACTGCACCAGAACATTGGTAGCATCCTCGGCGCCGGTGTTGAGCACGACTGCGGTAATGGTCACCACATCGCCCTGTACGGGCCGGCTTGGCTCGAACAGAATGTTGGAAGCCAGCATGGTGAGATTGGGCCGGGACGGCGGCTGCACGGTTAGCCCGGCTGTAGCCTGGTTATCCTGTTCGTTGGATTCGGTGATGAAGCTGCCGGGGTCTACCACCACCTGGATACGGCGTTCGCCCGGTGTGCCTGTGATTTCGGGGCTTGTTGCAGGGTTTGTTTCATAGGTGGTTTCGACGGTCGCGCCGCTGCCCGCGCCGATTTGTGCGATGGTTTGCGGGTCGCCCAGAGGCACGGGCGCGCCGTTGGTAATATCCTGGAATTGCACCGCCACATCTTCGGCACCGGCATTGCCTGTGTTGAGCACGACCGCGCGCACGGTTGTCGGCTCACCCAGCACGACCTGGGTGGGATGCAGCGTGATATTGTTGCTCTGCATGACCAGATTGGGCAGGGGCGACGGTTCCACGCGCAGGGTGACGGTGGTTTCGTTGTCGCTATCGCGCACTTCTTCGATGAGGTTCTGGGGATCGACTTCGATGCGGATGCGGCGGTCGCCGGCGCGCCCGGTCGTGCTATAGACTATCTGCGCCAGTCCGCTGCCCCCGGCAGGGATGGTGTCGATCACCTGCGCTTCGCCCATGATCTGAGAGCCGCCGCCGGTGGTATCCACAAAGCGCACCACCACATTGGAGGCAGGCACCGCGCCGTCGTTGTGCACAGTGGCAAGCACGGTCACATCCGCGCCGGCGACCGGCGTTTCGGGGTCGAAGCCCACGTTGATGGTATTCATGAGCAGGTTGGGCAGCGGATCGGTGACCAGATTGAGCGTGGTCTGGGCCTCGTTGTCGCTTTCATTGGATTCGGGGATGCGATGTTCGGGATCGATCACCACGCGAATGCGGCGCGTGGCTTTTGCGCCGCTGGTGTCATAGGTCACCTGGGCCACTGCCGCGCCTCCGGCTGCGATGCTGTTGATGGTCTGGCTTTCGCCGATGAGCCGGGTGGTGTCGGAGTCGGTCACATCCATAAATTGCACGGTGACATCGTCTACCGGCACGCTGCTGTCGTTTTGGATCACGGCCTGGATCACCACCTGGTCACCCGGCACGGGTTGGGCAGGATTGAACCCGATATTGGCGCTGTTGACCACCAGATTGGCGGTGGGCGGCGCGTCTACTGTAAAGGTGCGGGCGGCGCTGTTGTCGGCTTCGTTAGATTCGACGATCAGACCATAGGGATCTACAACAGCCTGGATAATGCGTTCCCCCCCGTCGCCATCGGCATGGGCTGCCGTGTCATAGTTCAACTCCACGCCCGCATTGCCGCCCACGGGCAGATTGGGGATGGTTTGCGCCGGTCCGATGGGCGTGGGGGGTTCGACGCTGCCGTCCATAAACTGGACTTGCACGTTGTTGGCTTCGACCACGCCGTTGTTGATCACAATCGCGTGCACCGTGATGGTTTCGCCCAGCGTGGGATGGGGATTGCTCAGGCCGATATTGGCTTCGTCCATGAGCAGATTGGGCGCATCGGTCGACGCGCCGGGCACGGTCGGTGTGCCCGCCAACACTGCGATATCGTCTACATACCAGCCTTCAAAATCGTTGAAGCGGTTATCGACGGTATCGAACCAGAAGCGCACATGGAGCACATTGCTTTCGCCCACTTGCGGGGTGATATCCACCATGCGCCGTTCCCACGCGCTGGCTGTGCCCAACGACTCGTAGACGGTTTCCCAGCTGGTGCCGTTGGTAGAAACCTGGACGCGGGTGCGGTCGTAGGTGGGCGTATCTTCAATTTCGCTCCATTCATAGAAGACCAGGGCTACATTTTCATTGGTCACCAGATCGATGGGCGCAGAAGTCAGGGTGCCGCTGTTGGTTTCGCCGGTATCATAGTTGCCCTTGCTCGCGTCGCCATAGTACCAGGCGTGGGTGGGGCTGTTGTAGCGGTTTTCGCTGATACCCCACAAATCGTCGGTGCCTGCCGCCGTCCAGTCGCCGGGGCCGTCTTCCACATCATCTTCGAACACCACCGTGCCCTGGATGGTTTTTGCCATCGCCACATTGGAAATCGGCGATTCATTGCCCACATTGTCCAGGGCGCGGATGGCAAAGTAATAGACCGTATCGGGCGCAAGCCCGTTGACGGTGAAGGTTTCGACCGCGCCTGGCTCCTGGGGTGCGGGCACACCGGGCACGCGCGTCGCCTGGTTCCAGTTTTCGGCGGTGATGGGCGCGCTGCTATAGCGCAGGTCATAGGCGCTGGCGAGTCCCTCCATGCCGTCGTCGCCAACTGCTGACCAGTTCAGACGCACGCCGGTGAGCAGCAGCAGCGTGGGCGTCAGATCGCTAATCGCGGCGGGCGGTGTTTCGTCGTCATCCAGCGAGTTGAACAAATTCAGACGGCCATTGGTCTGGGTCGATTTATTCGATTCGGGCAGCATGTCCACGCCGTTGATCACGCGCTGGATCATCTGGGCCTGGGTGAGTTCGGGATAGCGGGCGGCGATCAGACCTATCGCGCCTGCCACATAGGGCGACGCCATAGATGTGCCGCTGGCTGCCGCATAGCCCGACGAATCGCACATGGGACATTGGCCTGTGGGCACGGTGGAGAAAATGTTGGAACCGGGCGCAGCCAGATGCACCCAATCGCCCCAGTTGGAGAAATTGGAATACTGGTCGTTGTGGTCGGTCGAGGCCACGGCGATCAGGTTGGGCAGGTCGAAGCCTGCCGGATAGTGGAGCGAGCTGGTGTTGCCGTTGCCCGCCGCGGCAATGTGCAGCGGCTGGTCGGGTCCGGCCATAGCATCTTCCAGAGCCTGGGAATAGCCGCCGCCGCCCCAACTGTTGTTGGTGAGCACTACATTAAGATCCATCTGATTGCGCAGATGGCGAATATAGTTGAAGCACTTCACCGCGCCGGCAATGGTGCCGCCGCCCGATGCACCCAGGAATTTGCAGGCGACAATCCGCCCCTCCCAGTTGAGGCCGGCGATGCCCAGATTGTTGTTGGCGCGTGCCGCCATAACGCCTGCCACGTGCGTGCCATGTCCAAAGTCGTCCATGGGGTCGCCCGTGTCATTGATGGTGTTAACGCCGTAGAAATCATCGGCATAGCCGCTGCCGTCGTCGTCTACGCCGTCGGCGACACAGTTGCCATAGCCCTGGGGACATTCCTGGGGATTGACCCAGAGATTGGGAATCAGATCTTCGTGGTTATAGTCGATGCCGGTATCGATGACCGCCATGATCACATCGGTGGAGCCGGTCGTCACCTGCCAGCCGGCGGGCGCGCCCACATCTGCGCCCGCGGTGCCGCCCGTCTGGCCCGTATTCGAATGGCCCCATTGGCGGTCATAGTGGGGATCGTTGGGCGTCTGTTGCAGCTGCACCACATAGTTGGGTTCGGCATAGACCACGCGCGGGTCGCGGCTCAGATCGTCTACCACCTCGGTATTCACTTCGACAGGCACAAACGCCAGCCGGATTTCGCCCGATTCCTTGTTGGGGTTCGGGTCCAGGTCATCCATTTCCACCATGCCGTATTCGGCATAGAACGCTTCGACTTCTTCGGGCGTCACCGTAGCGTGGAAGCTGATGATGAGCTGTCCCGGCACATGCGCCGGGGTCTCGGTTGGCACGGTTTGCGGGGCGGTTGGCACAGTCTGCGGAGCAGTTGGCTCAGTCTGGGCGAAGGCCGGAACCGTTCCCAGCCAGGGATAAACCAGCGCAAACGCCGCCAGCGCGAGGACGAAAAGAATACCAGGCCGTTTCATGTGGATTTTGTTCTCCCTAGTAGAAAGACCCCTGTGTGGGGCGGTGACGGCGCTGCTCGCGCGCCATGTCACCGAGTACGCTAGAGGGGCTTTCCGTGCTGCACGACTATTTCAACGTCACTTATTTCAACGTCACTGTCTATTGCTTGTGAGTGCGTAGCTTCTGCACTGCATGGCGGTCAAGCGACTGCCTGCCACCCGATTGTTTGATTACGCGCTTGTCACTGTGCGGTGAACATGGGCAGATATCGCCAGGTGCATGGATATCGCCGGGTGGGTGGATAGCACAGGTGTAGGGTCAACGAGGACTACAGAATCATGTAAAAAACACTGTAAGGAAATTGCAGTGAAGTGGCGCGCAGTCACGCGCGCCAGGATATGAGGGGCATGATAACACAAGAAAAAGCCGCCGACAACGAAGGATTGGAAAATGCGTAGGGCGTTTATTCCAGCAATACCCGGATGCGACCCACCGTCATGCTGTCAATGTCCCATTCATAGCCGGGCACTTCCAACAATTCATGTTCCATCGTGCGGAAACCAATAAAGAGGCGTGCATTCAGTGTGGTTTGCCTATCGACATTCAGGTCAGCGTGGGGCGTAGGGGCAGCCGGTGGGGTGGCAGCTGGTGGGGTGGTGGGAGGATGGACGTAGAGCCGGTAGGTATCGGGATAAATTTTGCCAATTTCCCAGAGACTGGTAGGGTTTTTGCCCCAGCCGGGATGGGTAGTTACGTTCGCGAACTCTTTAATCTCATGATCCAGGAGTTGGACAAAGAGTTCGTAATCCTGGCCCGTCTTCTGCAATTTGCGCAGATAGAGCGTAACCTCAATGTAACTCTCCGGCTCGATTACCGCACGCGGTTTCTCGATGGCAACCAGCTCGATAATATCACCGTAGACCCGGTGGACAGGTATCGCGTCGGGTGGTAGCGTTGTGATGGGTTTGGGGCGCATATAATTGTTTGGCAACAGCACGATGACGGCATAAAACGAACACGCCAGCAATCCAAGGGGCAATAGCGTCAGGTTGACGATGGGGTGGGGGCGCAGAAGAGGAACATCGGGTTGCGATGTCCAGACCCGACGCCAGAAAAGATAGCTGCGTCGGCTGGCATGGCCTAAACCCAGGGTAAGCAGGATCGCAACCGCACTGACGCCCGGAAAGAGCAGGCGACCCTGGCTGCTGATGGCAAAGGTGAGCCAGTAGAACATGGCGGCACAGAGCACCGATAACCACAGCGCGAGCACCAGGTATACCCGGTTTGCGGGTTGCTCGAACCATGTGTGCAGGGTGTATTGCTTTGTGCGGGCGTTTTTTAACCGCCGCCGGGCCAGATCCAATAAACCGCCTAGCCCAATCAGTGTGATTCCATCCAGCAGCACATAGACCCAGGTCGGCAAGAGAATGCTGAACCAGCCGAACAGGCCCCAAAAGGAATAGCGGAGACCGCGCAGCTCGCCCCAGAATTCGCCCAGAGATTGCGCTTCAGACCGCAATCCTTCAATTTCCAGAAGCGTACGGGTCGCGAGCAAATCGCCATAGAGTATGAAGTTGCGCAAATACCACCAGCCAGCCACGGTGAGCCAGAGTAAGGCAATGATTAGCCCGGCGTGCCAGATGATGTGCCAATTGCGGCGTCGCCGCGCCAGCAGGAAAATGACGAACGCGGCAGGAATGAACAGGCCCAGCCCCTGTAGCTTGCTCAATGATGCCAATGCCAGAAGCAGGCCGGTAACCACCCAGTCCCAGCGGCGAATGGGGATTGTGTCGGCGCGGCTGATTAGGGCGCATAGCCAATAGATGGTGGCGCTTGCAGTCAGAATAATCATCGCATCGTTGCTGACTCCGGCACCGATAAAGGCTAGCTGCGGAATCGTGGCCGCCACACCTAGTGCTACAAGCGCGGCACTGGATGTGCCAAAGGTCAGACGCGCGGTTTGGTAGGTGAACCACAGCGCGCCCACCATCATGCTCAGCGAAGTCCAGCGTGCTACCAGGACTCCTAGCCGGGTTCCGGCCAGCGGTTGGCTCTCGCCACTGTAGAGCATGAAGTTTTTGTTGCCGGGATAGTGGGGATCGCCTAGATTGGCGCGCGGGTTGATGACGATTAGCGCTTCAAAATCGCGATGGTCCAGCGGTGCAAGTAAACGACTTACCAGAAGATAGTAGAGCGGGGCTTGCGTGCCTTCATGCTCCCAGGGACCCAGTTCGTCCACATTTTGCACCGGCAAAGAATTGCCCAGCGCCAAATGGCGGGCAAAGGCATAGTGATAGAGTTCGTCGGGTGTTTCAAACGTTGGTACTACCAGGCTATACCAGATTCCCAGAATGGCGAACCCGGTGAGGATGAGGCGAACAGACCACGAAGTATGAAATCCAGGGAAACGAATACGTAAAAACTGCCATACACGAGTTGACACCATATGCAGGCAAGTTTACCCCATTCCTGGGGTGATGTGAAATGTCGGGAGCGCGTTTTGACGCAGAGAAAGACAGGTTGAACGATAACCAGAGTGCTTTCTATTCGCGGTAGTGGCAGCCCATACTTGTGCGATTGCGCCAGGCCGCGTTGGCAACCACAATCGCGGTGCGGACGGCATTGCGCAGCCCAATCAGCTCGTCGCTCAGGCGGGTGCGCCGATAAAATTGCTCGATTTCCACTTCCAGATGGCTCAATTCGCGTAGCGCACGCTCCAGGCGCGGCGCAGTGCGCACCAGGCCCACATAATTCCACATGATATGCTTGATGGAGCTGAGATCCTGAGAGATGAGCGCGGGGTCGGCGTCGTCTGTGCTGGTATCGTTCCACACCGGGATATCGGCCTGGGGATACAACGACGCCCCGTTGATCAGCGCCTGATAGATGTGACGGGCTGCGCGTTCGCCAAAGACCAGCCCTTCGAGCAGCGAGGTGCTCGCCAGACGGTTGGCCCCATGCAGACCTGTACAGGCCACTTCGCCCACGGCATAGAGACTGCGCCGATTGGTCTGGCCCCATTCATCTACCCAGATGCCGCCGCACGAATAGTGGGCCGCGGGCACCACCGGCACCAGATCCTGGGTAATGTCGATGTTATAGTCGAGACATTGGCGGTGAATGGTGGGGAAATGGGCCAGGATGCGGTCTTTTGAGATATACGAGGTGAGATCGAGATAGACATGCGAAATATCGCGCGTGAGCATTTCCTGGTGGATGCTGCGCGCCACAATATCGCGGGGCGCCAGGTCTTTCCACTCCGGGTTATAGGCATCCATAAAGGGCACGCCATCGGCATTGACCAGGCGCCCGCCCGCGCCGCGCACGGCTTCGGAGATGAGGAAGCGCGCCGACTGGCGATTATAGAAGGCCGTGGGATGAAACTGGACGAATTCGGCGTTGATGATGCGCACGCCGGTGCGATAGGCCATCGCAACCCCGTCACCGCGCGCGCCGACCGGGTTGGTGGTGCGCAGGAATATTTGCCCCAGCCCGCCGGTTGCCAGGATTGTGCGCTTGGCAATGCAGCGCGCCACTTGTCCGGTGCGCTGGTCCAGCAGATAGGCGCCCACGCATGAACGTTTTTCGTAGACCGCCAGGCGATTCAGGGCATGGTGTGACGGGGTGAGCAGATCGACCGCGGTGTGCTCGGTGAGCAAGGTGATCTGCGGGTGCATGCGCAGCGCGTTGAGCAGCGCGATCTCGATGGCGCGTCCGGTGGCGTCGGCGGCATGGATAATGCGCGGCAGCGAATGGCCGCCTTCGAGCGCCAGCGAAAGACCTTCTTCTGTATGGGCATGGGCGACGGATGTGGCGGGCGCGGAAGCCGTGTCTTCTGCGGATGCAGATGCGGCAGCCGCGGCGTGTTCATCGAAATCCACGCCCACCCGTTCCAGCAAAATGCGGCGCACCGCGTCGGGTCCCTGTTCGGCCAGAATGCGCACCGCTTTGGGATAGGAATGGCCCGCGCCCGCGCGCTCAATGTCTTCGGCCAAAAGGTCGGGCGTATCGCCGGGACCTGTGTAGATGATCCCGCCCTGTGCCCAAAGCGTGCTGCTGTCTTCGGGCGCTTTGGCCCGGGTCACCACAACGACCGGGATCCCGGCATCGGCCAGCGTGAGCGCGGCCGTCGCGCCGGCAATGCCACAGCCGATGATGAGAACGTCGGTTTCCAAAAGCTCTTTAGATTCGGGCGCAGTTGATTCGAGCATCGGTGTCGGATTCTATTTGGGGTTGGCGGCGAGATAGTAAGGTTGTAAGGACAAATTGGCAAGGCGGCAAGGCGGCAAAGTGCGAG